>NC_009668.1:0-300000 GCF_000017405.1 Brucella anthropi ATCC 49188
CGATGAAGAAGACTCCGATTACCGAGCTCGATATTGATAGTCTTGATGAAGCCACGCTGATGGAATTGAACCGGCACATCGTTGAGCGATTGCAGTTTCTCCATCAACAAAAGACAGCCGCTGTGCTGCAGGAGATTAAGATCGGCAGTGGCGTGATGTTTGAAGGGCCAGATGGTACGATGGTTCGAGGCTTTGTTATTCGTCGCAATCGCAAGACGGTGACGGTGCACACGGATGACGACAAACAGTGGAATGTTTCACCGTCATTACTGAGCTTGACGGGTGGTCATATTATGGATGAAGCACCAACAAGAGCAGGTCGGGTGGTGCCATTCTCAAAGCCTGACAGTCGGAAGTAAGTGGGATCAGGCTTTGGCGATAATGAGGCCTGCAAGCTCCGGAATGGCTGTTTGTTGACTGGATATACCAAGCCGGTCGCCGAGATAATGCCAGAAGGAAAGCCGAAGCTTTTTGCAGGTCTTCATAAGGCCCAGCATGGTATCGCGGGCAATGCGTCCATCGTTGCTCATGGTGCCACCCGAGATTTTGCGTTTGGTGACGCAACTGCGCAGATCGTTCTCGGAGGCGTTGGTGTGCAACGGAATTTCCGGGCGTTCGAGAACCTTGAGCAGTTCTTCCTTGCGGCGTAGCAGGCGTGCCAACAGCTTGTCCAGCTCCATACAACCCGTCCGGATAGAGAAGATGCGGTCAAACCGTTGCCGGAAAGCGCTGATTGATCCTGGTGAGGGGCTCTTCTGCCTGAATGCCTTGAGCGCCTTGTAGAAGCTCCAAATGAGATCGCGTATATTTTCCACCCACCGGACGTGCTGTGGCGTCGCCGGCATCAGCTTTTGCAGCAGCCGCTCCGCATGCACCCAGCACAGCGCATGATTGCCAACCCGGAACTGGCCGGCATCGTCGGAGATAATGACGGCATTGCCCAGCAGGCCGTGGTGGCGAACAGAACCCCAGATGCCCGCTTCCGCGACGACCCGAACCATGTCCTTATCGAAGATGTCGACACCTTTTTGCGCCAGGTGTTCCAGAAAGGGGACCTGGTTGCTAAAGCGTTGAGGCGTGCGTGTTTGCAGCCTGGCGATGACTGTCGGATCCACGCCATGTCGCGTCTTCAGATAATCAGAAGTAGCATCGTTAAGCACATAATCCTGATAATTGCCGCGCAAGAGCGACAGGAAGTTCAGGCGGGATTTTGTTTTCGTGGTGCGAAAGACGGTAAAATGCTCGCCGCCAATATGGGTGGTATAGAAGTTATCACGCGCATGACGGGCCCCGGTGTCATCGACCGTTACATAGGCTTCCGACACCAGGCCAGCATGCAGAACGGCAGCATCCTCAGCAACAAAGCCATCCAGCCCCTTGGTGAGCAAACGCACAACCTGGCGTTTGGAGATGTCCATGCCGATGTCATTAAGCAGGGTCGACAACCGTTGCGCTGTGACCTGACCTTGCGCATGCAGCATCAGGCAGAGCCGCCTGAGGTTTGGGCCATAACCACCGACGATTCCGGCAGGTAACGGCGCAAGAATAGTCTTACCGTTCGGAGCAACCCAGCATTCGCGCCGGTAGTGAATAACCTCAGCGCGCAAAACTATATCGCGCACGTAATAGCTCTTGTAGCCCTTGAAGCGTGAACCGTCCGGAACACGGGCATGAAGAACCACATCCCGATCAACGCGCTCGACATCCAGTTTCGGTCCACGCGGCTTCTTCTTGCCCGCCTGCTTGTCCTGAGCTTTCGCGTCCGTTGCCTTATCCATGCCCGACGGTTTGAACGGCGGCCGTGGCGGCAGGTTTTTCAGTCGCGCAATTTCATCGCGAAGGAGTTGGTTCTCAACTTTAAGCCGGGTGTTTTCCAGACGGAGCTCGGCATTCTCCTTACGGAGTGCTGTATTCTCAGCTTCCAGTTTTTCAAGCCGAGCCTCTGCACGTTCGGTTTTCTCAACCAAACCCGTGACCAGACTGCGCAACGCGTTCAGTGAAAGCGTGTCAGCATGCTTGGGCGAGGGAAGCATTCTCTTCGGCATCGCAAAAGAGAATCATGATTTGCCAAAATCAGGAATCCCATAGCCATGAAATATCGATGCGGAACTCACGATATGCACAGTGTTTAATTTTTCTGACTTGGAATCAGAAACAGGGTCTTGGCCACCAAATTTGCCCCGCTTACCCGACAGGGTAAGCGGGGCATATCCGTTGGCGGTGCCATTTTGTTGTGCAGTTGCACGGTGAGTTGCAATCTACCATAATTCCTTTTGCCCAAGAAGGTCGTATAGATTGCACGATGAAGAAGACTCCGATTACCGAGCTCGATATTGATAGTCTTGATGAAGCCACGCTGATGGAATTGAACCGGCACATCGTTGAGCGATTGCAGTTTCTCCATCAACAAAAGACAGCCGCTGTGCTGCAGGAGATTAAGATCGGCAGTGGCGTGATGTTTGAAGGGCCAGATGGTACGATGGTTCGAGGCTTTGTTATTCGTCGCAATCGCAAGACGGTGACGGTGCACACGGATGACGACAAACAGTGGAATGTTTCACCGTCATTACTGAGCTTGACGGGTGGTCATATTATGGATGAAGCACCAACAAGAGCAGGTCGGGTGGTGCCATTCTCAAAGCCTGACAGTCGGAAGTAAGTGGGATCAGGCTTTGGCGATAATGAGGCCTGCAAGCTCCGGAATGGCTGTTTGTTGACTGGATATACCAAGCCGGTCGCCGAGATAATGCCAGAAGGAAAGCCGAAGCTTTTTGCAGGTCTTCATAAGGCCCAGCATGGTATCGCGGGCAATGCGTCCATCGTTGCTCATGGTGCCACCCGAGATTTTGCGTTTGGTGACGCAACTGCGCAGATCGTTCTCGGAGGCGTTGGTGTGCAACGGAATTTCCGGGCGTTCGAGAACCTTGAGCAGTTCTTCCTTGCGGCGTAGCAGGCGTGCCAACAGCTTGTCCAGCTCCATACAACCCGTCCGGATAGAGAAGATGCGGTCAAACCGTTGCCGGAAAGCGCTGATTGATCCTGGTGAGGGGCTCTTCTGCCTGAATGCCTTGAGCGCCTTGTAGAAGCTCCAAATGAGATCGCGTATATTTTCCACCCACCGGACGTGCTGTGGCGTCGCCGGCATCAGCTTTTGCAGCAGCCGCTCCGCATGCACCCAGCACAGCGCATGATTGCCAACCCGGAACTGGCCGGCATCGTCGGAGATAATGACGGCATTGCCCAGCAGGCCGTGGTGGCGAACAGAACCCCAGATGCCCGCTTCCGCGACGACCCGAACCATGTCCTTATCGAAGATGTCGACACCTTTTTGCGCCAGGTGTTCCAGAAAGGGGACCTGGTTGCTAAAGCGTTGAGGCGTGCGTGTTTGCAGCCTGGCGATGACTGTCGGATCCACGCCATGTCGCGTCTTCAGATAATCAGAAGTAGCATCGTTAAGCACATAATCCTGATAATTGCCGCGCAAGAGCGACAGGAAGTTCAGGCGGGATTTTGTTTTCGTGGTGCGAAAGACGGTAAAATGCTCGCCGCCAATATGGGTGGTATAGAAGTTATCACGCGCATGACGGGCCCCGGTGTCATCGACCGTTACATAGGCTTCCGACACCAGGCCAGCATGCAGAACGGCAGCATCCTCAGCAACAAAGCCATCCAGCCCCTTGGTGAGCAAACGCACAACCTGGCGTTTGGAGATGTCCATGCCGATGTCATTAAGCAGGGTCGACAACCGTTGCGCTGTGACCTGACCTTGCGCATGCAGCATCAGGCAGAGCCGCCTGAGGTTTGGGCCATAACCACCGACGATTCCGGCAGGTAACGGCGCAAGAATAGTCTTACCGTTCGGAGCAACCCAGCATTCGCGCCGGTAGTGAATAACCTCAGCGCGCAAAACTATATCGCGCACGTAATAGCTCTTGTAGCCCTTGAAGCGTGAACCGTCCGGAACACGGGCATGAAGAACCACATCCCGATCAACGCGCTCGACATCCAGTTTCGGTCCACGCGGCTTCTTCTTGCCCGCCTGCTTGTCCTGAGCTTTCGCGTCCGTTGCCTTATCCATGCCCGACGGTTTGAACGGCGGCCGTGGCGGCAGGTTTTTCAGTCGCGCAATTTCATCGCGAAGGAGTTGGTTCTCAACTTTAAGCCGGGTGTTTTCCAGACGGAGCTCGGCATTCTCCTTACGGAGTGCTGTATTCTCAGCTTCCAGTTTTTCAAGCCGAGCCTCTGCACGTTCGGTTTTCTCAACCAAACCCGTGACCAGACTGCGCAACGCGTTCAGTGAAAGCGTGTCAGCATGCTTGGGCGAGGGAAGCATTCTCTTCGGCATCGCAAAAGAGAATCATGATTTGCCAAAATCAGGAATCCCATAGCCATGAAATATCGATGCGGAACTCACGATATGCACAGTGTTTAATTTTTCTGACTTGGAATCAGAAACAGGGTCTTGGCCACCAAATTTGCCCCGCTTACTTGGTTATGCGTGTTCGGTAAGACGATGCTCGCAGGAGTGCTATGCAAGAGAAGAAGCGGGCGACGGCTTCATTGCATATGGCCATTGCTATCTCTGGCTGCGAAGAGATGCGTTATGCCAGGCTCATGCTTTCAAGCTGCATAGGCTGTCCGTTCGTCAGCCCTGCTCTCTTTGCCTGGGCCGACAAGTGTTGAGCGTAGGAAAAATTGTAGGGAGCGCTTGTCAGCAATGGCGCGCCGAACTTCGCCACGTCCTTCGGTACCAATCCAAATCGCGCCTTGAATGCCTTCGTAAATTGTGTACCGTCATTAAAACCGCATTGATAGGCTATTCTTTTCAGCGAGGCCGACGGTCCTGTCTGCCTCACCAGCGTTTGGTATGCACTGTCGAGCCGTTTATCGCGAATGACCTTCGCGACGCCTCCATCGGGTTCAAAAGCGCGATAGAGGTGTGAGCGCGAAACGCGAAAGTTTCGCATGATGGATTGGGGGCTGAGCGAGGGGTTGTTCAGGTTTTCATTGATGTGAGCGAGGATGCATTTACGCATCGTGAGGTTCACGGCTGCATTTTCGATGGCGTCGCCTTTGATGCTGGCATTCAGCAGAGAAAGCATCGCTTCTTGCGCTGAATAGACCTCTGACGCACTCAATTTGCTGGCTACGTCGTGCAGTCCTCGTAAATAAGCAAACAGCAGACGCGTCATTGGTTCATGGGCACGCAGAACGACGCCGTGCAGATTTCGCCACCCAACCACCTTTTCCAGCTCGTCGCGCGCAAGCATCACGGTGATGCGGCTTCCTTCATATGCCGTGCTTTGAACTGTCTGTGTGAAATCTATGATGACGATATCGCCAGGCTTGGCCCAGACGTCGACGCCGTTGAAATCGCCGCGTAAATCCCCAGCGGTTATGAGCTGGAGAATATATTGGTCGAGACCTCCATGTGCGATGATCTTAGGCGTGCGTAGATAGTTTTGGGTGTTGAAACGGGTCGAGCCAATTTGAAGGGAAGAGCTGATCGCACTGCCCCTTGCGAAGCCAAAAAGCTGATAATTTCGTATTTCTCCATCCAATGTGATTTCATACATTGGCTTCAGAACTTCACGCCAAAAATCGTTACGTAATTGATCTTCGATCATATCTGTCGAAAAAGAGATCTGATTCATTATGGCTTGCCGACATGCCCAATCCGAGAAACAGTGGCTATCATAGCCCTGTTTATAGGGAGTTTGGAAGATCGATTATTGGTTCAGCTGCAAACGGATTGCTCGGGATCGCGTCGTCGTCATTTTGGCGTTTCAGGAGCTGCAATTTTTGATGTAATGAGGCTGCCAATTTGATCAGTTCTTCGTTCTTTCCTGAAGACATAGTCAGCACCGGAGCGGACATGCCGGTGCCAAACGTGTTCTTAGGCAGGTGGTCAGCTGCTTTCGCATAAGCCGAGACACGTTCGGTGAAGCAAAAAAATGGGGCCGCTGAGATGCAAACTGATATTGGTACAGCTAATTTTCAGTATATAATAATCTAGAAAATTATTGCTCTATTCAAGATAGATGTACTTGTTCAATATAAGTCAAATAAAAAGAGGAGAAATTAATAAATATAGAACGAGTATATAATCTTTTATATATATAATTTTTATTTATAAATCATTTTAAGCTAATTGATGATCATCAATCGATGATAGTATAATTGCAGAATTATTTAATGCCATTGTAATGATGGAATTTTTAAAAGGGAGATTGCAATGAATAAATTTGCATTGATGCCATTGGTTATTGCTTCCATCCTTTGGGGAGCTGGCGGAGCTTTCGCGGTAGAAATGAGCAATATGAGCGTTCAAGTTGTGAACACATCAACCCAGAATAGCTCTTTTGCGCAGATTGCCGATGGTAGCAATCAACAAGAGTGCCGGCAAAAGGCGCGAACCATTTGCTATCCGTTGAGAGAGGTGCCCCACGAATATAATAACTGCATCAAGCGTGAAGTGGCAAAATGCATGGGCACGCCCTTCAAGTTCTGATCGGATACTTGCTTCAGGATGAATGAATGCCTGGCACCGGAACTCCGGTGTCAGGTTTTGCCGAATCGTACCCAATTTATGAGGCGGCAGATGACGCAGTTGAGCTCCCACCGCCTCGATTGCTTCTGTAATGCCTGCAATCCTGTGAGCAGGCAGACTATCTAAACAAGCAGAAATCTTATCGACCCGCGTTTCGCATCGATCGGATCATGCTTTAATTCTTCGAAACGGTGGTTAGCGGAACGACGATCTCTTTCCAGAATTTGTCTTCATCGATGTAGTTCTGAATGGCAGCTTTCTGAGTGCCGACCGGTCCCGGTTTTGCCTCCGCATTACCTCCTATATCATTGTTGGTGAAAGCAAGGCTTCGGCCATAGTCGAGACCCATCTCGGTGTTCACGTCGACATAGACACCGGTGGCAGGTACAGCTGCGCCATCTTTGGGGCGAGGGGCGTTGTTCCAGGCAAGGACAATCGACGGGTCGATGACATAGGCGGCCGCAAACAGGTCCCAGACGTTATCGGGTCCGAATGTGGTTCCGCCTTGCGCCTTGATCTGTTCTTCGCGTGCAAGCCAGAGTTTCTGAATGCCGGGAGGGCTATTGTCGACCATTTTCCGATAGAGGTCCTCCGGCATTCCTCCCGTATGTTCATTGGCTTCCAGACCGGAGATCACCTGATTGCCATATGCCTTGAAGGATTCGGAATTCGGATCGCCCCATTTCGACCTGACACTGATCTTGGCGGCTTCAGGGTCTGCCCACCAGTTGAACTCTGCCGATGCCGACGAATTCCCCGGAACGTAGAAGGCGCCGCCCATATAGACGATTTCAGCGACCTTCGATGGAAAGCTCGGATCCTTCAGGATGGCGCGTGCAATATTGGTGAGTGGACCAATTGCCACCAGCTTGACCTGGCCGGGATACTTGTTGACGGTGTCGACGAGAAAATCCACAGCGTCTCTGTTGCCATCCGGGTCCGGATTATCCAGGCCATACACCCGTTTATAGGATGGGGCCTCGCCATATTTATGCTTGTAGACGTCGGACCATTTTGCCGTCGGATCGGCATCGATCTCATTGCCCGCATCCGGCCGCAGATAACCGCCCCAACCGGTGATAGGGCTGATTTGCAGTTCGGCTGCCAGCACTTCCGGGGTGGCTTTGTTTCCTCGCCAGTTGCGAATGCCGTAACGGCTGCCTTCGTAGATTGGCACCTCAGAGCCGAGCGCCTCCAGTTGTCGCGCGCCCGCGGCGACACCGGCTGGCATGGGTGTGTTTCCTGAAACGACGGTTACGCCCAGCAGGTCGATGTTGGGAGCGCGCTCCAGTAGAAGCATGGCGGTGCCATCATCGAATAGCTCGACCATATCCGCGTCTAAAATGACTTTCGTGCGCGTTTCTTGAGAAAATGCAACGCCTGATACTGCCAGCGAACAAGTCAAAGTCCAGGCAAAGATAGACGGCCTGATATCCATTCTGTCCTCCCTTTGTGTTGATCGGTTCTCACAGATCGAAACAGGATGAATAAAATATTACACAGTTTTTTTGTCAACATGAGGCGGTGATGTATAGCGAAACATTATAGAACAAATCAGCAGTCTAAATTATGGAGTTACAGTTAGAGTTTGGTCTGTGTCTATTAGAGTGCCGACGCGCCTACATATTCTGTAGCAATTATTTTTTCAGTGAAGGTTGCTACGGAGTTTCGGTTTTTTTGAAGTCGAGCGTCCCGGGCGTTTGTTGCATACTGGCGTCAGTTCCGGCGAGGCGAAAAATACTCTAACGAAATAGTCCAATGATTTCCGTCGTTTATGAAGTGGCTGGATATTGATGGATGCTATCCCGAGAGAACAAGAGGCTGTTTGGGATAATTTCCGCGCCAGCAAATTCAATGACTTACGTTTAGAAAATGCGAACGGGTTAAATTGAGACAGTTAAACGTACCATTTAGCCCTCTGCCGGAACCGACCCAATCAGCAAATGGAAAGCGTCTTTGGCTGCCGGGCGCTCGATCGTATGCTGAGCTGTGTACGTACCAATTCCGTTCGCACCCATGCACTAACGTCTTATTACTCCTTTTCGCAGGCATATTTTCCATTACCTGAGCAATATATGCACAGCGAGGTTCCGCAGGCTGCTATGCAATCTTGCCAAGTCTTATATTGACAGACTCGTGGCTTAGCAGCTTCCAGCTGCGCTGACGTTGCCCCATGGACGATTGTCTCTGCTGGATCAGTCGATGGTAATGTGGACGTGCTTTGTAATGCTGTGTTTGAACCCGCATAAGCAATTGTGGCATTCATTAACGCCAATCCAGCAACAACGAATAGTGAGTACGGTTTCATGATGGTCACCTTACTGTTTCTGAAGAGCCTCCCGTTCTCATATTATGCGCCCGCTGTCTTGCGAACACACACCCAAGTCTGCGGTAGTGTGTCGTATGATGAAAAGATATATCTGGCCAACGTGGGGCAAAGCCGAGTATCTCTTTGTGTTGGCCAAACTGGGCAGGGCTAAGGCCGACGGTTCTTGATCCGCTTGCATTTTCTAAACGTAAGTCATTGAATTTGCTGACGTGAAAATTATCTCAAACAGCCTCTTGTTCTCTCGGGATGGCATCTATCAATATCCAATCAATCATAGATGTCGAAAATCATTGGACTATTCCGTTAAAGTTTTTTCCGCCCCAGCCGAAACCGACCCAATAATCCGATCTGCTTCAATCAAATTGAATCGCACCCCGATTGTTTGACGGGCACAAGACATTCTCCGACATAAAAACGTTTTTATTTTTCTTGAAAACGTTTTTATATGTTGTTACCGTTTTGATATGACGATTGTGGGAGCTTGAAATGTCGAGGTCGATTGACCGAATAAAAACGCGTGTGCGACCGACGATCAAAACGCTCGCGGAACACACGGGCTATTCGATTGCGACGATTTCGAAGGCATTGCACGGTTCGCCGGTCGTGACGGAAGAGACACGCAAGATTATTCTCTCCGCTGCAGACGAGCTTGGCTATCAGGCCAATGCCCGTGGCATGGCGTTGCGTACCGGCAAGACCTATCAAGCCGCCGTATTGATGCCGATGAATTCGGTGGCGGGTTATGAATGGGACGGTGTCGAATATACGCAGATTCTCAGCGGTCTCAGCCAGATTCTCGATGATAGCGATTATCAGCTTTCCGTTTATGGCTATCGCAGTTTTGACGATGCCTGTGCCATCACGCGCCGCATCGTCGATCAAAGCCTCGCCGATGGTCTGATCTTTTCAGGCGTTCTGGCCGACGATGCGCGCATCGACATGCTGGTCGAGGCTGACTTTCCTTTCGTGTCCCTGGGGAGATGCCGCAAATCGCTCGTTTATGCCCATGTCGACGTGGACAATGAATGGGCCGCACATGCCGCAACTGCACGACTGATCGCTGGCGGGCACCGGCGCATCGGTCTGGTGAATGCGGATGCGCGTTTTTCCTATGCTCTCGACAGGATCGATGGTTTTACGCGTGCCTTCACAGAGGCAGGTGCTGCGCCATGTACCGATCTGGTTATCGGCGGCGACTTGTCCACACGCTTCGGACGCGATTCTGCGCTGGCTCTCCGGGAAGAGCGTGATCCACCGACGGCGCTGGTCTGTGTCAATGAAGCGACAACGCTCGGTGTGTTGTCCGCATTGCGGTCGCTGGGGCTGGAAGTCGGGCAGGACATCGACGTCATCGCCTATGACGACATCAATGTCAGCGCCTATTTCACTCCGCCGGTCACGACCCTCTATCAGCCGATCGAAGTGTTGGGGCAACGGCTGGGGGAATTTCTGTTGCGGCGTATGGGAGGGGAAGACCCTGCGCAATTGAGGGAGGTTTTTCGTCCGGAGCTCGTCGCGCGTCAGCCCGACGATCTGGGCGGGAAGCTTAATTCCTAGAGCGGTTTGGCCTTCTCACGGGGTGGCGGGAACCGCTCCGGCGAACAGCTTTCAATGCTGTTTCAGAGGCGCAACCGCTTCGTGCATTCGTCGAAAGTGTTCTAATGGGAGGAGTACACATGAAAAAGACAATTCTGACTTTGGCGCTCGCGCTGATGTCCTCTGTCGCCGCACATGCGGCCGATCTTGAGGGAAAAATGCTCAAGGTCGGTTCCGACACGACCTCGCCGCCGATGGAAAGCGTCGATCCGGCTACGGGGCAGATCGTCGGCTTCGATGTCGACGTGGTGAATGCAATCTGCGCCAAGATCAATTGCAAGGCGGAATTCGTGACCACGGGCTGGGATGGCATTTTCGCGGCTCTGGAGCAGGGCAATTTCGATCTCGTTGCATCGGGAGTCTCGATTACCGATGAACGCAAGAAGGCGATGGATTTCTCCGAGCCTTACATCGTCAACAGCCAGGCCGTTTTGATGCGTGCCGAAGATGATGGCCTGACACTTGATGACTTCAAGTCGAAAGGCAAAAAGCTGTCGGCGCAGGCGAATACGACCGACGCTCAGGTAGCCGAAGGTATTGTCGGCAAGGATAATGTTGTTGCCTATGACAGTTTCAGCGCCTCCGTCATCGCGCTCAAGAACAAGGACGTCGACGGCGTGGTGATCAACGGGGCCAATGCACCCGCCTATGAAAAGGAATTCGCAGGCGAGCTCGTCGTTCCAATTCGCGACCTGCAATCCGATCCGCTGGGGCTGGTCTTCCGCAAGGGCGATGAAACTGCTGCCGCCTTCAATGAAGGGATCAAGGCCATCAAGGAAGACGGCACGCTCGATGCACTCATCAGCAAATATTGGGGCGCAAAATAGTCCGGAACATTTCTGGCGGTGAACCTGCGAAAGTAAAGCACGTGCTGCCGAGATGATGCGCAAAACCAAGAAGGTGAGCCTATCCCGAAGAACGCATGGCGGTTTTCGGGATAGGCAAAACAGATAGAGCAGTTCCAACGACTCCAACTCCGTTGGCCTTGGCCCACACGCAACGCCTCTGGAACATCGCATCCAGAGGGTCGGGAGACGGTTCAAATGTATTTTTTGATGCGCTTGCGTCCGAGCAACATGATCGTGCTCGCCGCACTGCCATTTGTCGTCTATCTCTTCGCCAGTTCAAACGACTACCAGCGTTCGCTTCTGGCTATCCTGGGCGTCGAGCCGGGATCATCAGCTTTCGTGCCGGGTTTTGTGCTGCTTTGCGCAGCCTTTGCCTCCGGTCTTGCCACGATGTTGTTCATGCGCAGGAACAATACGCGCTGGGGGATTCCTTGCGCGGCGCTCAATCTCCTGTCGGCTGCCGCGCTCGTGGCAACACCTGTTGTGTATCCCTATCTGCACTCGGTTGTGGCCAATGGGGTCGATCCGTTCACGTCCGATCTCGTGGTGAAAGGCGTCACACCGCGGCGCCTTACCGAGGCCGCGGCACTAGCGACGGATCGGTACGGGTTCATCATCCTGTTGAGCTATCTCGGTGCGACCGTTCTGGGTCTGCTCCTGAGCCTGACGGGGCGATCCGGGAACGGATTGTCGGGATCGCGCAAGGCGGGTTTCATCCTGCTGGCAACGATCAACGGGCTTGGATTATTTCTTGTCCTCTTTGCAGCGCATGTGGCATTTGCCGCCGGGGTTGCAACGACCATTCGGGCGGCCATTTCGGCCTATATCATTGCGGCGCTTCTGGCCCTGCTTTGGGTTGGCCTGCAAAAGCTTCAATATAGCAGCCGGGGAGACTTTATCTTCATCGGCCTGACGTTGCTGATGGCCTGCATGGCTGCCTGGTTTCTGTTTCAGCCGCGCCAGGCCTATACGCTCGCCGGCACCCTCGACGGCAAGATCGGCGTGGTAACCGGCACGCCATCGAGCATGATCGGTACGGTGCGATACGGCCAGTTTCCCGATGGTCCCGAAAACGAAGTGCCATTGCGCACATTTCGCGGTCCGCCTGAAGCGCTCGCCGCCCTTGGCAAGAAGGCGGATGTCAGCGCGGTTCTGCTTCCGGCGGCTTCAGTCCCGGCGAACGTGCCTGTCCTGTGGCAGACGGAAGCGTTGAACGACCGCGACAAGTCGGCGGGCATTGCCTTCGTCGTTCTGGCCATTGCGCTCGGATTGCTGACGGCTTGCGGTCATATCCATCGCCGTCATCCTCTCTCCATCGGCTCAGAATTCATCGTGGATACGATCCGGGGCATTCCCATGCTCGTCATCGTACTCTATGTCGGCCTGCCCTTGAGTGGCGCATTGAAGGACGCCACGCAGGGCGTGATCGATCCGCCGAATATGGCTCGCGGTGTGGCGGCGATGGCGCTGGCCTACTCGGCCTATCTGGCGGAAATTTTCCGCTCCGGCATCAACGCAATTCCGCGGGGACAAATCGAGGCGGCGCGGAGCCTCGGTCTCAACGGCTGGCAGACCGCCCGTCTGGTGATCCTGCCACAGGCTTTCCGTATCATCATCCCGCCGCTCGGCAACGAACTGATCGCTATTCTCAAGGACACGTCGCTTCTGTCGATCCTGTCCATTCGGGATATCACGCAGCGCATGCGCGAGTTCCAGTCAGCAAGCTTCCTGCCGTTCGCGCCGTATAATTCGGCTGCGATCTTCTACATCCTCCTCACGCTGGCTGCGGCCAGTCTCGTCAGCACAATCGAGAGAAAATATGATGCCAACAAACATCGTTAAAGCCCGCCAAGACCTGCAGCAGCGCGCCTCCGGACTGGTCTTTCCGAAGGACTTTGCTTTTGGTGCCGCGACCTCGGCCTATCAGATCGAAGGCGCCCCTTATGAAGACGGCAAGAGCGAGAGCATCTGGGACCGTTTCTGTAAAAAGCCGGGCGCCATCATCGACCAGTCCAGCGGTGACGTTGCTTGCGATCACTACCATCGCTGGCGCGAGGACATTGCGGTGCTGAAAGCGATGGACCTCAAAGCCTATCGCTTCTCCCTCGCCTGGACCCGGATTCTGCCGGGGGGGTACGGTGCGGTCAATTCCAAGGGAATAGGCTTTTACGACCGTCTCATAGACGATCTGCTGGAGGCGGGCATCGAACCCTATGCGACGCTTTATCATTGGGATCTGCCGCAGGTCTTGCAGGACAAGGGCGGCTGGTATGTTCGGGAGACTGCGGATGCGCTGGCCGAATATGCCTCGGTTGCCGTTCGCAGTTTCGGTGATCGCGTCAAGAAGTGGACGACGCTCAATGAACCATGGACCTTCTGTTGGTCAGGCCATGCCAGCGCCGAAGATGCGCCGGGCTTGGCTGATGGCGTAAAAGGCGGGGTCACGTCAAGCCATCATGCACTGCTTGGCCACGGCAAGGCTGTTCAGGCCATTCGTGCAGAACGCGCGGATGTCTCCGTGGGCATTGTGTTCGATCTCAACGTGGCGGAACCGGCCAGCGACGATCCGCGCGACGTTGCGGCAGCGAAACGTTTCGATGGTGCACAGAACCGCTGGTTTCTTGATGCCGTTTTCAAGGGTGCCTATCCGCAGGACATGCTGGAGCTTTACGGCGATCTCCTGCCGCCCATCCATCCGGAAGACAACAAGACGATTGCGGAGCCGCTCGATTATCTGGGCGTTAACATCTATCGCCGGTCTGTGATCGCGGCAGGTGACGAACTGCCACCGCTCAACTATCGTCGCGTACAGCCGGAAGGCACCTATTCCGCAGTTGGTTATGAAGTCTGGCCGCGCTGCATCTATGACATTCTTCATTATGTAAATGACGGTTATGCGCCAAAGGAAATCTATATTTCCGAAAGCGGCGTGGCAACGCGGCCGGAAGATGTGGGGCCGGATGGAAACGTCTGGGACGATCTGCGAGCGAAATATTATGTCGATCATCTGGAGCAGGTGGCCAAAGCCATTGATGAGGGCGTGCCGGTGAGGGGTTACTTCGCTTGGACACTGACAGACAATTTTGAGTGGGCCTTTGGTTACACGACACCGTTCGGCATTACCCATATTGATTTCAAAACCCAGGAGCGTCGCGTCAAATATTCTGGCGAGGTTTATGCCCTCATTGCAAGGCAGGACGGAAATATTGAAACGAGGAGCGCGGCGATTGGCTGACAACGGGCACAGGACCGTCCTCATTACTGGAGCCACACGCGGCCTTGGCCGCGAACTGGCATGGCAATATGCCAAGGATGGCTGGCGTGTGATCGCCTGCGGTCGTCGGCCGCCTGAAACGCCATGCGCCCCCGGTATCGAGTTTCAGATGCTCGATACGGCTGACCCGGTTTCGGTGGCAGCGCTTGGTGATCGTCTGACCATGCGTTCTCTAGACCTTGTCATCAACAATGCGGCTGTTCGCAGTCGCATTGCTGGCCTTGCGCCGCTCGATCCGGATGATTTCATGGCAGTCGTCAGGACAAATATGCTCGGCCCTGTTCTGGTAGCGCGCGCATTGCGGAACTGCCTGGTGCGTGGCACGGAACCGATGATTGCCAATATCAGCAGCCGGGCCGGCTCGATCTCAGAGGGTCTGCTGGACGATGACGATGACGATTATGCCTATCGGTGCTCCAAAGCCGGATTGAACATGGCGACCGCCCAACTGGCCTTGGATCTTCGGGCTGAAGGCATAAAGGTGATTGCACTTCACCCCGGCTGGGTAAAGACGGAAATGGGCGGTGAAGGAGCAGTCGTGAATGCGGAGAACAGCGCGTGTGGATTGAAAACGGTAATCGCCGGTGCTCCCAAAACCGGGGCCTTCCTGTCCTATAATGGCGACAAAATCAGTTGGTAAGCTGAAAGATCAGGACACTACGCCCGGCCATCATCTTCGACAAGAAGTGGGCGACGGCCGCTACAATTCTCCGAGTTTGGTTTTCAGTTGCTCCTTAAAAGGAGTTTGAGCCGGGCATTTTCGGCTGCCAACGCTTTCGGTTCTTCAATTTTGTAACGAGACGTTTGCCGGTAGTCGCATCGTCGGGCGACCTTCCTGCTCGCGCTGGAATGGATTGAATAGATGCTGTTTGTCTAAGACAGGCGGCACGACGGCCTCAGCGACGATAACCGATCACAGCTGCTTGAGCGGAACGCAAGGAACGTGTTGGTAGAACTTGCCTCCAGTGAGACGATACGGATTCAATCACAAGATTCATGATTATATCGATTCACAGTTCAGTGTATTTATTCAATATAATAAATATAATTATTAGTAATCTAAGTTTTACAATAGAATTGTTTTTTTATTGGAATGGTGGATTATACTCATATACATTGATCAAAAATCAATTATTTTCTATGGAAATATTATGAGCAAATTATATACTTTATTCTTAAATAGCGCATCATATTTGGCTCTGGCCATTTCCGTTGTGTCTCCACTAACGGTTGCGCCTCTCATTGGCGGCGTCAGTATCGCTTACGCTGACGATTTGCCGGGGAGTGCCGGAGGAACGGGAGATACCTTGGATTCGTCGAGTCTGCCGGATTCATATTCGGCCGCAGGCGGCAAGGGGAATGGCTATGGCGGCGGCGGTGGTGGCCTTGATGCAATTAACAGGTTCGGTGGAGCAGCTTCTGTTGACGGGGTAGGTGGGGACGGTGCTACCTCTATTATGAGTGGTGTGATTACCGCCGGAGGTAAGGGCGGCGACGTTGGGGCGACAACCGTAGGTTCGGATCCGGTCAATCTCCAAGGCGGAAAAGGCGGTGACGGTGTAAAGAATAGAGGATCCGGCGGCGGCGGCGGCGGAGCAGGGTTGTTTCTCAAAAACAATGATTCCTATTCACTGTTGAGTGGTTCAACCGTAACCGGCGGTGCCGGCGGGCTTGGCGGCGTGGGTGCTTATCAGAAAGCTGCAGGCGGCGGCGGTGGTGGTGGTGCCGGCGTTGTCTTGCGCGGGGCAGCACTTAGAATATCCACTGGAGCTACAGTATCCGGCGGTGCCGGTGGCGCGGGTGGTTCCTCGCCGGCAGCCTACAAGGCTGGCGGCGGCGGTGGCGGCGACGGCGTGGTTGTGCAATCCAGTTCTCTTATAAACGGAGGTTCCATAACTGGTGGCGCTGGAGGGAACGCCTCGAATGATTCCTCTGACGTTAACCCTGGAGCTCACGGGGGAGCGGGCGGTAGCGGCGTATATGTAGCAGGCGGAAACTTCATCAATCGGGGACAAGTCACCGGTGGCCACGGTGGGTTGGGTTATCAGCATGGTGTAAAGGGTGCTTCCGGTTCTGGTGTTCGCATCGATTCTGATGCGCATGTCGTCAACGAAGGTGTTATTTCTGCAGGCGGGGCCGATGCCAACGCGATCGATATTCTCGGCAGCAATAACACATTTGAGATTCATGATGGCTCGTCCATCACAGGAAACGTTGTGGTGGCAGGTGGCACACAGGGAAATACCTTTGTGCTTGGCGGTTCAGATGACGGCAGTTTCGACGTATCTTTGATTGGTACGCAGTATCAAGGATTTCAATCCAATCGCAAAGACGGTTCCGGTACCTGGACACTGACCGGAACAGGCAATTTTACTCAAGGTTTTACCATTGCCGATGGTGTGCTTTCCGTTTCTTCGGATGCGAGCCTTGGTGCGGCTGCTGCCGGTCTGACGCTTGACGGCGGCACGCTGCAGGTGACGGGTACGAGCTTCACCTCCACCACCCGGTCGCTGAATTTGGGTGAGCATGGCGGCGGGCTTGATATCGCGGATGCTGGTAACACCTTCACTGTTTCACAGGCATTGTCGGGCAATGGGTATCTTCGCAAGCAAGGCGATGGCACTTTGGTATTGTCCGGCAATAACAGCTTTACCGGTGGCCTGACTATTGAGAAAGGGACAGTTCAAGCTGGAACTGCCGATCATGCTTTCGGTTCAGGTCTGTTGACCGTCAATGAAGGTGCGAAGGTCGATCTCGCGAATTTCAATACGACGACAGGTGGTCTTGCCGGTGCGGGCGATGTCGCCATGGGCAGCGGCAATCTCAACCTTGACCAGAGTTTCGATACGCTGTTCTCCGGTGTGGTCGATGGCTCCGGCGCTTTGACCAAGACTGGTTCCGGCACACTTACATTGGCTGGCGTCAATAGTTACACAGGCCAGACGGTGGTTTCCGGCGGCACTTTGAAACAGGGCGCACAAGGCGCTTTCAACGCATCATCTTCGGGCTATGAAGTTGCCAGCAACGGCACACTTGATCTTGGTGGCTACTCCACTTCGCTTGCCAGCCTTGGCAACACCGGGAACGTCAATTTCGGCGGCACAGGCGGAACCGTGCTCAACGTTGCGGGCAATTACACGGGCAATGGCGGCATGATGACCGTCAATACGGTTCTGGGTGGCGATGATTCCAAAACCGACATGCTGAAGGTCGATGGTGATACATCGGGGTCGACAAAGCTATATGTGAACAATGCAGGTGGTTCCGGCGCACAGACTGTCAACGGCATCAAGGTTGTCGATGTGTCAGGCTCATCGAATGGCTCGTTCTCGCTGGCAAACAGCTACAAGACCAAGGATGGCCAGCAGGCAGTTGTCGGCGGCGCCTATGCCTACACATTGCAGCAGGGCAGCAAGAGGACGCCGACTGACGGTGACTGGTATCTCGTCAGCCATGTCGATGGACCCAATTCCGGCTCCAACCCGAGACCCCGTTACAGCGCTGGTGTTCCTGTTTACGAGGGCTATGTTCAAAACATGCTGGCTCTCAACAAATTGCCCACCCTCCAGCAGCGTGTCGGCAGTCGTTACTGGACTGGTGAGAACGGCAATGGTTCAGACAACGGCGCAACGGTGAATGAGTATGGTGTCTGGGCACGCGTCGAAGGCGGGCATAATCGTCTTGAGCCAGACACGTCAACGTCGCAGATGAAGCAGGACATCAATACTGTCATCATGCAGGCCGGTGTCGATGGCCAGTTCTATGAGGGCGAGAATGGCAAGCTGATTGGCGGCATCACCGGACAATACGGCCATGCCCGCGGCGATGTCTCTTCCTTCCATGGCGATGGTGATATCAGCACGGATGCATGGAGCCTTGGAGCGACCGCGACCTGGTACGGCAATAACGGCTTCTATGTTGACGGTCAGGGTCAGGTGACGTGGTTCGACAACGACCTCAACTCCTGGACCGCCAATACCGGCCTTGCCGATGGACGCAAGGCGACAGGCTATGCACTGAGCATCGAAGCCGGGCAGCGTATCCCGATGCAGGGCAGCTGGGCACTCACGCCACAAGCACAGCTGATGTGGTCATCCATTGATGCAGATGAATTCAGTGATACATGGGGCAGTCGCGTCAGTTTGCATGATGGTGACAGTCTTTTGGGACGCCTGGGCCTCGCAGCGGATTATCGCTCGGACTGGAAAGGCAATGACGGACTGATGGTCAATACCAGCGTCTATGGCATTGCCAATGTCTATCAGGCATTCCTTGGCGGGACGACGGTCAACGTGTCCGGCATCGACTTCGAAACCGACAATGACCGGACCTGGGCTGGGATCGGCGCTGGCGGCACCTATGCCTGGGCAGACAACAAATATGCTGTCTACGGCGAAGGCTCTATCAACACTTCCCTCAATCACTTCGCCAACAGCTATGCCGTCAAGGGGAGTGTTGGCTTCAAGGTGAAGTGGTAGGTGCTGGCTTCGACGATAACCTTCGCAGCATGAGACTCCCTATCTCCATCAATGATATGGGAGTCTCATTCTCGCACTCTGGAAAGATTAAAAGAAAAATGCACCGCCATCAACGCGATGGGGAGTATAATCTCGATATTGAAAGAGTTTGAGCGGGAGCAGCAACTACCTCATTCTATTCAGCCTATCGAGACAAGCTCTTGTGAAAGAACGTTCATGGTTTCAGCGCCATCGGCGGTGATGAGGAACTGTTCTTCGATCATGAGGGCTCCTAGTCCGTTTGCGTAAAACGGCGCCTCCACGGCCAGCACCATGTTCGGTTCGATGGCCATGTCGTTGCCATGCGAGATGAAAGGCCATTCCTCGATCCCGAGCGCCGAGCCGACCGAGTGCCCGAAATGCCCACGATAATATTCGCTAAAGCCATGACGACGCATGGTGGAGAGCATCGCTTCGTGAACCTGACCGAATGTGTTGCCGGGTTTCAGCAGAGCTGTTCCGGCTTGAAAGGTCTCCTGGAGCGCTTTGTAAATCTGCTCTGCAAGAGGAGCAGGCTTGCCATAGACGAAGGTGCGCGCGCCATCCGAAGAATAACCATTCACAAGCGTGCCGACATCGGCCTTGATGAGGTCGCCTTGCGCCAGTTGTGCGGCAGGGTTTTGAAGGTTCGGCCCGACCGAAATATAGGCCCAATGGCCGGACAGGCTCTGGCCGTTTGCTTTGGCAGCATTGGTCGCTCCGGTCAGCCAGGCATCGGAAAGCTCGGCGGCTGTGGAGCCCGACCGCGCTGCAGTCGCCATATTCTGCAACCCGCTTTCCGCATAACGGGCGGCATTGCGTAGATATCCAATCTCGCGGGGGCTCTTTATCAGGCGCAACCGCCTTACGATGCTGGAAGCATCGCGCCATTGGGCAAAAGGCAGAATTTCTTTCAACAACACAAAATCAGCCACAGGCATGAATTCAAGGTCGACGCCGAGGCTGGCTTGAGCGAGACCACGTTCGGCAATCATATCTGCAAGCAGTTGAAAGGCTGCTTTCTGGTCGAAGGTTTCCGGGCGGGGACCGATATTACCACTGTTGCGATAGGCAGCGTTGAGGTCTTCTATCGAGTGGGCGTCTCGAACCGTGACGGCGTCAATCCAGATTCGATGCGAGCGGAAGTCGATCTCATCAGCCGTTGCGCGTGCTGCTGTCAGCGCCTGATCGCTGACAATAGCGCCAGGACGTGCCGAGGCATCCGCTGGAACCAGCGCTATGGCCGAACCGGCGCGCCCCCACATTGTCGCCACGCCCGCAGCAATTCCGGTGGCATAACGAAAGTTTTCCGGCTGAAAAAGCACCAGTGCATCCAGTCCTTCTGCAGTGAGCAGATCCTGTACGCGGTTCCGATCCATATAAGTCATGGCTGATCTCTTGAGGTTATGCTTTGTCAGTGCGCCTTATATCGGACGGCTTGTGCTGCAGTCCGGATGGTTTGTCCAATAGATTGACTCTTTATGGAATAAATTTCTAATAATTCTCGCTATCTCACGGTGCCACCGCTTACCGATGCTCTCGCGGTCGCGGTATAAGCGTTGCTAACGGAGAGCCTGATAGGGCGCTTTCCACGCAGGAGAATAATATGGGCGGCTTCAACATTCGTGATCGCAAATCTGGATTGGCTTACTGGAGCTTGAGCGCGGCATTGGCCGTGACGCTCGGTATCGGATCGTTCAGCCAGGCGTTGGCGCAGGAAAGCGACCCGGACGCGACAATCAATATCGGCTCGCTCTACGAGCCGCAAAACCTCGACAATACCGCCGGTGCAGGGCAGGGCATCAACGAAGCCTTCAACGGCAATGTCTATGAGGCCCTGTTCCGGCTTGCCGACGACGGCAAGGTCGAGCCGGTCCTGTCGAAGGATTACAGCGTCAGCGACGACGGGCTGACCTATACGTTCAAGCTGCAGCCGGGCGTGACTTTTCACTCTGGAGCGCCGTTGACTTCCAAGGACGTCAAATTCTCCATCGAGCGCGTTGCCGCGCCGGAATCGAAGAGCTCACGCAAAAGCAGCCTCAAGACTATTTCGGCCGTTGAGACTCCGGATGATGAAACCGTTATCGTCAAGCTGTCTTCGCGCTCAATCTCGCTGCCGTACAATCTAAGCTATGTATGGGTGGTGAACGACGAAGCGAAGGATCTGCAGTCGAAGGAAGACGGAACCGGACCTTACGAGCTGGAAGACTGGCGTCGTGGGTCGTCTCTGTCGATGAAGCGCTTCGATAAATATTGGGGCGCCAAGCCGAAAAACGGCGAGGTGGTCTTCCAGTATTTCACCGATGCAAGCGCGCTGAACAATGCTTTGCTGACCGGTTCGGTTGATATCATCACGTCGGTTCAAAGCCCGGATTCGCTAGCCCAGTTCAAGGACAATCCCGATTTCACCGTCAGCGAAGGGCAGTCGACCACCAAGCTGCTGCTGGCCTATAACGACCGTATTGCGCCATTCGACAATGTCAAAGTGCGCAAGGCGCTCGCCCGTGCAATCGACGACCAGAAGCTTTTGAAGGCTGTGTGGGGCGATTATGGCACGCTGATCGGCTCATTCGTACCGCCGACCGATCCGTGGTATGTCGATCTCACCAAGGTCGACGCCTATGATCCTGAAAGTGCCAAGGAACTTCTCAAGGAAGCTGGTTACCCGGATGGCTTCACCTTCACTATCGATACGCCGAACTATGATCCACACCCGATTGCCGCGCAGTTCATCCAGAGCGAGCTGGCCAAGGTCGGCGTAACCGTCAAGATCAACGTCATCACTGCCAATGAGTGGTACACGAAGGTCTATAAGGCACACGATTTCCAGGCCACCTTGCAGGAGCATGTGAACCATCGCGATATCGTGTTCTATGGCAATCCCGATTTCTATTGGGGTTATAACAATCCGAAGGTTGTCGAGCTCATCAAGGAAGCGGAAGCAAGTGCTACGACGGATGAACAGACGGCCAAGCTGACTGAGGCGAACAAGATCATTGCCGAAGATGCGGCCAGCAACTGGTTCTACCTCTATCCGCAGATCGTTGTTTCGAAAAAATCAGTGAGCGGCTACCCGATCAACGGCCTGAACTCCCAGTTTTCTGCCTATGACATTGTGAAAGCGGAATAATAACCGCCAGTCGATATCGAGAACATCAACTCGACAGATCGCGCCGCCTGAATTAATTTCCGGCGGCGTTGTCGCATTTGCATGAGGGTCCGAGCGCTGCCCTGACATCGGAGAGGTAAACGCTATTTTCGCCTATATCATACGCCGTTCAGCCATATTGGTTCTGTCGGTTTTCATCGCATCGATCGTGTTGTTTCTGCTGTTGCGCCTTCTGCCGGGCGATCCCGCAAATGCGCTTGTTTCTGTCGGCGCGGATGCGGCGCAGATCGAGGCAGCGCGCAAGCAGGTCGGTTCGGACCTGCCTCTCTACGAGCAGTTTCTGCGTTTTATCGGTAGCCTCCTGCGCTTTGATCTTGGTAATTCCTTTGTGAGTGGAGCACCGGTTCTTGCCGAAATCGGCAAGCGGCTGATTGTGACCGTGCCTTTGACGCTGATGGCATTCGTCGTTGCGATCATGATCGCGGTGCCACTCGGCATTCTGTCGGTTGTGCGCCAGAACCGCTGGTATGGAACGGTGATATCCGTCATCTCCCAGCTCGGCATCGCCGTGCCTGTGTTCTGGATAGGCATTCTGCTGGTCTGGTTTTTTGCAGTTAAGCTGCGGTTGTTTCCTTCGGGTGGTTTCCCATCACGAGGATGGCAGTCGGCACCAGCTGCTTTTCAATCGCTGGTATTGCCAGTCACAACCATTGCCATCGTCATGTCGGCATCGTTGATCCGTTATGTCCGTTCGGCCACGCAGGACGTGCTTGGCAGCGACTATCTTCGTACCGCACGGGCGCTTGGCGCGACATTCTCGCAGGCTCTTGTCCGTCACGGTATTCGCAACGGCGCGGTGCCGGTGATCTCGATCCTCGGTATCGAGCTTGCCTCGACTTTGCTTGGTGCTGTGGTGGTCGAACGTGTGTTCTCGTTGCCGGGTCTCGGTTCGATGCTTCTGCTCGGCATAGAGCAGCGCGACTATCCCAATGTTCAGGGTGTTCTGTTTGTATCGACGCTTCTGGTGCTGCTGGTCGGCTTTGCCGCAGATCTCCTGCAACGACTGATTGACCCGCGCTTGCGCCAGCGGTCTGCGGGAGATCGTGCATGACGGAGCCTGCTGATATGACGCCTGCCGTCGGGGATGAAAAGCCGGCTTACCGACTGCCATGGCCCCTTATTGTGGGTGGATTGCTGCTGGGGTTGCATCTGGCCGTCGCTCTTCTCTCGCTGGTCTGGACACCTTACGGTGCTGGCGAAATGGTCGGTGGACGACTGGAGGCTCCGTCCTGGCTGCATTGGGCCGGTACGGATCGTCTGGGACGCGATTTGATGACACAAATCATGATCGGTTCGCGCATTGCGCTTATCGTCGGCTGTGGAGCCATCGCACTCAGCGCAGTGATTGGCGTCACGCTGGGTGTGCTTGCGGCGTTTGCAACGCAGACGCTTGATGACGTGCTGGCGGCAACGCTCGATATTCTCATCGCCTTCCCAACCCTGTTGCTGGCCATGTTGATCGTGGCTTCCAGCGACGGTGCAAGCCTGACGACCGCCATCATGGCCATCGGTATCGCCGGATCGGCCATCGTGGCACGTCTGACCCGCATCCTCGCAAAGCGGGTTCTGGCGATGGATTACATTACGGCATCGCGCATTTCCGGCACATCACGGCTCGGGTTGGTCCGCATCCATGTGCTGCCGAACATCTGGCCGACGCTGATCGTCAATTTTGCGCTTCAGTTCGGTCTGGCGGTGATCGCGGAAGCATCGCTTTCCTATCTTGGTCTTGGCGCTCCACCGCCCAATTCATCCTGGGGACGGCTTCTGCAGGAGGCGCAGGCGTCGGTTTATACGGCGCCGTTCGGTGCCATAGCACCCGGTCTGGCGCTTGTCTCATTGGTGATCGGGCTCAATCTGTTTGCCGACGGGCTGCGTGACGTGGCCGACCCAACACGGAGGAGACAACGTTGAGCATTTTGCTGAATGTGGAGAACCTCCAGATAGAAACGGCTGGCAGGTCTCTGGTTTCCGGCGTCTCGCTGTCGGTTGGACAGAGTGAACGGGTCGGTCTGATCGGTGAATCCGGTTCGGGCAAGTCGTTGACGGCTCTTGCCATCATGGGACTGTTGCCGGACGGCATGCGGGCAAGCGGATCGATCACGCTCGACGGCCACCAAGTGATAGGGGCGCGAGACCGTGAGCTGGTGCCATTGCGCGGGCAGAGCATTGCAGCGGTTTTTCAGGAACCGATGACGGCGCTCGACCCGCTGATGCGGATTGGCAAACAAGTCGGTTTGGTCGTCCGTCGCCGCGCGCTTCGGGATGGTCGCAGAATTGGGCAAGCTGACGTGAATGCCGAGGTTCACTCGCTTCTGGAGCGTGTATCCCTGCCGGACCCGGAACGCATTGCCCGTTCCTGGCCACACGAAATATCGGGCGGTCAACGCCAGCGTGCGGCTATCGCAATGGCTCTCGCCTGTCGCCCCAAGCTTCTGATCGCGGACGAGCCGACGACGGCGCTCGATGTCACCACGCAGGCCGAGATTTTGAAGCTGCTGGAGCAATTGGTGCGGGACGAGGGAATGGGGCTTCTGTTCATCAGTCACGATTTGCCGGTGGTTGCGGCCGTTACGGAACGCGCGCTGGTCCTGCGATACGGAAAACTTATAGAAGAAGGGCCGGTTGCGACGCTTTTCACCGATCCGCAGCAGCCCTATACGCAGGGGCTCGTGGCCGCTGCACGGGCGTTCGATGCCGCTCTGGAGGTTGCGCGATGACTTTGATGGACCTTTCGGGCGTTTCCTTTGCCTATGCCGGTGGTAAGACGGTTTTGCATGACGTCGATCTGAAACTTGAGACCGGAAGCAATCTGGGCATTGTCGGTGAGTCCGGTTCCGGCAAAACAACCATGTTGAAACTGCTGCTTGGACTGCAGCGCCCGTCTTCGGGGAAAGTTTCGTTTCGCGGCAAGCCTCTGGATATTGGCAATCGCGGTTTCATGCGCGATTTTCGCCGTTCGGTGCAGGCGGTGTTTCAAGATCCCTATTCATCGCTCGATCCGCGCCAGCGTGTCTTCGACATCATTGCCGAGCCGCTGCGATCTTTGAAAATCGAGACCGATATTGCGCAGGCTGTTGCGCAGGCGCTCGATTCCGTCGATTTGCCAGCGGATGCCGCCCGCCGCTATCCGCACGAGTTTTCAGGTGGCCAGCGCCAGCGTATAGCCATCGCTCGGGCGATTGTCTCTAAACCTGAGCTCGTCATCGCCGACGAAGTGGTCAGCGCGCTCGATCTGACAACACGGGCCCGTATCATCGATCTCATGCGCTCTCTTTCAGAACGCACGACTTTTGTGGTGGTGTCGCACGACATCGCACTGGTTGCGCTCTTGTGCGAACGGCTGATCGTTCTGGAAAGTGGCCGGATCGTGGAGCAGGGCAATACGCGGGACATTCTGGCCGATCCGCAGCATGCCTATACGAGGAAACTGCTGACCAGTTTGCCGAGAATGCCTCAACCCGCTTGAGGATCGAAGCATCATTATATCATCGCGATGCCGGCTCATTGATCTGCAAATGATGTGATATTTTAGGTACATCCGGGCAACAAAGTTTCCGCCGCCGCCCTCTTGTTTCCAATGAAAGCGGGCGCGAGTTCCCCGCCGAAGCCAATGTTTTAAAACGATAAAAGATGAGTATTTGACGCATGTTTGTTTTCTCTGCCTGGAACTCTTCTAAATCATTGTGATTGCGCGATATTTTCCGGGCCTTTATCGCGTGAATGAGTGTCTGTTCGTCCGCAGATGCTGGAGCATATGTTTAGTTCGGAGCACGCGAACAAATGACTTCCCGGTTGTGGGATCTGGCAGAACTCTATGAAAGCGAGCAGATCAGTCTGCGGGCTTTTGTGCGTCGTATTGTCGGAAATACCGCCACGGCTGAAGATGTCGTTCAGCAAGCCTTCCTGAACCTGCTTTCCCGCTATGAAGATACGGCACAGGCGCCAGGTCCTGCTTATGTAAAGCGCACAGCGCGCAATCTTGCGCTCAATCACTTACGCGATGCCCGCCGCAGGGCGGATGTCGAAATCGAGGTCGATGAGCCCGAGCGCTTTGCCGATGCGCGACCATCGCCGGAAATGACGGTGCTTTATCGCAGCGAGCTTCATCGTCTTTTACATTCCGTCGCGCAGCTTCCGCCGCGTCGGCGCGAAGCCTTTGTTCTCAACCGGATCGAGGGGTTGAGTTATGACGAAGTTGCCGAGCGTATGGGAATTTCCCGAAATACGGTTATAACGCAGATCGTGTCAGCGCTGGCTGAACTCGACTGGCGGCTTTCAGAGTAATTATAAGCGGGAACATCAAGACGCCCATGAAGGAGTTTGAAACCGATCCGGTTTACATGAAGGCGCTGGAATGGTTTGTGCTGTTACAGGACAAAACCGTCAGCGCCGATGACCGGCGTGCGTTTTCAGCCTGGATTGCATCTGACCCTGCGCATCGAGTGGCCTATGAGCGTGCGCAGACGCTGTGGCAACGCTTCGATGCCGTGAAGCCTGAATATGACCGCATCCGCCAATCGGGCCATAAATCGGACGGTCGTGTGGGCCGGCGCGGCGTTGTTCTGGGTGGCCTTGCCGCTCTCGTTCTTCTGCCTGGCGCTTATCTCTTGTCGCGTCCCGGTCTGTTTGCGACTTATCAAACGGGTGTCGGTGAACGTCGCAGCTTTACGCTTGCCGATGGAAGCACTGTCGAGCTTGGCAGCTATTCGGCGCTTTCCCTCGATTTTTCGGGCAACGGGCGCAACCTTGTGCTCCATGAAGGGCAGGGGTTCTTTCAGGTCGCCTCCGATCCGTCGCGCCCCTTTGTGGTTAGCGCCAATGGCGGCACGATCACTGCGCTCGGGACTGCTTTTGACGTGAAACTGATCGATCGGGCGGTCACTGTTTCAGTGGTTGAGCATGCAGTTTCAGTGGCTTTTGGTCAAAGCGATCCGGTGCGCCTTGATGAGGGCTGGCAGATAACTTATGGCGGTGATGAAGCGGCTTTGCCGCAACGGGCCGACCCGCAGACGGTTGAAGCCTGGCGCAATGACAGGATTATCTTTGAGGACGTTCCGCTCAGCCGCGTACTGAGCGAGCTGGAACGCTATCGTCGTGGCAGGATTTTCCTCACCGACACAGAAATCGGCAATATGCCGGTTACGGCAATTTTTGATACGCGTGATGCCGAAGCGGCTCTTGCAACCATTGCCGAAACCTTGCCGGTCAGAGTCCTGAACGGTTCCGGCTGGGTGACCGTCGTTACACGGCGATAATAACTGGATTAAAAAAATCAAATTTTTTAAGCTACCGATCATTAGATCGCGTTTCCGAGGTGTCTAATCCTCTGAGGGGCTGCGTGGCAGCCATGAAGTAACAGGAAAATCCTGCCAAAAGCAGGGGTATCAGACATCGGGGATTAAACTATGCGCGTCGATATGAAGAGCCGAACTCAGACTGGTCGTGGCCAAGGTTCTCAGGCTCTTCTTAAAACCGGGCTGTCAGCGCATCTGCTCGCGGCAAGTGCGCTGGTTGCGGTCGCGGCACTCACGCCAAGTACGGTTTGGGCGCAAGCCGCTGCAAATAGCCAGGTGCAGCGCACGTCGTTTGATATTGCAGCACAGCCGTTGTCCAAAGCGCTGGTGCAATACTCAAACAAAACCGGCGTTCAGCTCTTCTTTGATGCAAATATTGTGCGCGGCAAGAACTCCGGCGGTGCACAAGGTTCGCTGACACGTTCGGAAGCACTGGGCCGTATTCTTTCCGGTTCTGGCCTCACATATAGCCTGCGCGGCAATACTGTCACGATATCGGTGCAGCAATCAGTTAATGCTGGCGCAACTGTCCCTGAAGGGGCTTTGCTTCTCGATACGATTACCTTTGAAGGCAATAGTGGCAGCGACACGTCGAGGAGCGTTGTCGTTGAAAGCTCTGGCGGAGCCACCAAGACCAATACGCCGCTTATCGAGGTGCCGCAGTCAGTATCTGTTGTCAGCCGCAAGCAGATCGAGATGCAGAATGCGCAAAGCGTCACGGAAATGCTGCGTTATGTCCCCGGCGTAAGCATTGAAACCTATGGTCCGGATCCAAAAGGCTATGACTGGATTTTCATGCGCGGTTTCAACGCGCAGTCGACCAGTTCCTATCAGAACGGCCTGCGTCAGCTCTCCAATTCCTACACCTTCTTCCGTACCGATCCATACGAGCTGGATTCCATCGAAGTGCTGCGTGGTCCTGTTTCGTCGCTTTACGGACAGAGCGATGCTGGCGGTCTGGTCAATCGCGTTACCAAGAAGCCGCAGGCTGAAGCTTCGCATGAAGCATCGGTCGAATATGGCAGTTTCAATCGCAAGCAGATTGGCGTCGACCTGACCGGGCCGGTCAATGAAGACAAGACGCTGCTCTATCGTCTCATCGGCGTGGTTCGCAAGGGCAACACGCAGTTCGAATATTCCAATGGCGACGAGGTCAAGGACGATCGCTATATGATCGCGCCTTCGCTCACCTGGGCACCCGATGCGGATACGTCGTTGACGGTTTCGGGCCAGTTGCTGCGCGACGATAGTGGCGGCAGCGTGCTGCCTGCGACGATTAGCAGCCTCTATCCGAATTACCCAAACATTCTGGTTGGTGATCCTGATTTCAACCGCAGCGTCCAGAAGCAGGGCAGCATCGGCTATGAGTTTGAACATCATATCAACGACACCTGGACGGTGAAGCAGAACCTTCGCTACGGACAGGTCAGTTTCCTGCTCGACAATGTGCTGGCGCTTGGGCTCGGGCCGACCGGGATCACGCGGCAGGCGCGTCGCTTCGATGAGAATATGAGCGGGCTGGTGGTCGACAATCAGGCCATCGCAGAATTTGAAACCGGCAATATTTCGCATCAGGCACTGTTCGGCCTTGATTACTCCTATTCGGATTCCGATGTGACGCAGTATCGTGATCCGGCCCCAACGCTGAACCCGTTCAATCCGTCTTATGGTATTCCGATTTCTGTTCCGACCACGGTAACGCAGAGCTATCGCCAGAAATACAACCAGACCGGGCTTTATGCGCAGGACCAGATCAAGTTCAACGACAACTGGATTATCACTTTGGGCGGGCGCTATGACTGGCTGGACCTCAATAGTCATAATCGTCTCGATTCCAGTGATACAGATCAGAATATCGGGAAATTCAGCGGTCGTGCAGGTGTCACCTATGTGACGCCATGGGGCATCGCGCCCTATGTCAGCTATTCGGAATCCTTTGTGCCCAATCTCGGCGCGGATAACAGCGGCAATACTTTCGATCCGTCGGAAGGTCGTCAGTGGGAAGTCGGCGTAAAATATCAGCCAAAGGAAATCGACGCGCTGTTCACGCTGGCGTGGTTCGACATCGTGAAATCGAATGTCGTTTCCTACAGCTATATCGATGGGCCACAGGCGACGGGCGAGGTGCATTCGCGCGGGCTGGAACTCGAAGGCAAGGTCGATCTGAGCTATGGCTGGGATTTTGTCGGTTCCTACACCTATACCAAGGCGGAAATCACCGAAGATGCTGCGGCGTTTATCGGCAAGCAGGTGACGATGGTGCCGGAACACCAGGCTTCGGCTTGGCTCAACTACACGTTCAACAGCGGTATGCTTGAAGGTCTCAGCCTTGGCAGCGGCGTGCGTTATGTGGGTGCAAGCTATGGCGACAAAGCCAATACGATCAAGGTCGATGGCCGAACGCTCGTCGATGCTGGTGTGAGCTACAAGTACAAGGACATGACCTTCCAGGTGAATGCCACAAACCTGTTTGACAAGAAGTATTTCACCACCTGCGAGGATGCGTTCAGCTGCTACGAAGGCGATCGCCGCTCGGTCATAGGCCGTGTGAAGGTCAGTTTCTGAGGCGAGCGTTTTGCTGACACGTCGCCAGATAATGTTCGGTTCGGGCCTCGCGCTTTGCGCGGGGCTTTCTGGCTTTGGTTTCAGAGCCGCCGCCGCATCTCCTCCACGTGTGGTGGCGATCGACTGGGCAGCGGCAGAAGCCATGCTTTCATTCGGGATTGTGCCCGTAGGGCTTTCCGATACAGCATTCTATCGTCAGCGCATGGCAGCACCGGTTTTGCCGGAAACGGTTGTTGATGTCGGGCCGTTCTGGGAGATCAATCTTGAAGCCCTTGCAGCGCTGAAGCCCGATTTTGTGATAGCAACGGATTATAATCTCGTGATGACGCCGCGCATCGCGGATGTTGCGCGTGTCGAGCTTGTACCGAGTATCACAACGCCGAATGTCGAACGATACCAGTTGGCGATCGAGATACTGAACCGCGTCGCGGACTTGTGCGGTGTTTCGCCTTCCGTGCCGTCTTCTGTGGTTGAGGACGCGGAAAGCCGTTTTGCAAAGGCGCGTGAGACTGTCTCGAAGCATGATTATGCGGTGGGTATCATGCTGCCTGATATCGGCGGGCGTGAAATGACCATGTACGGCGAAGGCACGCTTCCCGATGCCGTGTTGCGAAAACTCGGACTTGCGAATGTCTGGAAAGGCCCGGTCAATGGAACCGGCATGGCGCGTGTTGGACTTGATCGGCTGATGGAAAGCGCTGATGCGGCGTTTCTCGTCGTGGATATTCCCTCGCAGCGGGTTCAGACCGAACGCTCCTTACAACAGAACACGATGTGGAAATTGCTCCGACCAGTGCGTGACGGGCGCGTGGCATGGCTCAATCAATTCCATCCTTTTGGCGGTGTACCTTCTGCGGCCCATCTGGCGGATCTCATCGCCTCGGCATTGGAGAACATGGCGTGAGCGGCCTTGAAGCAACCTGCGGCCACACGCGACATTCCCCGCTGCGCTGGGCAATGCTGGCTTTGTCGGTCGCATTTGTATTGTTGCTCGTTGTTCAGGGCTTTCTCAGCATTGCTGCGCCGGCGGAATGGCTGCGCATCGTGGCAGCTCCCAATCTGGACGATCCACGCCATGTGGTCGGTTATTACAGCTTTCTGCCGCGTCTTGCGGTTGGCCTGCTTGTGGGTGGTACGCTCGGGCTTGGTGGCGCAGTGTTTCAAACCGTTCTGCGCAATCCGCTGGCTGAACCCGGACTTCTTGGTGTTGCCTCCGGCGCACAGATCGCACTGGCTTTCACGCTGGTTTTCGCACCCGGCCTATGGATTGCGGGCAACGAAGTCATCGCGCTCATCGGTGCCGGAGTGGCACTCAGCCTTTCGCTGTTTATCGCCTCTCGCGGACGATTTTCATCGACAACTGTGGTGCTGGCCGGCTTGATGGTCGGGCTTTATTGCAATGCAATCTTCAGCCTGCTCGTACTTTTCAATCATGATTACCTCATTAACCTGCTGACGTGGCAGGCCGGTTCTTTGCAGCAGGGGGGCTGGGAAGTCTGTCTTTATCTTCTCCCGCGTCTCCTGCCGCTTGCTGCACTCATCTTCATCCTGCAACGACCGCTCAATCTTCTTTCGCTTGGCGATAATCAGGCGAAGGGACTTGGTATTTCGCCAGCAATGATGCGGCTGGTTCTGCTGGCTGCAGCGGCGGCGATGGCTGCGGTTATCACCAGCAGTCTTGGGCTGATTGGTATGATCGGACTTGCCGGACCAAATCTTGCACGCACTTTTGCGCCCGGACAGGATGGACGCAGGCTCTTATGGTCGACCTTGCTTGGCGCGTTGTTGCTTGTCGGTATCGATCAGCTGCTGCGCGCCGTAGCGCCTTTCATCGGCAACATTCCCGCGGGTGCCGCTGCAGGCCTTTTCACAGGCCCAATTCTTGTCATTCTGGCAAGCCGCGTTCGTCTGCCTGCTGTGCCTTCAACGCAGGAAATCACCCCGGCGAGAGAGCAGATCAAGAAACCGCTTCGCCTGCTTTTAGCGCTTTCATGCGCTCTTGCCCTTTGCATGATCATATCGGTGTTGGTGTCGAGAACACCTGAAGGCTGGAGCTTTGGCGCACCAGAGGCCGTAACATGGTGGCGTGTGCCACGTATTTTTACGGCGGCCGGCGCAGGCATATGTCTTGCGGTTGCGGGCCTTGTTCTACAGGGTACGCTCCGAAACCCGATGGCCAGTCCCGACTTGCTTGGCATTGGTTATGGCGCGGGCTTCGGGCTTGCAATCGCAGTGCTCTTCATTGGCGATGCAAGCGGCCTTTCCAAGCTTGTGGTTGCCACCATCGGCGCTTTGGTGGTGCTCAGCGCCATTGCCGGGATCGGCTGGCGTATGGCGTTCCAGCCAGAGCGTGTTCTTCTTGTCGGCGTCGGCTTGGGAAGCATGTTCCATGCTCTGATGATCCTGCTTCTTGCCAGCGGCAATCCACGTGTAGCTGGCCTCCTGAACTGGTTTTCCGGTTCCATGGGCAATATCGGCTGGAATGATGCGGCCTTGGTTTGCATCTGCGCGATTATCGTTCTGCTTGCGGCTCTTCTTTTCAGGCGCCCACTCGACATCTTTCCGTTGGGCGATGTGACAGCGCGCGCTGTTGGCCTCAAAGTCTCGTCAAGCCGTGCGATCCTTCTTGCTCTTGCAGGTGTTGGAACAACAGCGGCAACGATCACTATCGGGCCTGTCAGTTTCATCGGTCTTATGGTGCCGCATTTTGCTGCCCTGCTCGGGTTCAAAAGCGTGACGACGCGCCTGCTGGCCAGCGCTCTGCTCGGCGCATTGCTGCTCGTTTTTGCGGATTGGCTTGGGCGCAATCTCGCTTATCCGTGGCCCATGTCTGCAGGGTTGCTCGCATCCCTCATCGGGGGCGGCTTTTTTCTCAGGTTACTTTCCAAACCAAATTAGCCAAATCAAACTAGCCAAGTAAAACTAGCCAAGTAAAATTGGATTGACCTTTAGTCTGAAAACCATTCCGGCTTTCAATCATTCCAGACAGATTGAAGAAGTGGGTGACACTATTCGCTTTTCGCGTAAGGTCGACTGACTTCTACTGGATTTCTAGAACTCGCATTCATCGGCAAAAAATCCGTGACGAGATAATCCATCGGAGGGGCTTGACTGACAAGGACCCGATACAGAAAACCTAAACCATAAAAAGATGCATGCCTTCTGAGAAACGGGAGAAATAAACTTTGGCAGTCGGTCGTCAATCCATGCCGCCGCTCAACGCGCTGGTAGTTTTCGACAGTGCGGCTCGGCTCGGGAGTTTCTCTCGCGCAGGTTTGGAGCTCGGCCTCACCCAAAGCGCCGTCAGTCGGCAGATTGGCAAGCTGGAAGCCTTCATAGGCTCGAAACTGTTCAATCGTCTGCCTGTCGGCGTGCAGTTGACTGCTATCGGGGAGAGCTATGCCTCGGAGGTAAGCCGACTTCTGGGCGATCTGAGCGCTGTCACAGACGGCTTGCGGGCATGGATTGGGCCGCGACAAATCACGATCGCCTGTTCACGCGGGATTGCCGACCAGTGGTTCCTATCGCGAATAGGCAGGCTGAAGGCGGAAATTCCCGGAATCGAAATCCGGTTGCGTGTAACGGATGACGTGGCACATCTGCGCCTGGACGAGTTTGATCTCGCGCTATTCTATCGCAAGGAGCGGCCCATCGGGGTCAATCTGACCGTGCTGGGTCGGGAGGAAGTCGTACCCGTCTCAGCGCCAGGCGTGCCCGGCATCATGGAACAGGAGGCACCGGTTCTGCTCGCCATTGAAGACACGATGCGCGAGTGGCAGGGTTGGCCGGAATGGTGGCATGATGCCAGACTTTCTCGTCCAGCCGGTGCACTGGAATGGCGGCTCGGTGACTATGGTCTTTGTGTTGCCGCCGCAACGCAGGGCATCGGTATCACGTTAGGCTGGACTTGGCTTATCAAGGAGCAGCTTGCGAGCGGAACATTGGTCCCGGCGCATAGCCACATGATGCGGTCGGACGCCTATTTCTATCTCATGCGACCAGCTGATCGTCACCAGCGTAAAATCGTGCGGGAAGTGTCCGACTGGCTGATAGCAAGCAATGGAACAGATCCAATCACATAAAGATGATCGGATCTGTTAAACATATCATTCCTGCGGAAGAGCGACGCGGCGACGCGCAACCATGCGGAAACGGATGTATCCGATAACGGTGATGATCAGCCAGGCAACCTGTGAGATGAAGGAGCCGAGGTTGAAATTCCAGGCAAGCGAATAGATCAGCGCGACCCCGCCCAAAACATTCAGCAACGGAATGACCGGATCATCGACGGTAAAAATACGCAATTGAATCAGCGCATAGCCCAGAAGGTAAAAGAACGCGCCCACCAAGCCGACCACATCCGGCAAACCCATTTTCGATCTCCAGGATCATCAAAATCTGAAAAAGCAGGGATTGCTTTCCTGAACGAAAAGCACCCCTGCCATCACTGTTGAACGCTCCTTTATTCCTGTTCGTGCAAATGCCAAGACACACATTTCGCATGGGGGTATGCACAAAAGTCATACCCAGAAATTCGACATCAACCCTTGAAAATAAGGGCTCCAGTGAGCTACCCCACCCGCAAAAGCCAATAAGCTATGACTTAAACACAGGGGTACAGAATGCCTGAGCAAAAAAGCCAGTTTCAATTGACACGCCGCTCTTTCATGTCGGGCGCAGCCGGCTTTGGCCTTGTTGCGGCAAGTGGCATGAGTGGCCTTATCAATTCTGCAATGGCCGCAGAAGGTGATGGCACACCAAAGAAAGGCGGAGTGCTCAAGCTCGGCATTGGAGGCGGCTCCACCACAGATAATTTCGATCCGCGCCTGCTGAAGGATTGGGTTCCGGTCAATCAGGCTTACATGCTGATGAACGGCCTTGTCGAAATCGACGCCAACAACAAGGCTGTGCCTGAGCTGTTTGAAAGCTGGGAACCGTCTGCCGACGCCAAGGAATGGACCTTCAAGGTTCGTCAGGGCGTGACCTTCCACAATGGCAAGACGCTCGACGCTGACGACATCATCTATTCGATCAACCTGCATCGCGGCGAAACCACATCCGGTGCTCGTTCGCTCGCTTCGGAATTTACCGATGTCGTCAAGGTTGATGCCGCTACAGTCAAGATTACGCTGACGAGCGGCAACGCCGATCTGCCTTACATCCTGTCCGATTATCACTTCCTCGTGGTTCCCAAGGACTGGACCGATTTCAACAAGCCGGTCGGCACCGGTCCTTTTGTCTTCGAGCGTTTCCAGCCGGGCGTGCGTTCGCGTTTCACGCGTAATGAAAGCTACTGGAAGCCCAATACGGCCTGGGTCGATGCAGTTGAAGTCATCGTCATCAATGATGTGTCGGCCCGTACCAACGCCATGATGTCCGGTCAGGTGCACGCCATCAATCAGCTTGATTTCAAAACCGTCGATCTGCTCAAGCGCAATCCGAACCTCAACATTGTCCAGTCGTCCGGCGGCCAGCATTTCTCCTTCCTGATGGACTGCACGCAGGTGCCGTTCACCGACAACAACGTCCGCCTTGCCGTCAAGCACGCCATCGACCGGGAGCAACTGCTCAAGACAGCCTTGCGCGGCTACGGACGCTTGGGTAACGACAATCCGATCCCGAGCACCGACCCGTTCTTCGACGCTGCACTGCCGCAGCGTGCCTATGATCCGGAAAAGGCAAAGTTCTATCTGAAGCAGGCTGGTATGGATTCGCTGAAAATTCAGCTTTCGGCTTCTGACGCAGCCTTCACTGGCGCCGTCGATGCAGCCGCGATCTTCCGCACTGCTGCAGCCAAGTCAGGGATCGAGATCGATATCAAGCGTGAGCCAGCCGACGGATATTGGGACAATGTCTGGATGAAGGCACCGTTCTGCATGTCTTATCGTGGTGGTCGCCCGACTGCTGATCAGGCCCTGTCGGTCGCTTATGCATCCAACGCATCGCAAAACGATACGCATTGGAAGAGCGCTGATTTCGACGCCAAATTGCTCGAAGCCCGTGCAATGCTCGATCAGGCCAAGCGCAAGGAAATCTATGCCGAGCTGCAGGCCATGATCAGCAATGATGGCGGCGCGCTAATCCCAATGTTCGGCGACTATCTCGACGCCACCTCCAAGAAGCTCAAGGGCGTCACCACGCATCCGATGTTCAATCTGATGGGCGCTCGCCTTGCCGAAAAAGTCTGGCTGGAAGCATAATGTTCGTTCTAATTCTCAAGCGTGTGGGGCTCGGGCTCCTCACGCTGTTCCTCGTGTCGGCGTTGATTTTCGCCGGCACGCAGATTCTGCCGGGTGATGTGGCGTCCGCCATTCTCGGTCAGAATGCCACGCCGGAAGCGCTTGCCACTTTGCGCGAAAGCCTCGGTCTCAATCAACCGGTCCTCGCACGCTATTTCGCGTGGCTTGCAGGTTTCGTGACCGGTGATCTTGGCACCTCACTTGCCAACCAGCAGCCAGTTGCCGATCTTTTGTGGCCACGCTTCTGGAATACGATGGCACTGGCAGCCTTTGCCGCGGTCGTCAGCGTTCCAATCGCCATCCTTCTCGGCCTTGTCACCGCGGTCAAACGCGGCGGTATTTTCGACCGTGTTATCAACATTGTGGCGCTGGCCTTCGTTTCACTGCCTGAATATTTCCTCGGCCTGTTGCTGATCCTGTTCCTGTCGATCCGCTTCAACCTGCTGCCAAGCCTCGCCGACACCTATGAAGGCATGACCTTCCTCGAATGGATTCAGGCCACGGCCCTGCCCGCATTGACGCTGGTTCTCGTGACCGTTGCGCAGATGATGCGCATGACCCGCACGGCCGTTTTGTCGGTGATGGATCAGGCCTATGTCGAAACGGCATATCTCAAAGGACTTCGCACCAAGCGCGTTGTGACCAAGCACGCCTTGCCCAATGCGGCGGCGCCTATCGTCAATGTGGTGGCGTTCAACATCGCCTACCTCATCACCGGTGTGGTGCTTGTCGAAGCTGTTTTCAACTATAACGGCCTTGGCCGCTTCATGGTTGATGCCGTTTCAAAGCGTGACCTTCCGCTCGTGCAGGCTGCGGCCCTCGTCTTTGGCGCGGCCTATGTCATTCTCAATATCATCGCCGATGTCGCTGCCATCGCGCTCAATCCGCGTCTGAGGCACCCCCGATGAAAAAGTCTATTCCCCTGACGGCGTGGGTCGGTCTTGCGATCGTCGCGCTCTGCCTCCTGATGTTTCTGTTCGGCCCGCTAATCGCGCCTTATGGTCAGGAAGAAATCGTTGGTGCACCGTTTGATCCGCCATCGGCACAGTTCTGGTTCGGTCTCGATCAGAATGGTCGCGACATGCTCTCGCGCTTGCTCTTCGGTGCGCAGATGTCGATTGGCGTGTCGCTCGCAGCGTCGCTCCTGTCGTTCAGCGTTGGGGTGCCGCTCGGCTTCCTTGCAGCCATCTTCGGCGGCTGGGTCGATACGATCCTTTCGCGCATCGTCGATACCGTCATGTGCATTCCGGTGCTCATTTCGGCGCTCGTCATCCTGCAGGCGCTCGGCTCGTCACTGCCGGTTCTGATCATCACCATCGCATTGCTTGATTCCACCCGCGTGTTTCGTTTGGCACGCATCGTGGCGCAGGGCGTCAATGTGCTGGAATATGCTGAAACCGCCCGTCTCCGTGGCGAAGGTCTTGGCTGGTTGATCTGGCGTGAAATCCTGCCGAATACGCTGCCGCCGCTGATTGCGGAATTCGGCCTGCGTTTTTGCTTCACCTTCCTTTTCGTGGCCGGTCTGTCGTTCCTTGGCCTTGGCATTCAGCCGCCATTCGCGGACTGGGGCGGCATGGTGAAGGACAACCAGCAGGCTATTCTCTACGGCCTCTACGCACCGCTTTTCCCGGCGGCTGCAATCGCCATCCTCACCGTTGGCGTCAACCTCGTCGCTGACTGGCTTTTGGCCGGACGCACGACCACGCAGGGAGCTGATCGATGAGCAAGGATATCGTTCTTTCAATCTCCGACCTCGTCGTCAAAGCACCCAATGACGCAACGCTTGTCGATCATGTCGATGTGACGCTGAAGCGTGGCGAAGTGCTTGGCCTTATTGGCGAGTCCGGCGCAGGCAAATCCACCATTGGCCTTGCCGCGATGGGCTATGGCCGTGGCGGCTGCAGGATCGCTGAAGGCACAGTTGTCGTTGACGATATTTCGTTGATGGACGGCACCCGCGAGACCCGTGAAAAGGTGCGCGGCGCACGCATCGCCTATGTGGCACAAAGTGCGGCGGCGTCGTTTAATCCGGCGCACCGCATCGGCGATCAGATCATGGAAGGCCCGCTCTATCACGGCCTCATGACCAAAGCCGAAGCAAAGAGCTGGATGCTGGAGTTGCTGCATACATTGCAGCTTCCCGATGCCGAAACCTTTGGCGATCGCTATCCGCATCAGGTTTCCGGCGGACAGTTGCAGCGCGCGATGGTTGCTATGGCCATGTCCTGCCGCCCGGATATTCTGGTGCTGGACGAGCCGACAACCGCGCTTGACGTCACGACCCAGATCGAAGTGCTGGCACTTCTGCGCAGCCTGATCCAGCGTTACAACACTGCCGCTCTTTACATTACGCATGACCTTGCAGTCGTGGCCCAAATTGCCGACCGCATCATGGTTCTGCGTCACGGCAAGATGGTAGAGCTTGGTTCTGCAGAAGAAATTCTCGAAGCGCCAAAGCAGGACTATACCCAGCGTCTGGTGTCTGAGCGTGAATCGAGTATTTCGGGCGAGCAGGCCGAACACAAGACCGGCGAAATCCTGCTCGAAGTGAAAAACGCAACCGCCTATTACGGCAAGAAGCTCGTCCTGACCGATGTGGGTTGCTACATCCGTCGCGGCGAAACGCTCGCGGTCGTGGGTGAATCCGGTTCCGGAAAATCAACGCTTGCGCGCATTATTGCAGGCCTGCCGCCACACTCAAGCGGTATCATCACGCTTGCCGGGCAGCGGCTGGAAGCGAACTACAAAAAGCGCACGCGCGAAGAACTGCGCCGCATTCAGCTGGTTTACCAGCTTCCGGACGTGGCATTGAACCCACGCCAGACCGTTGGTGAGATCATCGGTCGTCCGATGAAGTTCTATTTCGGCATGAATGAGGACCAGCGCGAGATCGAGGTCAAACGTCTGCTTGAACTCATCGGCCTGCCTGCCGACTTTGCGAACCGCCTTCCGGGCGCACTTTCAGGCGGGCAGAAGCAGCGTGTGTGTATCGCCCGTGCGCTGGCAGCAAAGCCTGATCTCATCATCTGCGATGAAGTCACCTCGGCGCTCGATCCGCTCGTGGCTGAGGAAATTCTCAGACTTCTGCGCAAGTTGCAGGACGAATTGCACGTGTCATATCTCTTCATCACCCACGACCTTGGCGTCGTCCGTCGGCTCGCCGACCGCACCATGGTGATGCAGAAGGGCAAGGTGGTCGAAACCGGCACCACGAAGGCAATCTTCGAACCGCCTTACGAGCCCTATACGGAGCAGCTCATCACATCCGTTCCGGAGCTGCGCCGCGACTGGCTGGACGACATACTCAAGGCTCGCGCCGCCAGCTAAACTACCGATGCGGCGCTAATGCCGCACCGGCTCCTCTTTATTGAAATTGGAACCGATCATGACCGTCAATATCACCGAGCACCTGTGGATCACTCTGAAAGATGGCACCCGTCTTGGCGCGCGCCTGTGGCTGCCTGAAGGTGCCGAGGCAAATCCCGTTCCTGCCGTGCTCGAATATATTCCATACCGCAAGCGTGATGGCACCCGTGGCCGCGATGAGCCAATGCATGGCTATTTCGCACAGAACGGCTATGCCGCAATCCGCGTCGACATGCGTGGTACGGGCGAATCCGATGGACATATGGCTGACGAATACATCCAGCAGGAGCAGGATGACGCGCTCGAAGTCATCGCCTGGATTGCGGATCAGCCTTGGTGCAGCGGCAATGTCGGCATGATGGGCAAGAGCTGGGGTGGCTTCAACGGTCTTCAGGTCGCAGCCTGCCGTCCACCAGCATTGAAGGCGATCATCACCGCCTATTCGACCGACGACCGTTTCCGCGACGACATCCACTACATGGGCGGCCTGCTGCTCAACGATAATCTGTGGTGGGGCACCATCATGCTCGCCTATCAGTCGCGTCCGCTCGATCCGGCGATTGTGGGTGCCGGTTGGCGCGATGCATGGATTGAACGTCTGGAACGCCTGCCATTCTTCCCGGCGCTCTGGCTTGAACACCAGCATTACGATGAATACTGGAAGCATGGCTCGGTCTGCGAAGACTGGTCAGCAATCCAGTGCCCGGTTCTCGCCATTGGCGCATGGGCCGACAGTTACACCAATGCTGTTCCGCGCCTGCTCGAAAACCTGCAGGTTCCTGCGCGCGGTATTATCGGCCCTTGGGGCCATGTCTATCCGCAGGACGGCCTGCCGGGTCCGGCAATCGGCTTCCTGCAGGAAGCAGTGCGCTGGTGGGACCAGTGGCTCAAGGGCAAAGACACCGGCATCATGGACGAGCCGAAGCTGCGCGCCTATGTCTGCGACACCATTGAGCCGACTGGCTCCCGCGACTTCACCAATGGACGCTGGGTTGGCGAACAGAACTGGCCTTCGACGGAAATCACGCCTAAGTCCTTCGCGCTTGGTGCAGATTTCACGCTGGGCAAGGCCGATGCCGCCAAGGCTGTGCTTTCGATTTCCTCGCCAAACAGCCACGGTAAGGCTGGCGGCGAATGGATGGCAACGGGTTGCCCTGGCGAACACCCGACCGATCAGCGTCTTGACGATGGCGGCTCGCTCAACTTCGACACAGCCGTCCTGACCGAAGACCTTGAAATTCTGGGTGCGCCGGTTGCTCGCCTGACATTTACCGTTGATCAACCGGTTGCACAGGTTTCGCTGCGCCTGAGCGACGTTCTGCCGGATGGCCGCATCACCCGCGTCAGCTATCAGGTCTTCAACCTCAACCACATCAACGGCCATGACAAGCCGGAAATGCTGGTGCCGGGCAAGACCTATAAAATCGCGATCAAGCTCAACGATAGTGGCTATAGCTTCAAGAAGGGCCATCGCATCCGTCTTTCGGTTGCAACGGGTTACTGGCCGATGGTCTGGCCATCGCCAAAGCGCGTGATGCTGACGCTCGACACCGCCACATCGGTTCTCGATCTGCCCGTGCGCCTGCCGTCTGCTGACGATGCGAAGGTTTCCTTCCAGAAGCCAGCGCATGGCCCGGCAACACCGATGACCCAGCTTGATCCGGGCAGTGTGCGCCGCTGGACCGAACAGGATCACGTCACCGGCGAAACGCTCTATGTGACGGAAGGCATCGGCGGTCTGTTCGGCGAAGGCATCTTGCGCTTTGACGATCTCGGCACACAGTTGAGCCACAGCCTCAAGCGCGAGCTGCGCGTCAATGACAATGACCCGCTGTCGGCATCCTATGTGCTGACACAGGCCTATCAGATGGGTCGTGAAGGTTGGATGATCGACATCGAAAGCATCACGAAGATGCATTCAGATGCTGAGAGTTTCTACATTTCCGGCGTACTGACGGCGAAGGAAAATGGTGAGACGGTCAAAATCCGCGAATGGAACCAGACTATTCCGCGCGACCATCTTTGAATGGTCACCACCAGCGTCAGTCCACTTTATTGGATTGACGCTGGTGATGAAACGTATGCCGGACAGCACAATGCCAGTTCAATTCAGCTGAACAAAACGTCGTCGGACGTCAACTCGCTCAGCAAGACACCTTCAATTACAATCCCATTCGTTGCGCCATCGATGCTGACGAAAACACCGTCTGGTGTATCAACTGACGCCGCGACGAAGCTGGCGAAATCAGTTATGACCTCAGTATCCCGGAACAAAAGCACATCGCCACCTTGGACATCAAAGTCGGTGACGTGATCAATATCGTTGGATTGCAGTGATGCATTGTCCCAAATGAATGTATCGGCTTCAGTTCCACCGCTGAGAGTGTCTGCACCGGTTCCGCCCAATAATCGGTCAGAGCTTGCGCCACCATACAGTTTATCATCGCCCTCGCCACCGAGAAGGCTGTCCAGCCCAAACGCTCCATGGATCACGTCGTTGCCCCCGCGACCATTATAGGTATCGTTCCCACTCAAACCTTCACGATAACTCTCGATGCTGACGATGCGGTCGTCGCCGTTTCCGCCGAATACCTGAGCACCCTGATAGGCGGAGATGACGCTGATGTTGAACACCTCGGTCGAGTTATAGTCGGCGGCGTCGAATTTGAAACCGGCTGCCACATCGTCGAAAGTGACGGCCAATGTATCAATACCGTCGCCTCCATCAATGGTGCCAAGTCCTCCATCCGAATAGATCGAAAACGTGTCGTTTCCGGCACCGCCGTGCATTTCAAACCAATAGCCACTATAGCCGCTGTCTATTGATCCTGCGGTGAAGTAGTCGTTTCCGTCGCCTCCAAACAAGGTATCGCCGTCCGTGCCCGTGTTTTGTAAATAGTCGTCGCCTGCTCCACCCAATAATATGTCGGTTCCAGCTCCGCCGTAGAGACGGTCATTGCCATCTCCTCCATTCAGCGTGTCGTTACCTTCGTCGCCCATCAGGGTATCGTTTCCCCTGCCGCCGCTGAGCTTATCGTTGCCATCATTACCGGACAGCGTGTCATTGCCATTACCGCCGTCGATCACATCATCACCGCTGCCGCCCTTGATCTGGTCGTCACCATCCCCGCCCAGTAGATTGTCGTGGCCCGCTCCACCAGTTATCTGGTCGTTGCCAGTACCGCCTCGCACATAATCATTGCCCGCGCCTGCATGTATGTTGGCAAACTGGAAGCCCGTAGCGTCGATAGTATCATTGCCCGCGCCGGTCTTGAGGTTGAGGCGTTCCAGATCGGTGAAGTAGAGGTGATCAAAGCTTGAGCTGCCATCTCCCCAATAGGCATGCCCCTGCATTGCGTTAAACGCAACTGAGTCTGAACGATTGGATAAATCGGTAACGAGCGTATCAACCCCTTCACCACCTCTTGCCGCACCGCCCGAAAAATTGAATATGAGGCGGTCGTTGCCGCTGGCGCCGTTTAATTCATCGAACTCCGGCACATTGCGCCATGTTGTTGTCAGGACGTCATCGCCCGCACCGCCGTCGATGATATCGCTACCAAGACCTCCGTCGACGATGTCATTTCCCGCAAGGGCCCAGATGCGGTCATTCTCTTCCGTGTCAAATATAGTATCGGCGTCATTGGTTCCAACGATCTTCGGCATCGCATGTCCTCCTACTGAAGATAGCAGAAGTATGGGCGAATATTTCATCATAGTTAAATAAGATAATATTACATTCAAAACTATTTTGATTATCAAAGTAATTTAATGATAGATATTATGGTATACGGAAGGTAATTGTAAATTATAAGTCGACTTGGTTGTTAGCCGATATTCTCATCGAAGCGAAGTGCGATTTGGAACGGGAACTTCGATTATTTTCATCCAGATGGATGCTTCATCGACCGCAACTGACCGGTGTATGGACGGTACGATTAGGCTTCGTACTCAGTCCCTATTGCAATAGCAGTGCGCGCTTGCTTAATTGAAAAAATGGCGTTTACCCTGCGGCAGTTACAATATTTCATCGCTGTGGCCGAACAGGGGTCTGTGACCCGTGCGGCGCAGAAATTATCCATTTCCCAATCATCTGTCACGGAAGCCGTCAAGGAACTTGAGACGGACCTGAACGTAGAGCTTTTCGAACGACACCCTCGCGGCCTCACTGTCACACATAACGGTCATCAGTTTTTGCGCTACGCAACGAAAATTCTGGCAGACGTATCGGATGCCCGTCGCTCCTTCACGGACAATCGCATTCAGGAAAAAGGTAAACTCAATCTCGGCGTCACCTCGCTCGTCGCGGGTTATGTGCTGTCGGACCTGCTTGCCCGCTATCGCCGGGCTTTTCCCGGCGTTGAAATCAGTGCCATCGAGGATAATGGTTCCTATCTTGAACATCTCCTGGTCGGTGGTGAACTGGACGTGGCAGTGATGGTTATCTCCAATCTCCGGGACCGTATGGCACTTCACGCGGAAATTCTCGAAACCTCGCCCTATCGATTGTGGTTGCCGCTCGGCCATCCGCTGGTCCCGACGGACAGCATTTCGGTAAGCGACATTGCGAAAGAGCCGCTGATCATGCTGACAGTGGATGAAATCGAGGAAAATACCGGCAAGCTGCTTGCCGCTCTCGGCGCCCGTCCGCATGTGGCTTTCCGCACGCGTTCAGTGGAAGCCGTGCGCAGTTTGGTAGCCACCGGTGCAGGCATCGCGCTCCTTCCCGACCTTGTCTATCGCCCATGGTCGCTGGAAGGCGATCGCATCGAAAGCCGCGATGTTTCGGGGTCGCTGCCCGTCGTGCAGATCGGCATGGCCTGGCGCAAGGGATCGAGCCTGCCCCAATCCGCGCGTGACTTTATTGGCATTGCCGAAGCTGCCCGTTCCGGCAGGCTGCGTTAGTCTTCGATATCGGAAAAACCGATATCAGCTTTTCGATAAATGAATTTGCGAAAGGCAAGGTTTCAGCACACCATCCACTCCGGGAACAAAATCACTGAATGTGAAAAAACGGGAGTGGTCGATGAAAAAGATTCTGCAATCCTGTACCGCTTTGATGGCTGTCGCAAGCTTTGCGACGCAGGCCATCGCCGCCGAACCGCTGAAAGCGATCGGCGAAGGTGAAGGCGCGCTGAGCATCGTGGCCTGGGCGGGCTATATTGAACGCGGCGAGACCGACAAGAACTACGACTGGGTTACGGATTTCGAGAAGGAAACCGGCTGCAAGGTCAGCGTGAAGACCGCCGCCACTTCCGATGAAATGGTCGCGCTGATGAATGAAGGTGGCTTCGATCTGGTCACCGCTTCCGGTGATGCCTCACTTCGCCTTGTGGCTGGCAAGCGTGTTCAGCCGATCAATACCGACCTTATCCCAAGCTGGAAGACCGTAGACGAACGGCTGCAAAATGCGCCGTGGTTCACCGTCAAGGACGTGCATTACGGTGTGCCCTATCTCTGGGGGCCGAATGTGCTGATGTACAACACTGATGTTTTCAAGGACGAAGCGCCGAAGAGCTGGAACGTGGTGTTCGAAGAACAGAACCTGCCGGATGGCAAGTCCAACAAGGGCCGCGTGCAGGCCTATGACGGGCCGATCTATATTGCGGACGCTGCCCTTTATCTCATGAAGCACAAGCCGGAACTCGGCATCAAGAATCCGTACGAACTCAATGAAGACCAGTATAAGGCAGCACTTGATCTCTTGCGTGGACAGCGCAAGCTCGTCAGCCGTTATTGGCATGATGCCATGATCCAGATTGACGATTTCAAGAATGAAGGCGTCGTGGCTTCCGGCTCATGGCCGTTCCAGGTCAATCTTCTGAAATCGGAAAACGCAAAGATTGGCTCGACTTTCCCGGAGGAAGGTGCGACCGGCTGGGCCGACACCACCATGCTGCATGTGGATAGCGAGCACCCCAATTGTGCCTATAAGTGGTTCGAACATTCGCTAAAACTGAAAGTTCAGGGCGATGCCGCAGCCTGGTTCGGTGCTGTACCGTCCGTTCCGGCAGCCTGCAAGGGTAATGCGCTCCTGACCGATGAAGGTTGCGCGACCAATGGCTTCGATAATTTCGCCAAGATCAGCTTCTGGCGCACGCCGACAGCCAAATGCGAAAGCCAGGGCGAATGCGTGCCCTATCATCGCTGGGTATCGGATTATATCGGCGTCATTGGCGGTCGCTGACATCGACTATCATAAGCTCGAAGATCGCCCTTCCTTCTGTTGAAGGAAGGGAACGGAAAGACGTGCCCGCCCGCCAACAGAGGCTGGCGCTCCATGATGGATAGAACCATGACAGCAGCAGTTCGTTTCGAAAATGTGAGCCGTTACTTCGGCGAAGTCCGTGCCGTCGATCATGTCAATTTGACCATCGCGTCCGGTGAATTCTTTGCCATGCTAGGCCCTTCCGGTTCTGGCAAGACAACCTGTCTGCGGCTAATTGCAGGCTTCGAGCAGCCGACTGACGGCAAGATTGAGATCTTTGGCGAAAGTGCTGGCGGCGTGCCGCCCTACCGGCGCAACGTCAACACGGTCTTTCAGGATTATGCGCTGTTTCCGCATCTCAGCATTCTTGACAATGTGGCCTATGGGTTGATGGTGCGGGGCGCCGGAAAGGCCGAACGACACCGTGCCGCCGAGGACATGCTGGAACTGGTCAAGCTGCCCGGTTATGGCGCACGCAAGCCGAGCCAGCTTTCCGGCGGACAGCGACAGCGCGTCGCGCTGGCCCGAGCGCTGGTCAACAAGCCGAAAGTGCTGCTTCTCGATGAGCCGCTTGGTGCCCTCGACCTCAAACTGCGCGAGCAGATGCAGGAAGAGCTGAAGAGCCTGCAAAAGGCGCTTGGTATCACCTTTGTTTTCGTGACCCACGATCAGGGCGAGGCGCTGTCCATGGCGGACCGTATCGCTGTCTTCAACAATGGTCGTATCGTTCAGGCCGGAACGCCACAGGAAATATATAACCGCCCGCAAACCAGGTTTGTTGCCGATTTTGTCGGCTCCTCCAATGTGGTCGCGCCGGAGGTTATGGCTGCATTCGGCGGCGAACGACGTTGGGCAAGCCTCCGACCGGAATCCATTCGCCTTGCAGACAAGAGTGATAAGGTTGGGGTCGCGGCGCGGATCGAAACCGCCAGCTTCCTTGGGTCAGCTACACGTCTCGGTGTTGAAGCTGAAGGCGCCAGACTGCATGTCATGCTGCCTGCTGGTGCAACCGTTCCCGAGACCGGATCGGATATCCGTATTGTCTGGAATCCGGGTGACGTTCATTACATGGATCAGGCGGCATGAGCGGCGCGCAGGCTTCCACACTCGGAAACTCCGGAGCAAATCCGACCTCCATCATGCCGCAGCGCGGCGGACTCTTTGGGCGCTTGTCGGACCTGTTCTGGCGTCGCCCTGGCCTGCTTTTGTTTCTCATGATTACGCCACCACTGCTGTGGCTGGGCATCATCTATATCGGCTCGCTGATAGCGCTTCTCTTGCAGAGCTTCTTTTCGGTCGATGATTTCTCCGGTCTGATCGACTATAATTTCACGCTCGCCACCTATGCTCAGCTGCTGAATTCCGCCAATCTCGACATCATCATACGCACCGTCCTCATGGCTACGCTGGTCACGGTCGCTTCGGCTTTCGTCGCCTTTCCCATCGCCTATTATGCCGCCCGTTACGCACGCGGACGCTGGAAGGCGCTGTTCTATCTCGGCATCATGCTGCCACTCTGGTCGAGCTATCTGGTCAAGGTCTATGCGTGGAAACTGATCCTCGCCAAGGAAGGCATCCTGACCTGGATATTCGCAAAACTGCACCTGTCCTGGCTGCTTGACGGCATCCTGTCCTTACCCGTCATCGGTGGCAATTCGCTGTCGGTCAGCTATCTCGGCACCTTCATCGTCTTCGTCTATATCTGGCTGCCCTATATGATCCTGCCGACGCAGGCAGCACTTGAGCGTGTGCCCGGCAATCTGGTCGAGGCGTCGTCCGATCTCGGCGCGACGCCGGCGCAGACTTTCCGAACCGTGCTCATGCCGCTTGCCATGCCGGGCATCATCGCCGGCTCGATCTTCACCTTTTCGCTGACACTTGGCGATTACATCATTCCGCAGATCATCGGTTCGTCGCGCCTGTTCATCGGACAGGCCGTCTATACCCAGCAGGGAACGGCAGGCAATGTGCCGCTGGCGGCTGCCTTCTCCGTCGTGCCGATCGTCATCATGGCCGTCTATCTCTGGATCGCCAAGAAACAGGGGGCTTTTGATGCGCTCTGATCGCAACAACCGCGCTTCTTTCGGATTGAAGCTTGCTGCCGGATTGGGCCTCGCCTTCCTGCATCTGCCGATCCTGCTCATCTTCGTCTATGCCTTCACGACGGAAGAAAAAAGTTATCAATGGCCGCCGCCGGGCTTCACGCTGCAATGGTTCGCAGTGACATGGAACCGTGCCGATGTGTGGTCATCGCTTGCGCTCTCCGTGCAGGTGGCCACGATTGCGACCGTGATCGCGCTCGTGCTTGGAACGCTTTGCGCTGCCGCCGTCAGCCGAACCCACTTCTTCGGACGCGAAAGCATTTCGCTGCTGGTCATCCTGCCCATTGCTTTGCCCGGCGTTGTAACCGGCATCGCCTTGCGCTCGGCCTTCTCGCTGTTCGACATTCCGTTTTCGATGTGGACCATCGTGCTCGGTCACGCGACCTTCTGCGTGGTGGTCGTCTACAACAACGCGGTTGCACGTTTCCGGCGCACCTCCGGTTCGCTGATTGAAGCCTCGATGGATCTTGGCGCCAACGGGTTCCAGACATTCCGCTATGTGATCCTGCCGAATATCGGAACGGCCCTGCTCGCAGGCGGCATGCTCGCCTTTGCACTGTCCTTCGATGAGGTGATCGTCACCACATTTACTGGCGGCCAGCAGATGACCCTGCCGATCTGGATGCTTCAGGAACTGATCCGTCCACGCCAGCGCCCCGTCACCAATGTGGTGGCTATGGTGGTGGTTCTGGTGACCTTCCTGCCCATCCTCGCAGCCTACTATCTCACTCGTGATGGCGATCAGGTCGCCGGTCACGGGAAATGACACAAGGGAGAACGACATGAACACCGAAATGTTGATTGGCTCGCGCTTTGAAGCGGGTACGGAGACGGAAGAAAACGTCCTCAATCCCAAGACCGGAGAGACCGTTCTCAAGCTGCCCGAGGCATCGCTAGGACAGATCGACGCTGCAGTCGCCGCAGCAGACAAGGCATTCAAGACCTGGTCACGCACCACACCCGCCGAACGTTCCAATTATCTCCTCAAAATCGCCGATGCGATTGAGCGAGACGCTGAAGGGTTCGCTACGCTGGAAGCGCTCAATTGCGGCAAGCCGATCAATGCTGTCATCAATGACGAGATTCCGGCCATCGTGGATTGTTATCGCTTCTTTGCGGGTGCAGTGCGTAATCTTCATGGACCGCTTGCCGCCGAATATATCCCGAACCACACATCGATGATCCGTCGTGATCCGGTTGGCATTGTCGGCTCCATCGCTCCTTGGAATTATCCTTTGATGATGATGGCATGGAAACTGGCGCCAGCCATTGCGGGCGGCAATACGGTGGTTTTCAAACCGTCCGAACAGACCCCGCTGACCGCGCTGAAAATGGCCAGGCTGCTGGCGGATATTCTGCCCGAGGGCGTCGTCAATGTCGTTCTGGGGCGCGGTGAAACCGTGGGCAATGCGCTGATCAACCATCCGCGGATCGACATGGTGTCGATCACTGGCGATGTCGCCACCGGAAAGAAGGTCTTGCAGGCCGCGGCCAAGACCGTGAAGCGCACTCATCTGGAGCTTGGCGGCAAGGCACCGGTCATTGTTTTCGACGATGCGGACATCGAGGCTGTTGTCAACGGTATCCGCACCTTCGGCTATTACAATGCCGGACAGGACTGCACCGCTGCCTGCCGCATCTATGCAGATGCACGCATTTACGACCGTTTCGTCGCTGACCTGTCGTCGGCCGTTTCCAGCATTCGCTACAATCTGGACGACGACAGCCAGAACGAGATCGGACCGCTCATCTCCCGCCGGCAGCGCGACCGCGTCGAAAGTTTTGTGGCTCGCGCTCGCGAGCACAAGCATATCGAAGTGACGACCGGCGGCAAGACATCGGGTGCCAATGGCTTCTACTTCGAGCCGACCGTCATTGCAGGTGCATTGCAGGAAGACGAGATCGTGCGACGCGAAGTATTCGGACCAGTCGTATCGGTGACGCGCTTCAGCGATGTCGATGAAGCCGTGCGATGGGCCAACGACAGTGATTACGGCCTTGCCTCGTCGGTCTGGACCAAGGATGTCAGCAAGGGCATGCAGGCCGCAGCCCGCCTGCAATATGGCTGCACATGGATCAACACCCACTTCATGCTGACAAACGAGATGCCGCATGGCGGCCTGAAACAGTCGGGCTACGGCAAGGACATGTCGATTTACGCGCTGGAAGATTACACTGCCGTGCGTCATGTCATGATAGCTCATTAGGGGAAATGCCGGGAAGTGAGAGGCATTGTTCGGAACGAGATGCGCACCCAAAACCAAAATAGTTAGGGCGTTGATCCGATTGTAACAGATCGACGCTCTAACGCTCGCGACGGATGTGTTGATCGGTGTGGATAGCGGCGGGTTCCGCTGCTATCCACAAGTCGTTAAGCGCGCATATCTGGTTTTGCCATGAATTTCATCAGATCAGAAGTATACTTATATCCGTGTGTAATTTTTCTGAGATTTAGTTAATTTATTATAAGTTTTATTTATATTATACCATTCTAAATTTGTGATAATTAAATTTAATTATGTATTAAGTATTCAATATTGTCATTATCTTCGTAATTATTTTGATAAATCGACGATGCACCTCAAGTGATATTCAAGGTATCCGCTTTGAAGACCGCTGAATAAAGTCGAAAAGTCAATCCGTGATGATATTTTCCAATGTTTCAGAGCCGTCGCGCTTTGCAGAAAATCAATAAGTAACACGTGTTGGACGGGTTCTGTATAGACATTGCATTGCCTGATCGTGCAGGAGGAGAGCCGCCGAAAGGCGGACCTCCTTATAGTTCAATGTGGAACCACACATTGCATTTGCGAGCGTTACAGTTCCCATGGCAAGGGAGGTAAGCAAAATTTGTCAGTTTTGAGACTATTGATCTGGTTAGTATTTTCAATTAAGCTATTGGTGGTTCTATTTAATAGATTTCTCCTATTTGTTAGGCGAGATTGAGTATCGTTATAGTTAAATATGGACCTTTCATGAAAATCATGAATTTGCTCCCGCGACATACCATCCCTAAATCTGGGACGTAAATTATTGGCGCGATAGTTTAGTTCTCTAGACAGAGACTCTACATCATTGTTGGCAACAGAATACTGATTCAGAAGTTTGCGGCGTTCATTGTGCAATTGATTTATATTCTTTTCAGGCACATGATCGCTGCCACTGCCACCCGGGGCATCGCCACCGCCACTGCCACCCGGGGCATCGCCACCGCCACTGCCACCGGGAGCATCGCCACCGCCACTGCCACTCGGGGCATCACCGCCGCCACTGCCGCTTGGAGCGTCACCGCTGCCACTGCCACTCGGGGCACCGCCACTTGGCTCGTCGGGTCTGGATTTTTTAGCAGGCGGTTCATCGCTGTCGACGTCTTTTGCGGCATCTTCCGCGCCATCCTTCAGAGCCCTGTCACCGGCTTTCTCGGCATCTTTTACCAGCGGTTCCTCATCGCCATCTGCCACCTCAGCTGCTTGAACGCCAACTCTAACTGCGTCATTCAACACCGGCGCCACGGGCCCTAATACTTTATCCTCGACATCCACTACATCTCTTTCAACTCTTCTTACATCTTTCCTTATCGCTTTAAATACACGGATATGCCCGGTTGGATCGGTGTTGTTGATTGGATCGCCCGCACAATAGGCATAGGGATTGATGCCGCCTTGACCGAAAGGACTAAGACTGTCGGGAGCTGTGAAGCGGCGCAATATGGGGCTGTAGAGCCGATATCCATTGCCCAGATGATAGCCGTCGAGGAGCACAGATTTGCGTTCGCCATTGTAACCAAGCAGGCTGGTATCGTCGGCATCAGTCGATTGCTCCCCATGCGGACCATAGGTCAGGGGGTGGGACGTATTGCTGCTGTCAACGCTGAGGATGGATCCGCTGGCATCAGCACCTGAAAGCCAAACACCTGCATTGCTGCCCGTGCGCACCTGAGCAAGATTGCCGCCCGGCCCGGCAACGAAACGCACGTTGTTGGCATCCTGGATTTGATTGACGAGCGTGGAGCCCCGATAGAACAGTTTGGTTCCATCTTCATCGATGAGGCGGCCCAGGGGGTCATGGGCCAGGTTCGATGTCTGGCCTGCTTTCGTGACAGACAGGAGCGCGCCGCAATTGATGCCGATATCGTAAGTAAATATACGCCCCTCGCCATCGTTCACAAGACACCCGGCTTCATCATAGATGAGCGTGGTGACAACGGGCATTGTGGTCACGCCGAAAGAACTCGTCTGTATATGGGTGACGGTTTTCAGTTGACACGGATCGGTAGCGTCGTAGGCGCAAAGCATTTGATCGTACGACTTGTCCTGATAGGTCGTGGAAAGTTGCGTGATGTTGTCGTATGGATCATAAGTGAACGTCTGTTTTTGTATGGCCAGTCCCTTGGAATCCTGGGCAGGCTCTGTGCCGCTGCAGTCATACTCAGTGAGACGATTGCGCGCGTCGTAAGTGTAGGTTTCAACGCGAACTGAGTTGCCATTGCGCTTCAATGTTTTGCCGGCAAGCTGATGGTTGACATTATAGGTGGACGTAAGGGACCAGCTATTTCCAGATGAGCTGCTGGTGACCGTCCGGGTGTCTTCACGATCAAGCGTGTCCCAAGCGAGCGTTGTGGTCAGGGTTGGTTTATTGCCGGTGGAAAGATCGGTCGCTTTCCAGCAATTGAGGCGGCCCAGCACATCATAAGACAGGTCAAGCTGGACATCCGTGTCAGCCACTTGTGTCGGGCGGCCATAGTGGTCACAATTCTTGATACTCCATGTAACGCCGGTCACATCGGTATAGCTTTTTGTCTTTCCTGCTGTGGTGTAGGCGTATGCGGTAGCAGCAGAACCACCCTGAGAGAAAGTTTCACTTTGAAGGCGGCCCGTTGCCTCAAATGTGTTGGAAATACTGGAGCTGCCTTGCGCGTTCGTACTCGTGGCGGTTTCCAGTGCTCCGGTCCATTTTTGGTAGGTCAGGGTTTTGCTGTCTGCGCCCGGACCGGTGTTACCTGTTACTGAACTGGACGCGATCTTTTTGCTGGCAAGCTTGCCACCCAATTCCGCTTGGTAGATATAGTCTACGGTTACGCCATAAGGCGAGGTGACAGAGGCTGGCGCAGTCAGGCTGCCGCAATCACTATCGTAGGCTGCTGTAAAGCTGCGGCCGCCTGAGGTCTGGCTGGTACAACGCCCTAACCCGTCCACAACACGCTTGCCCATCGAAACGCCATTCACACAGATATCAATCAGAATTTGCGCTGGAGAGTCCGGACTGTATGCGCGCGTCACCACAGTCGCGCTCGTCTCTCCATCCGCCTGCGGTAATGTCGTTTTGATGACCCGATCAAAAGCGTCGTAATCGTAGGTGGTTGTCCGACCGAGCTCGTCCGTGCTTGAGCGCAACCGGTTCCATCCGTCATATTTCTGGGTCACGGTGCTATAGGCTGATGCACCACTTGCAGCATCGGATGGATAAAGTGCGGTGTGGGTAGCGTATAGGGAGACATCCTGCGTCGAAACTGTTTTGCTGGTTTTCTTGTCGTCGTTCGTAGTATCTTCATACAAACTATCTTCATACACACTATACTTGGCTTTTGTCAGTGCAATGGGATCCATTGAGGCAAAATGCTGGATATTCAACGCAGTCGTGCAATCGGAATTGCCCCAGTCATCATAATTCGTGCTTGTTGTAATCTGGCCATAGAAGGTGGTGCTGGTAAGCAGATCAAAATCCTTGCTGGTTGTGCTCGTCAGGCGACCGGCATCATCATAACTGCGCGTTTGCATGACTTGCCAGTCCGAACCGCCCTTCAGCATTACCTGCCCGGTAAGGAAGCCACCCAGCCCATCCATTACGGTCTGGCCTTTATTGCCGAATGCATCGGTCGCCGTGATTGTATACGGGGCAGTACTATTGCCGATCACATAGTCGAACGAACGGGTATTTTCGTAATCCGTTCCAACGGCTGTTGTAGCAGCTACAACGCGGCCAAGCTTGTCATAACTTGCCTGCGAGACAACGCCGAGGGCGTTGACGATTTCCGTAACACGACCTGTAAACCGTGAAGCCGTTTGCTTCTGACTGGTGCCGATGCCGTCGTGTGTCGTGACGGTTGTGGTGCGCGTGATTGTAGGGTCAGAGGGCGTCGTTTTCATAACCGCAGTGGTCACATAACTATCGGAAGCCTCTCCTTGCGGATAATGGGTCTCAACTGTCTGCAAAAGCCGTCCGAATTCGCTGCTGGTGCTGTCATACGTATATTCTATTTTTGCCAGAAGCTGATTGCCGCTGAAATGCCGTTCTTCAGCCTTGAGGACGGCATAGCTGTCGAGGCCGGCTGTTGTCGCCTGGGCGGGAAAATTATACTTCTCATAACGATATTGCACCACGTGGTTCTGAACATCGCTGTAAGATGTGGTCGCCGGCGTGGTGGTTTGTGTTTTGATGAAACGGGGAATGTTGCTTGTGATATTGAAGGGATTGGGATCGGCCGGGCAGCCGAGGCCATTTTTGTCATCTTGATCTTCGCCAGACGGCTCGTAATAAGCGTAAGTGATCTGTCCCAACGAAACAGAGTTTTGGGCCGCATCCTGCTTGGTGGAACTTTGTGTCACCATGTTGCCGAAATCGTCATAGGTGAAACTGGCCGTTTCCTGGCGCGACTGGGTTACAATTTTGCCGTTTTCTGTTGTGGTGCGGCTCCAGGTCGTCGTGCTTGCCGTAGGGAACTGGTAATTGGCGGGCTGGCCAGTCACTGGAGTATTCGCGGTTGTGTTATACGTCGTGGATTTGGTGACCGAGCAGTCTTTTTTCTTCGTCACCTGTGAAATCATTTGGTGAAAGCGGTTATAGGTTCGCGTAATAGTCGCTTTCACCTGATCGGCATCAGTGAATGTTTCTGCTGATTGATACGTGTACTCGTTCGCACAGTTTAAAAGCGTGTCCTGTGATGCGTCCCAGGAAAAGACATTCGGCGCACCAAAACCAAGGAAATTGTTGCCGGTGCTGTCGGGATCATAATCATAGGTAAGCGTCAAATCGGGCTGTTGAGCCCCTCCACCTGGCTGGCGCGTGAACTGAGTGACATAAGGCAGCCTCAAATTTTGCATAGAGGTTGCATTCGTGGGAAAGCGGTGACCTGAGCTATAAGTGGCTGTTTCAATCAGACCGCCGGGGCTTGTCAGCTTGTATGCCCATTGGCCAGGCCACTTGGAGCCGAAGCCGGTATAATCTATTGCCCACTCCAAGGTCTTGTCTGACCCACCCAGTGCGTCACAACTCGCATTGAGCAAATAGCCATTATCAAATGATAGAGTGACATTGTATCCTTCTGTTGTTCCCGGCCGTACAGAAAGGACCGTCTGGAGACTGCTGGCATCAGGATACTTGATCGAAAGCAGAGATGTTCCTGCTTCATCCTGAATAGATTGCAAGCGCGGCGGGTTCTGGCTGTAATTCCAGCTCAGGGAGACATAACGGCCTTCAGGGGAGAATATCTTTCGCGTCACCTTGACGGCATTGGCAGTGCCCGGCCCGTCAAGAAGCTCAACCGTGCCGTTCTTGTAAAGGACTTTGTAGTTTTTGCCGTCATTCTGAAGCGAAACTGCCTGAAGCCTGTTTTGCTTCAGAATAAGATTCGTATCCGTATAATATTGTTCTCCACTCGATAACGACAACAGTGTCTGCTGCGTGTCATAACTGGACAGGCCAATCGAAAATCCAATGCCGAAACCCATATTGCCCGTATTCTGAGGCGAGTAACTCAGCCCTAGGGGAATACTGGGACCTAGCAAGTCATTGGCGTTCAATGTGCCGATCGCCAGGTTGATCGTATACTGCCCCATGCGCGGGTCGACGTTACCCGAAAGCGCCGAAGCAAAATTCGTCGCCCTCGTGTAAAACTGAGATGCTAGACTGGTCATGAAATTTTACCTTCAATATTGATGTAAATATAGAACTCACATGTATAAATTTACTGCATATAGTATATTGGAGTTCTGTTATGGATTAGATCATCTGACAATTGTATGAGGCGGCTTGAAGCCAAACGAAAAGGCCGAATCTCCGATATCAAGTCCGCTGACCGACTTCCGCTCAGCCATTATTCGCCTAGGTGCCTCAGCGCCCATGATCGATGTTGATGACGACGGTCTGAAGGATAGGCTGGCGTCATCGCGCGCATAAAACTCGTGCGATGACTGCTTTACAGGTCGTCCCTATCTACTTACAGGTATCAAGTGATACGGTTCGGGACCTCTATTTGGCATCCAGTTTGCTCTTAATGGCTTTATCGAAATAACCATTCGACCATTGCCGTACCTTCGTCATGTATCAGAGATGAACCAGACCGTGGTTCCCTTCTGGGGGTCCATCCCGGTGCTGGAATAAGCTCCCAAATAAACATTATAATAGCCACTATTTTCATCCGAAATGACTTGTGACATATCCACTGTCAGGTAAAGTTCTTCTTCTTGGTTGTATATTGCAAATGCTTGTGAAGGCCATATTGGTAAAAAGCTATATAATATGTTTTGTTGCCAGTTATACTGAATATCGGTAGAATAAAAAGACAATGTTAGGCTAGGAATTACAGGGTTACTGTTTCCATTTGGAATGTATTGGATTTCTGTTTCAATCATGTACTGGTTTGTTTGTACGTTATTTATATAAAATGAAAGAGAATTATAGGTATAATAATACCAACTGGAAGTATTAGGATTTGCAACTATACTGTCTTTGACGATAAGATTTTTTGTCGGCTGATTTCCATTCAATTGTAAGCATGCGTATAACCCCGCTGGGGTTTTCATGGACATGGAGCCTTTTCGGTGATAAGTATTAATAGCGCCGGGGGTGCCGGATGGAATGGCGATGGCCGTCCATGCGGGCGTGTTTGGAGGTGGGGCCGCCAGATCCGTATAGATCGGAAGAGCGACTGAAGGGGCAAAAGCCCCAGAATTTCCGAACGGATCATAAGCTGTAATGATATAGTCGCAAGTCATGTCAGTGAAATTTCCAGGCACATCACGTACAAGACTTGGGCTGAATATCAGCGTACCTCTTATGGTTTTGAGATTTGCCATAGTAATATCAATAGACATGTAATCTGTGTAGCCGGTAATTTTTATACCTTGTTGTGAATCGGCGTTCTGTGGCCATATATATGCTGTCGTATTGTAGCCATTTTTAGATTTATTAGCGTAAGGTGCAAAGCCAGGTGGATAATTTAATGCGATATTCAGCATTTCTACATTGGGATATATTCGATAGATAACAGATTCCTCTATATTTAAAGTAATTCCAAAATTATACTGACGCCATATCTGTGGAGAGAAATCTGTATAATTGGTTGGTGGGGTTGCCGAGAAGCTGTCAGTCTCACCATCGTGATATTTATGTTCCAGAGTGCAAGAAAAATCACCTGCTCCATACACTCGGGGAGATTGTGCTATAATTTCTTTTGGACCATTGTTGCCTAAATTAGACAATCCGTTCCTATAGTACTTAAGAAGATCACCATCAGTGGGCTGTATCTGAACGCCGAGCGCAAGAGTAGGTGGATTGGGGTTCGTTGCATTGCATAGAATATAGAACGTTACGCAACTTTGGGAGCTGTCATCAATTTGCCTCGACGAAGCCCCTGTACCTGGGGTTATAAAATCGTTGGCCGTTTGGGTTTGGGCCCAACTCTTGAAGTTCTGAAATTCAGGGGACGAAACAGGGTTATCAGGCGTTGGCGGTGTCGCTAGAAATAGTATTTCCATACCTGTATTATAGTCGATCAACCGGGTAGCTGAATTTAGGATGTCTTGAGGAGCGGAAGCTGGTATTGGTGCATTTCCCGGCCCATTTGAATAAGTAGGTGTGAACCAGACATCGACACGCACCATATTATAACCATTGGAATAGAGAGTTTGACTGTAATCTGGATCTATTTCAAGGTTAGTGACAGAATCCCATAACATGGCGCCGTCATTCAATTCGCGATATTTTTTAAACATTAGTTTCCAATCTGCTTTAATGAATTAATAATAATACTATAATATTAAGTATATTTTATTTCTGCATCGTAATAGTTTGATAGGCATCTTTATTTAAATATCTTCTCGTATTTTTAATACTAGCATGGTTTAATATTAGAGATAACTGTTATTAATTCGGGTTTCGATATAGTGAACGCGCACTGTAACTCTACTCGCATAAAGCCGACCTTGGTATCGCGGTGCTTCGGATCAGAGCTTCAACCGCGAACTGCATTTGAAATGAAATGCGGCTTTCCGATCAGGCGCTGACATAGAGTATGGCAGCATCTACGATCATTCATCAATATTGTTGAACGATATCTTCCATGTTAGAACTTGTCCGTCATAGAATACGCGGTGGCGTATCGTGGCGATCCAAACGCAAGAGAACGACAGAGCGCTTCATGAAGATAAATTCGATCGCGCCGCGGCCTGCCGATGCCGCTGCTCGCATGGCCGTCAAACCAGTGATCTGTTATCCGGTCGATACGCTGCCACGACCTGATCTCGATGCCTATCGCGCCCTTCGCGACAAACTTGTTCTTGTCGAGCGCATCACCGTGCAGCCGAGGGATGCAGAGTGCTGGTCCGTTCCGGCCGGGCATTTCTGCCGTATCGTATGCAGCGAGGGACCGCAGGTCGGTGATCTCAACCTGTTCAATGCGGACGACCTCAACGAGAAATTCTATAGCGGCAAGACGCGCGCGCTCAACGGAACCCATGTGGGGCTGGGAGACCAGCTGTTCTCCAGTTTTCCTTACTTGCGTCCGATGGCCACCATCACTCACGACAGTCTGGACTGGTATGGTTTCGACGAATTTGGCGGTGCGGTGCATGACGTGATCGGCACGCGCTGCGATCCTTATACCAATAATCTTCTGAGTCATGGCGGGCAGTACCATCACTGCTGCCATTCCAACCTTACGCGCGCTTTTGCGAAGCAGACGGGCAAGCCGCTGCACGAGGCCGAAACCTATATTCACGACGTGCTCAATGTGTTCATGTGCACGGGCTTCACCCGGGATACTGGGCAATATTTCATGAAGGCAAGCCCTGTGCGACCGGGCGACTATCTGGAATTCTTTGCCGAGATCAATCTTCTTGGCTGTCTGTCAGCCTGTCCCGGGGGAGACTGTTCGGCGGAACATTCTTCCGATACTGCCGCCTGCTATCCGATGGTGGTAGAGATTTACAAGCCAGAACGTCTGCCGGAAGGCTGGGCGGCGCCCGCTCTCAACGGATATGATCGCACACACGGTTTCTGAACCAATAGCAGATCAACAAAAACGCCGCGATCAATCGCGGCGTTTTCTTTCGATTGCGGAGAATTCGACGCTTCAGTCGGCGGGAGCGTAACTGCCATCTTCGCGGTGCACTTCATTGCCAGCCAGCGGTGGCGTGAAAACGCAGACCAGCACGAGGTCGCCCTTGGTGGCGCGCAGAATATGCGGGTCGTTTTCGTTCAGCGCATAGATGGTGCCGGGGCGGATCGGAAACACTTCGCCGCTCAGCTTGTGTTCGACTTCGCCTTCACCGGAAAAACAATAATTGGTTTCGAAGTGGTTCTTGTAGTGCAGGTGCAGTTCAGCGCCTTCCTTGACGCGGGTCTCGTGGACCGAATGGCCCATGCCGTCGTCACGCACGATCATGCGGCGGCTTTCCCAACCGGGTCCGGAAGCATCGCGTGCGGTGCCTGCGATTTCATCGGATGTCACGACAATCATAGTATTCTCCTCATTTCAGTGTCAAAAAAGGCTGTTAAAACTTGGCGGCCAGCGGCTCGAGTACTTCTGCGATGGCCAGTAGCGTCTCGTCCTCGCCGCGCAGTCCGGTCAGCATGAGACCGGCAGGGTGCTTCCCGATTGGTAGCGATATGCTGGGCAGATCAAGACGATTGGCGAATTCTGTCAGCGAGAATGCACGCCGGTTGAGCGCCAGATAGGTTTCCTCGTCTGCAAGCGTGGCCAAGGCGGGCGGCAGCATAGGAACGGTCGGCAGAATGAAACCGTCAAAACCCTCGATTTCCGCGTCGAACTGCTCACGGCAGGCAGCAAGGGCGTTCAATGCATTCACATAGAGATAGGCGGGATTTTCCCGACCTTTTTGAATGCGCGTTCCGACCAAGGGATCGTAACTGTCGAAATCGACGGCGAGCCGCTCGCGATGAAGCGCGTAAGCCTCGGCACCGATCATCCCGCCATCGACGGCAATCCTGGCACTCTCGATCAAGCTTGGAAGTTCGATATCCTGGACGACAATTCCTGCTGCTTCCAGAGCGGACCGGCAAGCCCCGAAAAGATCTTCAACGGTATTGTCGAGAGCGGTTTCCGAAAGCAGGCGGGGAACTGCCAGTCTTATCTGCTTTGAGCGCCGCGGTTTCCTTGCCGGGATGCCGGTGGCAACATCATCGATCAGGCGACAATGGGCGACGGAAGTGCTGATGATCCCCGGCACGTCAAAGCTGGTCGACAACCAGTGCATTCCATCGGTTTCGTAGCGTCCGCGGCTTGGTTTGAAGCCCACGACGCCACAGAAAGCCGCTGGAATGCGCGCTGAACCGCTGGTATCGGAGCAGATGGCGAAATCGCTATATCCGCGCGCGACGGCCACCGCTGCACCAGAACTAGAGCCGCCGGCGATTGCCTCTCCGGCAGGGTCGAGCGGTGTGCGTGGCGTGCCGAAATGTGTGTTGACCCCCAGCGCGCCATAAGCGAATTCGGTCATGTTTGTCTGCGCGAGCAGTGTTGCGCCACCCATGCGAAGCCTGCGCACCAGAGCGGCGCTTGCACTTGCAGGAGCCGCCTCTTGTAACGCTTTCGAACCACAGCTTGTCACCCAGCCTTCTGTGTCGAAGCAGGCCTTGACCGTCATCGTCAGTCCTGCAAGCGGCGGGAGTTCACGATTGGTTTCACTGAGCGCTTGCCAATGGCCGAGCTCGGTGCGGGCCGCCTCGAACCGCCGGTTGAGAAAAATCTCTCGCGCATCCCAGTCCCGCGCCGCGTAGTCGGACAGCGCCAGGTCGAGCTTTTCAACCCGGTTGCAAGCCATGGCAGATCCCAATCCGGATTTGTCTTGCGGATCGTGTTTCATAAAGCATGTCCCGTTAGAGCATAATCCGACCGAAGTGAAACGAGGATCGATAAGATTATGCTTGAAATATAAGAGGTTAGAGCGCCGATCTGCTTCAATCGAAGCGAAACGCGCTCTATCGCAATCGGCTGCGATCAGTTCCGGACCAATGCCGTCAGCATTTTCTCTGAATCCGCCAGATAGTTCTCAAGCTGATCGGCGGCGGCTTCGCAGTCACCCGCTGCGATGAGGCGGCAGATTTCGGCTTCTCTTTTCAACCAAGGTTCATGGAAAGCCTGTTCGTTGCCGGTGACGAAAACCAGACGCAGCTGGGTCACGAGCAGGGAGAACATCTGATCGAAGATAGGACTACCATGCAGCGATACGATTTCCTGGTGAAAGAGAAGGCTCTGGCGGGCCACCGCCGTCCAGTCCGCGCGGGCGGTCGCTTCACTTTCATTGCGGATCACCTCGTTGAGCCTTTCCAGCCAGTCGGCGGGAACCGAGTTTCGCCCACGGAGTGCGCCGAGCTCGACGACCCGGCGCACCACGAAGATGTCGCGAATGTCCGTTTCCGTTAGCCTTTTCACGCGGACGCTCTTGTTCGGCTCCTGCGAGACCAGTCCCTGCTGGCGCAGAAGCTGCATGGCTTCGCGCAGGGTGTTGCGCGATACATCGTAGACATTGATCAGTTCGGCCTCGATCAGGCTCGTGCCGCTCAACAGGCGGCCTTTGAGAATGTCGTCGCGTATGGCATTGGCGACGCGAATGAATGCGGGATCACGAAGGGTGGCAGGCTGGTTCATGTGTCAGACCGTCATATTCTTCAGGAAAGGTTTCAGCTGCGGATAGATACCGGATTTGAGTTTATCCGGCGTATCGTCGCAGACGACCTTGCCCGCGTCCATAAAGAGAATTCTGTCGGAGACTTCGAAAGCGAAGTTCATTTCGTGGGTTACGATGACCATCGTCACGCCTTCGCTTGCGAGCGAGCGGATAGCGCCCAGCACTTCCTCGACGGTTTCCGGGTCGAGTGCCGAAGTGGGTTCATCGAACAGAATGATGCTTGGCGACATCATCAGGGCGCGAGCGATTGCAACGCGCTGCTGCTGACCGCCCGAAAGCTGGTGCGGATATTTTTCCGCATGGGCGGCCATGCCCACCTTGTTCAGATAATGAAAGGCTTGCCGCTCAAGGTCGGCTCGCGCACCGATCTTGTGGTACAGAGGCGCGAGGAGCATGTTTTCAAGCACAGTCTTGTGATTGAAAAGATTGAAGCTCTGGAACACCATGCCGACATCGCGGATCAGGGAAACGTCTTCCCGGAAGACATGCTTGCCCGATTGCGTCAATTCGGCCGAGATGAACGGCGAGCCGTGCAGTTTTACTTCACCGGCATCGAGACGTTCCAGTCCGTTGAGCAGGCGAATGAAGGTCGTCTTGCCCGAGCCCGAACGACCGATGATGGAGATGACCTCACCGGATTTCACCGTCAGGCTGACGCCCTTCAACACTTCATGCGAACCATAGGCCTTGCGAAGTTCAGTTGCTTCCAGGGCAATGGTGTCGGCTTGCTGGGATTTGCCTTGCGCGCGATCGACGGGAGCTTCAGTGCCGGACAGTTTTGCCGCAACCTCCTGTGGCGACAAGGTGCGTGCCTTCTGACCGCGCCGTATCACATCCGAGCGGCGTTCCAGCATTGAAAGACCGCGATCAAACAGCGTGACGATGAGGACGTAGAAGAAGGCGACGACGGTGAGCGTCTCGAGCACCAGAAAATTCTGCGTATAGAGCCGCTGGCCGACAAGCAGGATTTCGGCAAGCGAAATGACGGAAACCAAAGAGGTAAGCTTGACGATGGTGACGAGTTCATTCGACATTGCGGGTAATGAAACCCGGATTGCCTGTGGAACGACGATCAGGCGCTGGATACCGAGGAAGCTCAGACCCAGCGCACGCCCCGCCTCGATCTGGCCTTTATGAATGGCGAGCAAACCACCCCGATGGATTTCTGCCATATAAGCGGTTTCACTGATGACAAGCGCGATCAGGCCAGCCGCGAAAGCATTCGACAGGAGGGTGCGAAGGACCGGAAAGACCTGCGGCAGGCTGTAGATGAAAATCAGCAGTACCAGAAGCGGAAGGCTTCGGAAGAACCAGATATAGGCCCGCGCGGGACCGTTGATCACCGACCATGATGATTGCTTTGCCAGTGCCAGACCGAAGCCCGCAATCGCCGCCAGAAGCCAACTCAGCAGGCTGAGCTTGATCACAACCCAGCTCGCCTCCCAGAAATCCCGGTCTGCAAGCAGACCGAGCGCGTAATGCCAATCGTAGTTCAAGCGAAGCCTCCCGTTTCGGCCATGCAGAGGGAAATGGGGCCAGTCCGCCCCGCTTCCGGTTTATTGAGCCGTGGAAACGACCGCTTTGATTTCATCGTCGGTGACAGGCTCCATGCCATAGGTTTTGACGAGCGCGTCATAGGAACCATCCTTTCGCATCTGGGCGAAGGCATCGTTCATGGCATTGAAAAGCTCTTTGTTCTGCGGGGTGGTGGCTACACCCACCATGATCGGATAGATGAGCGCACTGGATGTAACGGCATAATCGTCGGGGAACTTCTTCAGCAGTTCGGCAGCAACGACATTATCCATGAATTCCACGTCGACCGAGCCGCTGCGCAATGCCTGCGTGACCTGCGCATCTGTATCGAATTCGCGTGTCTCGATGGCGCCGAGATTGTTCTTGGCGCAATAATCTTCCGACAGTGCCTTCAGCTTCGGGAGCCAGGACGCTCCTTGCATCGACCCGATGATCTTGCCGCACAGCTCCTTTTCGTTCGCCGGGCGGAACTTGGCGTCCTTCAGCACGAGCAGGGACGAGCCAGCCTTGATGTAGGGGATGAAGTTGAGAATCTTCTGCCGCTCAGGCGTAACGTAAAGCGCCGATGCAATGACGTCGAAATGGTTGGCGCGTGCACCGGTGATGAGGCTGGTGAAGCGCGTGTCCTTGAACTCTGCAGCAAGCCCAAGCTGCTTTGCCACCCCTTCCATCAGTTCAACATCGAAACCTGCCGGCTTGCCGTCCTTCATGTAGACGAAGGGAGGATAGGTCAGGTCAGATCCGACCGACAGTGTGTTTTCCTTCACGGTTTGAGGCGCGGCTGCGGCCTCATGTGGTGCCAACGCAACGACGGCAAATGTGGCGGCGAGCAAGGCTGATTTCAGTTCAGTCACGCGTTTTGAGATTGTCGGAGCAGGCATATCGTTCCCTTTTTTGTTCAATAATATTGTTGAACAATTAAGAGATGGGCCGTGCGATGTCAATATGTCTTCACGCGGGAGCGATGAAGACACGTATGCTCATCTCTTCCGATGCGATTAGGCGGTATCGGAGTTTCATTTCCCGGAACTGGTTTCCAAAACTGGTCTTGGCAAGTTTTGCAGACTTTTGAAGGGTAGCTTTTCGCCAGAGCGCTCCCAGTTAAAGCGGAGTCGCTGAAACCGCCCTAAGTATTTGGTTCATTGCATTTGCCTCACGCAAAACCGCTCCGCACTTTTGCTGGAAATGCTTTAACTTTCGAAGTCACCAAAAATATCCTGGAGACGGGTCAGGCTCTGCACTCTTTCATCCACCTGACTACCGAGCTGTATGATGATATGCGAAAGCATGAGGTCCATGATGGCAGTCATCGTTGCGGCACCGTCCCAAAGTGGACCGTGAGAACCGGGTACGATCAGCGCAATATCGGCCACCTCGCTTGCCCATGGGCAAAATTCATCGGTAAAAAGTATCACTTTTACGCCCATTCGGCGCGCTTCAATGGCTAGAGGGCGGGCTTTTGACGCGAAACGGCGGACATCGTGCAGAAACAGAACGCGGTTTTCCCTGGAGCCATCCAGGACTTCTGCATAGGTGCCGTTCAGCCCGTCCATGAAGGACACTCCCGGACGCGAATAGGAGAGCTGTGACGCAAAATATTGCGCGATGCCGCGCACATTCTGATAGGCTGCAACATAGACCTCGCTTGCCCCGATCAGTGCGTCGATGGTCTCCTGCCATTCAGGACGGGTAGTCAGCTCGTAGACGGTGCCGAGATTCTCGATCTGCTGTTGCACCAGACCGGCAAGCAGTTTGCCTTCGCGAAAATCCTGCTGGAGCCGGGCAACCGGCCCCTTGACCTGCCATGCGGGGTTGGAACGACCGCGCCTTAATGCTGTTTTTAACTCCTCCAGCCCGTCGAAGCCGAGCCGTCGCAAATAGCGGCCGACCGTCATCTGAGAAATGCCAAGACGCTCGGCGATGGACTTTGCCGTTTCGAATGGCAGTTCTGCCAGATTACGCTCGATATAGCTTGCGATCAGCTTGTCGGCCTTGGATTTGCGTAATTCCGCACTTTGGAGACGTATGAGAATTTCTTTAGACAAACTTACCCCTCCCGCTTTGGCTCCGACCCTGATGATGAAGACCGGAGCCAGCACAACAGCTTATTGCGCTGTTTTTACCTTTGTCCATGCCCGGTCGAGCTGGCGCACGCCGGAACCCAGATCCTCGAAGATCTGGAGCCGTTTCATCGTTTCGTCTGTCGGATTGATTTCCGTGCTGTTCTTGATGTTGTCAGGTGTCAGCTGACGTGCCGGCACATTGGGCGTGCCGTTGGTCTGTTGGGCTACGTTGAGCGCGGCGATTTCTGGGCGCGTGTAAAACTGCATGAACTTGATGGCATTGTCCTTGTTAGGAGCTGTTTTGAGAACGCACATATCTTCCTGGTACATGGTCGCACCTTCTTCCGGAATGACGTAACCCAAATCTTTCGGATTGCCTAAGACATCCACCATGCTGCCGATAAAATAATGCGCGGCGGCAACGTCGCCCGCGCCGACCATGGGACGGGAATCATAGGTGAAAGCAGCCACATACGGTTTCATTTCGATGACGGTGTCTGCGGCCTGCTGAAGTTGCTTCGGGTCGGTGGAGTTTACGGAGTTTCCGTTGAGAAGAAGCCCAACACCCAGCACCTCACGCATGTCATCGAGAAGCGTGATCTTGAGACCCTTTTCCTTGACCGTCGCAAGCAGATCCTTCCAGCCGGTCACGTCCTTGCCGAGCACGCGACGGTTATAGAGAATGCCCACCGTGCCGAAGGCGTAAGGCAGGCAATATTCTCCGTTGGGGTCGCTTTTGGCGCGCAGAAAGCGCGGGTCGATGTTCTTGAAGCCCTCATATGTATTGATATCGGTTTTCGCAAGCAGATCGAGCTTGGCCATGATGTCCTGCATATGCACGGACGGAAACACGATATCGTAACCGCTGGCGCCACCCTGAATCTTGGCCAGCATTTCCTCATTGGAGGAGTAGGTCGATAGATTGACCTTGACCTTGGTCTCTTCTTCGAATTTCTGAAGCACCGCAGGATTGATGTATTCGCCCCAGTTATAGATGTTCAATTCATCTGCAAAGCTATTGCCTGCAGACATGCCCAGAACGGTGAGCGCAATCAATCCAAGGCGCGGAACGGCACCATTGAAGATCGTCATTGTAGTTCCCCTTGTCATATTTTTCCCCGCAGCCCGCTTTCATTTCTCTGCCTTGGCAGGGATGCAAAGTACGGTCTTCGAGGCGTTGACTTGTACTGGAAAATGATATCAACATAACCAAATCACGCAAGAGTTAATTAAATAACATTTCGGGGAACGAAAATGCGGGATGCGATTGTACGGCTGGTTTCCGCGGCCAAGACCTTTGCGAGTCCAGAAGGCGGCGAGGTCAAGGCACTGGACGGTATCGATCTGGATATCGGCCGTAATGAATTCATCACTTTGCTGGGCCCGTCGGGCTGCGGCAAGACGACTTTGCTACAGGCGATCAGCGGGTTCGCTGCGTTGGATGCCGGACGGATCGAGATCGACGGCGTCGACATGACGGATCGTCCACCTTATCGCCGCCCGGTCAATACGGTCTTTCAGAACTATGCGTTGTTTCCGCATATGAGTGTGGGGCAGAACGCCGGATATGCTCTGGAAGTCGCCGGTATCGGCAAGGCGGAGCGCACGGAGCGTGTCAGGGCTGTTTTGCAGATGGTGGGGCTGGCTGGTTTGGAGGCCCGCCTGCCGCGACAGCTCTCGGGTGGCCAGCAGCAACGTGTGGCTCTGGCCCGGGCCATCGTGGCCCGCCCTAAGGTGCTGTTGCTCGATGAGCCGCTGTCTGCACTTGATAAGAACCTGCGCGAGGCGATGCAGTTCGAACTGAAGACCTTGCAGCACGAACTGGGCATTACCTTCATCTTTGTCACGCACGACCAGCAGGAAGCGCTGACAATGTCGGATCGGGTGGCGGTACTCTCGAACGGGCGCATCCAGCAACTGGACGCGCCGCGGGTTGTGTATGATCGCCCGGTCAATGCCTTCGTCGCCAATTTCGTTGGTGCGAGCAATCTTCTGGAAGGACAAGTCGACGCCAACGGCTTTGTGCTGACGGATGGAACGGTTCTGCAGCACGATGGTGAAGACAAAGCCAAAGGCAGGGGCACCGCACTTCTGCGTCCAGAAAATTTCTCGCTTATCGCGCGCAATGAAAGACATGGGGCGCTTGATGTCACGCTCGACCAGATTGCCTTTATCGGTTCGTCTTTCGAATTGCTCGGACACCTCGCTTCTGGGCGCAAGCTGACGGCGCAGATTCCGGCGGTGGACCGAAACTCGGTCAATGATCTGCAGCCGGGGCAGGCCGCGCGCTGGTATTACGATCCGGCCACAGTCCATCTTCTTTGCGAAGAGGAGGCTGCGTGATGAACCTCGCGAGCTTGCGGCGTCTTCAGCTGGCAGTTCTTCTCGGACCGGCGACGCTGTTCCTGATCGTTTTCTTCGCCATTCCGCTCGCGATCATGGTGGTAACGAGCTTTCTCGCACCTGGCCTTTATGGTGGTGTCGAATGGGAGTTCTATCCTCATAATTTCGGGCGTATCCTCGGTTTTGCGGATCCGGCATTTGAGGAATTCGACCCGATCTATCTGGCGATTTTCTTCCGCTCGGTGAGGATCGCCATCGTGACGGTCATTGCCGCATTGCTGGTCGCTTATCCGGCCGCCTTTTATATCAGCAGGCTTCCCGACAAGTGGAAGAACTTCTGCATCTTCCTCATTACCTTGCCATTCTTCGCCAGCCTGATTGTGCGGCTGTTCGTATGGGTGATGATCCTGCGCCCGACAGGGTTGCTCAACGAGACCTTGATGTCGCTCGGCATTATCTCGCGTCCCCTCGACATGATCTATACCGACGGCGCTATCGTGCTGGGCATGGTCTATGTGTTCCTGCCGTTCATGTTCATGCCTGTCTATGCAAGCATTGAAAAGCTGGACTGGCGTCTGGTGCAGGCGTCGCTTGATCTGGGGGCCGGCCCGGTGCGGACATTCTTCCGGATTGTCCTGCCGCTGACCACGCCCGGCATTGCTGCCGGTTCGGTAATTGTCTTCATTCCTGCGCTCGGAAACTTTGTCGTGCCTGCAGTGCTGGGCGGAGCCAAGGTGATGATGCTCGGCAATCTGATCGAAGGACAGTTCCTGTCGGCGCGCAATTGGCCGTTCGGGTCGGCGCTCGCGATGATGGTGATGGCCGTCATGTTGCTGCTGCTGTTTGGCTATGTGCTCTTTACGAACCGGCGCAATGCCGCCGAAGCGTTGTCGCGGTAAGGGAGACGCAACCATGAAAATCGCCCGTTCCCTCTTCAATGGCGGATTGCTGCTCTACGTCGCGCTGTTCTTCGCCTTCATCTATATCCCGCTGGCACTTATCATCGTCTATTCGTTCAACGCCAATCCGGTGAACATGATGGTGTGGAGCGGCTTTACGACCGACTGGTATGCGCAGGTTCTGGGCTTCAAGACAGTGGTTTCGGAAAGCGCACTCTATATTGAATCGACGGATCAGCTTGTGGCAGCTGTCTTCAACAGCCTGAAGATTGCGACTTCAACGACACTGATATCGACTGTTCTCGGAACTGCGCTGGCGCTGGCCATGCATCGCTACAATTTTCTGGGAAAGCGGTTCTATCAGGTGACGCTTTTCATGCCCATGCTGATGCCGGATATCGTGCTGGGCATTGCGCTCCTGATCTTCTTCGTCAACGCGGGCATTCATCTGGGGCTGACCACGATTATTATCGGCCAATGCACTTTTCTGATCTCTTATGTCTTCATTGTCGTTTCGGCCCGGCTGGCCGGCATGGACCGCACGCTGGAACATGCATCGGCCGATCTTGGCGCCAATGAATGGACCACGTTCCGCAAGGTCGTCATGCCCCAGCTCATGCCCGGCATTCTCGGCGGCGCGTTACTTGCCTTCATCATTTCCATGGATGACCTCGTCATCACCTATTTTATCGCAGGCGTTGATGTTACGACCCTGCCGATGTTCATCTTCGCCATGCTGCGTCGCGGCATCAAACCGGAAATCAATGCGATTGCCGTGATGATGCTGACCTTCTCATTCGTTGTGGCTTCGCTCGGTCTCTATCTTCGTTCTCGGCAGAAATAATATGACTTCACAAACACCTACACGTAAACTGCGCGCTCGCGATCTGGGGCTTCCTTTCACTGGTGTGACCGGTCCGTACAACGCGATCACCGATGTCGATGGCGTTGGCGTCGGCTTTCAGACCATTATCGAGAACGAGCCGCGCCCCGGCCGCAAGCGTCCGGCGCGTAGTGGCGTGACCGCCATTCTGCCGCATATGCAGTCTGAAACCCCGGTTCCGGTTTATGCAGGCGTCCATCGCTTCAACGGCAATGGTGAGATGACCGGAACGCACTGGATCGAAGATGGCGGCTACTTCCTCGGCCCTGTCGTTATCACCAACACGCACGGTATCGGCATGGCACATCATGCGACAGTGCGCTGGATGGTCGACCGCTATGCCTCGACCTACCAGACCGACGATTTCCTCTGGATCATGCCGGTTGTCGCAGAAACTTATGACGGTGCACTCAACGACATCAACGGCTTTCCTGTGACGGAAGCGGATGTGCGCAAGGCGCTCGACAATGTTGCATCCGGCCCGGTGCAGGAAGGCAATTGCGGCGGCGGCACCGGTATGATCACCTATGGCCTCAAGGGCGGCACAGGCACGGCATCGCGTGTGGTCGAATTTGGCGGGCGCAGTTTCACCATCGGTGCGCTGGTGCAGGCCAATCACGGGCAGCGCGATTGGCTGACCATTGCCGGTGTGCCGGTAGGGCAGCATATGCGGGATGGCACGCCGCAGAGCCAGTTGCAGGAGCGCGGCTCGATCATCGTCGTGCTGGCGACCGATCTGCCGCTGATGCCGCACCAGCTGAAGCGCCTTGCGCGTCGTGCAAGCATCGGCATCGGCCGTAACGGAACGCCGGGCGGCAATAATTCCGGCGATATTTTTATCGCTTTTTCCACCGCCAACCAGCGACCTATGCAGCATCGTTCCGCGCCCTTTCTGGACGTCGAGATGGTGAATGACGAGCCGCTTGATCCCGTCTATCTGGCGGCGGTAGATAGTGTGGAAGAGGCAGTGGTCAATGCGATGATCGCGGCTGAGGATATGGGGGGAACACCCTATGACCGGCTGCTTGTTCAGGCCATAGATCACGAACGTCTTCGTGCTGTGCTGCGCCAGTATGGGCGTCTTGCCTGACTCTTCGTAGGATAAGGATTGGAACTCCAGTTCCATCTGATAGCGATCTGGTTCGTGTCACGCGGTTTCCGTCATGCAGGACGGAAATCGCGAATGTCTCCCTTTATCTTGCCGTCTTGACAGTATTCTATCGACGGCACTACGCTACAGTAACACGGCAGATTTTACTGAAGTGAAGGGAGGAATTCATGACTAAAAGTTCAATTATTACAGGGCTGGGTCGAGTTTCAATTTCACGACGCCAGTTTATAACATCGAGCGCACTGGGCGCCGGTGCTCTGCTTCTACCGTCCCTGCCATCTTTTGCAGCTGACAAGCCCAAAGTCGGTCTGGTCATGAAGTCGCTCGCCAACGAGTTCTTCAAGCAGATGCAGGCAGGTGCGGAGGACTACGCCGCCAAGAACACCGACAAGTTCTCCTTTGCCGCTGTTGGCATGAAGGACGAACGTGATTTTGCCGCACAGGTCGATGCTGTGGAAAATTTCATCACGCAGCAGTTCAATGTGATCGTGCTGGCTCCGGCGGATTCCAAGGCCATGGTGACGCCGGTTAAAAAGGCTCTGGAGGCCGGCATCAAAGTCATCAATATTGACGTGGCGCTCGATGAAGAGGCGAAAAAGCAGGCGGGTGTTGACCTTGCCTTTTTCGGTCCGGACAATCGCGAGGGCGCAAAGCTTGCCGGCATGGCGCTTGCCAAGGAGCTCGGCAAGGGCGGCAAGGTGGTTATCCTTGAAGGCAATCCTGAGGCAGACAATGCCAAGGAACGCAAGAAGGGCTTTGACGATGCCGTGGCCGAAGGCGGTTTGACACTGCTCGATTCCAAGACTGCCCATTGGGAAACGGAAGAAGCCAACACGCTGATGACCAATTTCCTGACCCAGTATCAGGACATTCAAGGTGTTATGGCGGCCAACGATTCTATGGCGCTCGGCGTCGTGAAGGCGCTGGATGCCGCCGGAAAATCGGGCCAGATCAAGGTCGTGGGCTTCGACAACATTCCTGCTGTCCAGCCTTTGATCAAGGAAGGCAAGATGCTCGCAACCGTCGATCAGTTCGGCGCACAGATGGCGGCCATGGGCATTGATTACGGCCTCAAGGAACTGGCAGGCGAAAAATTCTCCGGTTGGGTCAAGACGGACATCAAGCTCATCACGGCCCAGGATCTCTGAAAACCGGGATCTTCCAAACATTGCCAATTGTGGGCGGCGCTCCAAGTGCCGCTCCTCTTCACCCGGCAGGCAGGAACAGATATGCAGTCAGCCGACGCCATTTTGAGATTGGAAAATGTCGGCAAGACCTTTCCGGGGGTGGTTGCTCTAAACGGTATCACGCTGGAGCTGCAGCGTGGCGAGACGCATATCATTCTGGGTGAAAACGGTGCGGGTAAATCGACTCTCATCAAGCTTCTTGCTGGCATATATCAGCCCGACACAGGCGAGATTTTTCTGAACGGCCGGCCCTACAAGCCAAAGACCCCGCATGACGCGCAGGTTCAGGGAATCCGCATCGTTCATCAGGAACTCAACCTGCTGTCGCATCTTTCCATTGCCGAAAACCTGATGCTGGAAAGCCTGCCGAGACGTTTCGGCATCATGGACCGAGCGACATTGAACCGGCGCGCCGAAGAGCTTTTGGCCGAGGTCGGTCTGGCGGTCGATCCGCGTATGCCGGTTTCGGAGCTGGGCGTTGCGCAAATGCAGTTGGTCGAGATTGCCAAGGCGCTCGGTTATGACAGCAAACTACTTGTTCTGGATGAGCCGACGGCGACATTGACACCGCCGGAAATCGAACGGTTGTTTGCGATCATCAAGCGGCTGAAGGCAAAGGGTGTCACGATCATCTACATCTCCCACCGTCTGCACGAGGTCTTCGAGATTGGCGACCGCGTGACGGTGCTGCGCAATGGCCGTCTGGTCGAGACGCGCGACCTGCAGGGGCTGAGCGTGCCGGATCTGGTACGCATGATGATCGGTCGCGACATTGCGGATGAGTATGGCTTTAATGCCGATATCAAGCTTGGTTCCGTCGCTCTGGAAGTGAGGAACGTGAAGCGCAACAGCGGCGCTCCGCCGGTTTCGTTTTCGGTGCGTCATGGGGAAATTCTGGGTGTTGCCGGTCTGGTCGGGTCGGGCCGTACTGAAGTGATGCGCGCAATTTTCGGCGCCGATCCCAGATCAGCAGGGCAAATCGATGTTGACGGTCGGCCGGTGACTATCCGTGACCCGCGCGATGCCGTGCGTAATGGTCTGGGTTTTCTGACAGAAGACCGCAAGAGCCAGGGGCTGCTGCTTGATATGCCCGTGTCCGTCAACACCACGATCACCGACCTGAAGAAAATCTCGCACGGTGGCCTGCTGGATAGCCGGGTGGAGAAAGGTGCGGTAACGGAGCTGGTCGAGCGGCTGCGCGTCAAGACTGCGTCTATCGATACGCCGGTGCGTAACCTCTCCGGAGGCAATCAGCAAAAGGTGGTTCTGGCAAAATGGCTGTTTCGCGGGTCATCCACATTGATACTGGATGAACCGACGCGTGGGGTCGATGTCGGCGCCAGACGCGAGATTTATCAACTTCTGTGGATGCTGGCTGCGAACCAGAAGGCCATTATCATGATTTCCTCGGATCTGCCCGAGCTGATCGGCATGTGTCACCGCATCATTGTTTTCTCGAACGGCAAACTGGTTGGGGAACTGGACCGGTCGCAATTTGATCAGGAGCGTATTCTTTCGCTCGCCTATCAGGAGCATGTTCACGCATGACGGAACCCATTTCTCCATCTGCCCAACACCCCGGTGCTGCCGACCGTCAGAAGCTGAAGCGCTTCCTGTTGCGTGATGCCGGCGTATTCTTGGCGTTGATCCTGATAACGCTGGTATTTTCCGTCACTGCGCCCTATTTCGCAACATCGGGCAACGCGCTGAAGATCTTCGTTCAGATTGCGATCAACACAGTCCTTGCGGCAGGTATGACTTTTGTCATTCTGACTGGTGGCATTGACCTCTCAGTCGGCTCGGTTCTCGCCTTATGCACGGTCGTCGGTGCGCTTATCATGACGTCCGGTCTGGAGCCTGCCTTGTCAATTCCGCTGGCTGTTCTGGCATGTATCGCCGTTGGCGGGCTTTGCGGCTTCATCAACGGCAAGGTGTCAACCTACTGGAAAATCCCGTCGTTTATCGTCACGCTGGGCATGCTGAACATCGCCGCCGGTGCGGCACGGGTGGTTTCCAACAACTCCACCATTACCGGTCTTCCGCAGGGTTTTGTCGATTTCGGTAATCTGATTGTCGGCGGCTTTCTGCCGTCAATTTTCTTGATCGCAGTGGCCGTGATCGCTGTCGGCTGGTTCGTTTTGCGCTTTACCGTCTTCGGTCGCATGATCTATGCGGTTGGCGCCAATGATGAGGCTGTGCGCCTGTCGGGACACAATCCCGACACATACAAAATCGCTGCGTTTGTCATTTCCGGCGTCACCGCTGGTATTGCCGCGATTGTCTATCTCCTGCGCCTGAACATCGGCAGCCCGATTGCAGGGGTTGGCTATGAACTGAACGCGATTGCAGCCGTCATCATCGGCGGGACGAGCCTTTTCGGTGGTAAGGGCTCAATCGTCGGCACATTGGCCGGGGCCTGTATTTTGCAGGTGCTCGCGACCGGGCTGCAATTGCTTGGTATCGGCGATAATTACAAGCCGATCATAATTGGCACCGTGATCATCCTCGCCGTGATTGTCGATACCTATCGTGAGAGGCTGTTACGGCGTATTCGCTGACACCGATACTCGAGATGCAGCCACGACCGAACTCAAAAGAAGGCTTCTTGTCCCGCTAACGCATCACGTAATCGGGACGAAGCCATCTTATGCTGGAGTTCAACTGCAGTTAGATATTGATGTTGCCGCGATCTCCGGTCGGAGCCTCCATTTTATTTATAGATGCTCGGCAGGATCGGAGGGAGATTTCGCTGTAGTGGCAAGAGACGGCAAAGCTGTGAGTTTCTCAGAATATTCTTTGCTCCGAATCCTAAGGAAATAACACCATATTTCTCATGAGGCGTAATTTATATATTATAAATTACTGATACTTAAAGTAAATTACAGGAATTGATTTTAACATAAATCAGGTTATACGTTTCAAATAAGCCATTATGAGATTCTCATGGATGAGAATTATTCAATGAATTTCCAAGCAGGCGTCAAATGTTTGGAAATTATAAACAAAATTATTAATCGTCAAGAATTATATTAATACAGAAATTATTAATATAATTATTTTCGGAGAAATTAATATGCATTCCCGTCTGAATTCATCCATTGCGAGTAATATTATAAGTCGGGATGTATTGAGATTAACTTCTGGAATCAGCGCAATAAGTATTCCATTGCTTTTTGGTGTTTTGTTTTCTACCCATGTTAACGCCACGGACTATACAGCACCTGTAACCACCAGCCTTCAAAACGGTGATACTGTCACGATTGTCGGTAATGGCAATGAGGTGAGGGCGCTGTCGAGTGCAAATGGAACAACGCTGACGCTGCCGGGAAATAACACCATAACTGCAACTGGCCCCGCAGCCGCCGGGCTTTATGCCACCGGAAGCGGTTCGGTAATCAATGCTACGGGGGTTGTTGTAATCACCACTGGTTCCAGCAATTCATTCGGCGTTGGTGCCGTCAGTGGTGGGGTCATCAATCTTTATGGCGCGCGAATTTCGACCTCGGGGACGGGAAGCCATGCACTGAAGATCGGTAGTGCTGGAAGTAATGTTACGACCGACAAGAATACGAAAATTTCAGCTTCCGGTGCCAGCGCCTACGCGATTCAGGTCTATTCCGGTGCAGTGAAACAATACGATAAGACATTACCTGCCAATGCTCTGGCAGGAGAGATCAGCGCAACCGGGACCGACGGCGCGGCATTTCAGGTAACTGGGACCGGCTCAAGGCTTATTTTTAAAGATATTGATTTCGCCAACGACACGAAAATCACGCTTGGCAACTCGTCATGGACAGGAATTGTCGCATCAAACGGGTTCATGCAGTTTCAAGGTAATAGCAGCGCCTCCAATTCAAGGTTCCTTGTCGGCACGGGAACAATAGGTTTCGCTGGGAATTCCACTGCACAAGGCAGCCAGTTCACGTTGAACGGTTCGAGCTCTATTCTGGATCTGCGGAGTTATACGGGGACGTCGGATTTTAATGTTGCCAGCATTGACGGGGCTACTGGCGCACGCATTCTGATAGGCAGCAACACATTTGTGGTTGACGGAAGTACGTCAAGCACTTTCTCCGGTACCATCGATGGCACCGGGCGCCTGGTGCGCGGTGGAAGCGGCACTCTTACACTTTCCGGCACCAACACATATTCCGGCGGAACTTTTTTCAACTCCGGAGCCATTGCGGTCAGCAAGGATGCCAGCCTCGGCGCATCAACTGGAGGGCTCAACTTCAATGGCGGTACGCTTCAACTGACCGACAGTTTCGTATCGGCGCGTTCTGTCACACTGGGTGCTCAGGGAGGTACGGTTCAAACGGCGGCAAACGAGATTAACGAGCTCTCGGGCGGTATTGTCGGATCAGGCAAGCTCATAAAGACGGGTGCCGGTACGCTGGTTTTGTCGGGTTCCAATACCTATAGCGGCGGCACCGTGATCAATGGCGGCACTGTATCGATCAGTGCCGATAAAAACCTAGGCGATGCCACCGGCACGTTGGCCATGAATAACAACGCCACGCTTCTGCTGGTTGATAGTTTCGACAATAGCCGGGCGGTTACGCTGGGCAGCGGTGGAGGCACGGTTCAGACCGTCATGGGCAAAAGCAACGCTTTTGCTGGCGCAATCGACGGCTCAGGCCCGCTGACAAAATCGGGCGATGGCACGCTGACGCTTTCGGGCACCAATACTTATAGCGGCGGGACCTTTATCAATGGCGGTGTTGTTTCGGTTGGCGCGGATAGCAATCTTGGGGCTTCGAGCGGCACGCTTTCGTTCGACGGCGGCACGCTGCACCTGACGGGCAGTTTCAACAACAGCCGTGCGGTGACGCTTGGCGCCGGAGGCGGTACGATCCAGACAAGCCTGCTTCACAGCAATGAGTTTTCGGGGACGATCGGCGGTACAGGCAAGCTGACGAAGAACGGCGCGGGTACGCTGACGCTTGCAGGCGACAACAGCTATACGGGCGGCACGGTTGTCAATGCCGGTGTTTTGTCGGTCAGCGCCGATAAAAACCTTGGTGATTTGTCGGGCGGAGTGCAGCTCAATAGCGGCACGCTGCGGCTGACGGGCGATGTTACGAGCGATCGGGTGGTTGCGTTTGATGCGGCGGGTGGAACTATTGATGCGGCGGCTGGTACCAACAGCACATTCTCCGGGCTGATTGATGGACTTGGCTCATTGACCAAGACTGGCGCAGGCACACTGGTACTGTCTGGGAGTAATGATTATCTGGGCGGGACCGTTGTTGAAGCCGGCACACTGTCAATCAGTTCGAATGACAATCTCGGCGATGCAGCAAGTAACTTGACCTTCAATGGCGGTACGCTTCGAGTTGCAGATTCTATCACGACTGACCGCAATGTTGTTCTCAACGCAAATGGCGGTACGATCGAAACCACTGCAGGTACAAGCACCTCTTTCACGCAAGGCATTACCGGCACAGGCAAACTGAACAAGGATGGTGACGGCACCCTGATCCTTACAGGCAACAATGTCTATGCCGGTGGAACCCACGTCTCGAAAGGTGTTCTTCAGATAGGGGCAGGCAGTACGGTTGGACAGATCGGCGGCAATGCCCAGGTTGATGCGGACGCTGCTCTCGCTTTCGATCGATCCGATGATATTATATTTGCCGACGTTATCAGTGGGGAGGGCGCCCTCCGTCATGATGGCTCAGGAAAACTGACGCTTACCGGCGAAAACAGCTTTACTGGCGGGACCACGATTTCGGCAGGCACGCTGCAGATCGGCAATGGCAGCACCACCGGCAGCATTGCCGGCAATGTGGACAATAACGGCACGCTGGCGTTCAATCGCAGCAACACGCTCGACTTCTCCGGTGTCATCAGCGGCACGGGACTTGTTCAGCAGAATGGTGCGGGCAGCCTGACACTGAGTGGCGACAGCAGCGCTTTCGGCGGTAGCACCTCCGTTGCAGCGGGCACGCTTCTTGTTGACGGTTCGCTTGGCGGAACTGTGAGTGTCGCCAGCGGTGCCAGCCTCGGCGGCGGCGGAACCATCGGCGGCAATACGACGGTTGCCGACGGCGCAACATTGGCGGGCAGTGGGGCGCAGACGCTGACATTTGATAAGAACCTCAGCCTTGGTGCTGCTTCAGTGGTTTCTGTCAGCTATGGCACTAGCGCCGGTTCATCGCCTTTCCTTGTGAAAGGCGATCTCGCCCTTGGAGGCGTGATCAATGTCACTGACTTCGGTCACAATGGCCCCGGCATCTATCGCGTGTTCAGCTATGCGAATAATCTGACTGGCACGATTGGATTAGGCAGCCTGCCAACCAATATAACCGATCCGTCTACTGTTACTCTCCAGACCACGGATGATGCAGTCAATCTGATCAACACCGTTGGTCTGGTTCTCAATTTCTGGGATGGACAGGCTGCAGGCCATTCTTTGAATGGTCAAGCCAACGGCGGTAGCGGCACCTGGAACAAACAGAACAACAACTGGACGGGCCTGCCGGATTTCCAGTTGAATGGTCCATGGTCGACAGGCGAGTTCGCCATCTTCCAGGGCGCGAGCGGCATCGTTACAATCGACAACAGCGCCGGAACCATTTCAGCAGCGGGTATGCAGTTTACAACCGGTGGCTATGAAATCACAGGCGACGACCTCACATTGGCATCGACTGCGGCCAATGCCGGCGATACGCCGATAATCCATGTTGGCGATGGCTCCATTAATGACGACACCGAAGTGGTGACGATTTCGACGCGAATTCTTAGTACAGAAGGTATTGATAAAACGGGCTTGGGTACGTTGGTGCTCACCGCAGACAATAACTATACGGGCGGTACATTTGTCACGGGTGGCATCTTGCAGCTTGGCGACGGAACATCTGGCGGTAAGGGCGGGGTTGAAGGTGAGATCAATCTTGGCTCTACAGCTGCTTCCGCAGGTACGCTTGCAATCAACCGTGCTGGCTCTGTTACAATTGACAATACCATTACCGGCTCTGGTCATGTTGTCATCGACAGTCCTGGCGAGATCGAGTTCAATCAGACGAATTCTTATCTGGCTGGTACTTTTATCAAGAATGGCGTTTTGATTGTCTCCAGTGACGACAATCTCGGGGACACCAACAGTGATGTGCAGATTGAAGGCGGATCGACACTGCGTTTCAAGTCTGCTTTCAGCAGCAGCCATAACTATGTGTTGGGAACAGGTGGCGGTTCGATTGAAACAACGGGCACCAACATCAACAAGATCCTGACTGCCGTTACGGGCGTAGGCTCTCTAACCAAGACCGGCACCGGCACGTTGGTTTTTTCGGGTGATAATGATTATGTTGGTGTCACGACGATTTCGGATGGCACTTTGCAGATTGGAGATGGCGGCGGCACGGGCAGTGTTGTCGGCGATATCACCAACAATGCGCGTCTGGCCTTCAACCGCAACAATGCTTACGCTTATAACGGTTTGATTTCCGGTACGGGCTCTGTTGTGCAGGCGGGGACCGGTACTACGACGCTGACAGGCCAGAACACCTATGCGGGTGGCACGGTTGTGTCTGCGGGCGTCCTTCAAGTGTCCAGTGACAAAAATCTCGGTGCAAGTTCGGGCAACCTGACCATTGACGGCGGTACTTTTGCCAACACGGCTGCTTTGACCAGTGCACGCGCTGTCAATGTCACTGCAAATGGCGGGTCGATCCGCACGGATGCCACTTTGACCCTGACCGGAGCCTTTGATGGTTCGCCGGCTTCAGACTGGCACAAGACCGGTACCGGCCTTCTGGTGTTTGACAGCAGTGCGACCGGTGACGTTGGCGCTGGAGCCAATGTCGACGCTGGCAAGATCGTTGTTGAGGGCAGCCTCGATGGAAGCTTCGCTGTAAACAGCGGTGCGACGCTTGAGATCAGTGGCACGCAAGGGGGCGATGTCAATGTGAACGCCGGTGGCACATTGATGGGGTCCGGTCAGGTCGGCCAGAATGTCGTGGTCGCGGACAATGGCAATTTGCAAGGCAAATATGGCCAGACGCTTCAGATTGGCGGCAATCTTGCTCTTGATGCCAACAGCCAGGTCAATGTCACACTCGGCATGCCGAGCCAGACCGCCCTTTACGATGTGCAGGGCAATGTCACTCTGGCCGGGTCGCTGAACATCACGGACGGCGGCGGCTTCGGTCCGGGCCTTTATCGTCTCATCGACTATCAGGGCAACCTGACGGACAATGGGATGACCATTGGCACGGCTCCGGGAGGTGATCCCACACGGATGTGGATCGATACGGATGAGGCGAACAAGCAGGTCAATCTGATGAGCAGCTACGGGGTCAGGCTGAACGTCTGGGATGGCGGCAATGGTGCCTGGAACCTTGTGTCCGATCATTCCAATGATGTCTGGACGGATAATGCAGACAATATCAAGGGTCCTTATGATCAGGGGTCGTTCGCCGTGTTTCGGGGTACGCCGGGTACGGTGACGATCAGCAATGCCGCAGGCAATGTGACGGCATCCGGTCTTAATTTTGCAACCGATGGCTATGTTTTGGCGGGCGATGCGCTCGATCTCGACAATACCGACCAGCCGATTATCAACGTCGGTGACGCCACCGATGCAAGCAAATCGATGACGGCAACTATCGCGGCGACGCTGACGGGCAGCAAGGGCATCAACAAGACCAACTACGGCACCTTGGTTCTGACGGGTGCGAACAGTTATAGCGGCGGGACGACGGTGACAGGTGGTGTCCTGCAGATCGGTGACGGTGGCAATACGGGCAGCATCAAGGGTGACGTTGCGGTTTCGAGCAGCGCCTATGGTGACGGCACGCTGGCCTTCAACCGGAGCGATGATACGGAGTTTGACGGCAACATCACCGGTGATGGCAAGGGTGGTGTGGTCCAGAAAGGCACAGGCACAACGACGTTTACCGGCGACAACACCTTCTCGGGCGGTCTGACGGTTGAGAATGGCGGGGTCAAGGCAGGTGTCGCTGGCCATGCCTTCGGCACGGGCACCTTGAAGGTCAAGGCGGGTGCAACGGCCGATCTCGGCGGCTTCGACACGACGGTCGGCGGTCTTGCGGCCTTCGACGCGAGCGGCACGACGGGCGATGGCGATATTGCACTTGGATCGGGCAAGCTGACGGTCGAACAAAGCTTCGACAGCAAGTTCTCCGGTGTAATCTCTGGTGCTGGCGATTTGACCAAAAGTGGCACTGGTACCCTGACCCTCAATACGGCCGGCACCTATACCGGTGCGACCAATGTCGATGGCGGCACGCTGAAGCAGGGCGCAGCTGGTGTCTTCAACAATGCATCGTCGGGCTACACTGTCGGTACAGACGGGACGCTCGATCTTGGCGGTTTCGATACCACGCTGGCCGCGCTGTCGAATGGCGGTCTCATCACGATGGGAACACAGCAGACGGCAGGTACGACACTGAGCGTGACCGGCAACTATACCGGCACCGGTGGCACGGTCGTCATCAATACGGTGCTCGGCGACGACAGTTCCAAAACCGATCGCCTGAAGGTGGGTGGTGACACATCCGGCACGACCAATCTGAAGGTCAACAATCGCGGCGGACTGGGGGCACAGACTGTCAACGGCATCGAAGTGGTCGAGGTTGCCGGTCAGTCGAACGGAACCTTCTCGCTTGTCAGCGACTACACCACCAAGGACGGTCAGAAGGCGGTTGTGGGCGGTGCCTATGCCTATACGCTGCAACAGGGGGCGGGCAGCGGCAACAAGGACGGCAACTGGTATCTGACCAGCCAGACGACACAGGAACCGCCGGCCCCCGATTGCCAGCAGACCAATACCTGCCCGGTCGATCCGGACAACCCGCGCTATAGTGCCGGTGTTCCGGTCTATCAGGGCTATGCGCAGAACATGCAGGTGCTCAACAAACTGCCCACGCTGCAGGAACGTGTCGGCAATCGCTATCTGACGAGCGGGAACGACAACGACGCGAGCAATACAGGCAGCAGCACTGTCGACAGCCGCGGGATCTGGGCGCGCATCGAGGGCGCGCATAACCGGCTTGAGCCGCACAGCGCGACCGGCATGAAGCAGGATATCAACAGCTTCATCATGCAGACCGGTGTCGACGGGCAGTTCTATGAGGATGCCAACGGGAAGCTGATTGCCGGGATCACCGGGCAATATGGTACGGCGCATGGCAATTCCAGCTCGTTCTTCGGTGACGGTTATACCGACACCAGCGCCTGGAGCCTTGGCGCGACCGCAACCTGGTATGGCAATGACGGCTTCTATGTCGATACGCAGGGCCAGCTGACATGGTTCGACAATGATCTCAACTCCGATACGGCCAATAGCGGGCTGGCCGATGGCGCAAAGGCCTTCGGCTATGCGCTGAGTGCCGAGGTGGGGCAGCGGATTGCGCTCGACGAACATTGGTCGCTGACGCCACAGGCGCAGCTGATGTGGTCGTCACTCGATGCGGATGCGTTCCACGACATCTGGGGCAACCGCGTGCACATGCAGGATGGCGACAGCCTGACGGCACGCATTGGTCTTGCCGCCAACTATCAGGACAGCTGGCAGGGGGATGACGGCCGCATGGTCAACACATCGGTCTATGGCATCGCCAATGTCTATCAGGAGTTCCTCGGCGGCACCCGCATCAATGTGGCTGGTGTCAACGTCGATACCGACAACGACAAAACCTGGGCCGGCATCGGCGCCGGCGGCACCTATGCATGGGCCGACAGCAAATATGCAATCTACGGCCAGGGCTCCATCAACACCTCCCTCAACCACTCAACCGACAGCTATGCCGTCAAGGGGAATATAGGGTTCACAATACGATGGTAGCCGTTGTGAAAAGATAGCCAATGAAGAAGCCCTTCGGGGCTTCTTTCATTTTCTGGTGCGTGTGGGACGTTGTGACAGTCAACTGTTGCTACTGTGGCTCGAGCCAAGGCCAAGGCTTTGCAGGTGAATTCAAATGATCTTAGGTTTCGAACGTCTGTCCGAGTTGTTGGCGTCAATAAAACCCATAATCCGTTGGGCCGGAACCGTCTGATTCTGGCAAGCGATGTTTGATGCTATTTCATGTACGATCTAATCGGTGCCTGTTGTAGAGTGATTTCTCTCGATGACGGTTCCGCTGCCGGATGTATGGGAAAAAGCTTTCTACTCTTTCCGCTCGACGAAAATCAGATATCACGTGGGATGATCAGTTCCGTCGGTATCATTTCCGGTAGGTCGGTTGTTTGAACTGGTTCGTCCAGAAGCTTAAAGGCGCGTTCGATCATTGCTTGAACATTTTGCCGGACCATCACAACCGGGAAGTGGAGAACTTCGATGAAGGGATCCCAGTCGAAACATCCGATGGAGCACTCCCGAACCTCGTCAACCGGCAGTGTCTTGAGAAAACTGACGACGCCCTCAAAGGGACTCGTCGAATTAACGAACAATGCCTCTGGCAATCCATTCAACTTGCCATAAATGTCCCGGATCGTCACTGCGGCGGTATCGGGACCATATCCATTCGTGACGATGGTGTCGGCATGAATGGCGATGTTCAGTGCGGCTAGCTCATCTTGATAGCCGAGCACGCGTGCGCGTGTATTATGGTCACTGTCCACGCCACCGATGAAGTAGAAGCTGTTTTCCTTTCGATGTGACCTGCGACTGGCAATCTGTTGCGTCAGCACGCGGGCGCCTTCATAATTGTCACTGATTACGGATGCACCGTGCTTCCCGGGAAGGTCCACATTTATATGTTTCAGATGAGCCTTTTCGCAGAGTTCGGCGACACTGTCCGGATCGGTTGCGCCCGCGATCAGCAAAGCGTCGACATTGTGGGCAATCAATGTTTCCACAGTGCTGCGTTCCTGTTGTGGATCGCGCAATGTGCTGGCTACGACGGGAATAAGATTCCGTGAGCGTGCTACCGTCTCAAACGACGCGGCCATGGAGCTGAAGTAACGGTTGTCCAGCATCGGCAAGATCATGCCGATCAAACCCGAATTGGATATGCGTAACCCGCGTGCTTGAAGGTTGGTGGTATAGCCAAGTTCACTCGCTATTACTCGGACTCTGTCAGCTGTTGCTTTTGTAATTCTCCGATTTTCCCATGAGCCATTCATAACGGAAGCAACCGTAGATGCGGATACACCAGCTCGCTCCGATATATCATAAATGGTTACTTTGCGGGGAATGTTCATTAGGACTGCTTTTCGTCTGGATTGGCCCCTTGATCTTAGCGGTCCGATAGCATTCGCTGCAAGTAGGGGAAGACGTAATCCAATCCATTCCTCTGTCATTTTTCCCCTTGACCAGATGCCAGATGTTGAGCGATGGTTATGCTGCACTATCGATGGTGCAACTTGATTATATGCCGAGAGGAGCGGTGCACACATGCCGAGGCCGGGAAAAAGGCTTCCCTTCATGCGTGACAAGCCCTGTGAGTATTGTTCGATTTGATTGCCGTGCCGCAAAGCAAGACGGCACCGGAATACAGGAGTCCGAGGGAGCCGGAGGTCGCTATAGGGAGGACATATGGGGTGGAATAGCGAGATAAAATTTGTCTGCAAGTTTACGTAAAATACAAAATTAAAACCCAATGGGAGTGAGACATGAAGAATATACTTGGTAAAGCAGCTTTTGCTGCAGTGGTGCTGTCGTCGTTCGCGGGCAATGCGCAGGCAGAAGTGAAGGATGCAGTGGTCGGCTTTTTGATGCCAGACCAGGCATCGACACGCTATGAGGAGCGCGACTATCCGGGCTTCGCCGCAGAGATGAAGAAAATCTGTGAAAGCTGTAAGGTGCTTTATCTCAATGCCGATGGCGATGCGAGCAAGCAGCAGCAGCAGTTCAACTCGGTCATTTCACAGGGTGCGAAGGTGATCGTGCTCGACGCGGTCGATACGGCGGCGGCAGCTTCGCTGGTCAAACTCGCCCAGTCGCAGGATATCAAGGTCATCGCCTATGACCGTCCGATCCCGGATGCGACCTCCGATTTCTATGTGTCGTTCGACAATGAAGCTATCGGCAAGTCGATTGCGGAATCACTGGTCAAGCATCTGAAGGACAAAGGCGTTGCGGGTGATAAGGGCGGCGTTCTGCAGATCAACGGTTCGCCGACCGATGCTGCAGCCGGTCTCATCAAGAACGGTATTCATGCCGGCCTGAAGGATAGCGGTTACAAGACGCTTGCCGAATATGACACGCCGGAATGGGCGCCGAGCAAGGCTCAGCAGTGGGCGAGCGGCCAGATCACCCGCTTCAACGACCAGATCGTCGGTGTGGTCGCTGCCAATGATGGCACTGCTGGCGGTGCGATTGCAGCTATGAAAGCGGCTGGCATTGATCCGCTTCCACCTGTTACCGGCAACGATGCGACGATTGCCGCACTTCAGCTCATCATTTCGGGCGATCAGTACAACACGATCAACAAGCCGTCTGAAATCGTTGCAGCAGAAGCCGCCCGCGTCGCAGGTCAGCTTCTGAACGGTGAGACCCCGAAGGCTGAAGCTACGCTCTACAATACGCCGTCGAAGCTTTTCGTTCCGGTGGTTGTGACGGCTGATAACCTCAAGGCGGAGATCATCGACAAGAACATCGTTTCAGCTGAAACGCTGTGCGTCGACCGTTACGCCGAAGGCTGCAAGAAGCTCGGTATCACGAAGTAACCCAACCATGGCGTCCGGCTTGGGCCGGACGCTTTCTTTCCCCGCGCGTGTTATCTTGCGCGGTGGACGTTGGGGAAAACTGCGACACCCAGGGAAAAGCGAACATGTCCCAAGATCACAATGCCGCTACAACGTCGCGGCAGCCAGTGCTGCGTCTAAGCGGAATATCCAAGAATTTCGGCGCCGTTTCAGCGCTGACAGATATCAATCTGGAAGTCTTTCCGGGCGAAGTTGTCGCTCTTGTCGGCGATAACGGCGCGGGAAAGTCTACCCTTATCAAGACGCTGGCAGGCGTCCATCAGCCGACATCCGGCACTATCGAATTCAATGGCGAGAAGGTGGTGCTTTCGTCGCCGGGCGTTGCGCTCGATCTCGGCATTGCGACGGTCTTTCAGGATCTGGCGCTGTGTGAGAATCTCGACGTCGTTGCCAATATTTTCCTTGGCCGCGAAATGAGCCCCTATCGCCTTGATGAAGTGTCCATGGAGATCAAGGCGTGGAAGCTTCTGAACGAGCTTTCCGCTCGTATCCCGAGCGTACGTGAGCCGGTCGCCTCGCTTTCAGGTGGTCAGCGCCAGACCGTCGCGATTTCGCGTTCGCTATTGCTCGATCCCAAGCTCATCATGCTTGATGAACCAACGGCGGCACTGGGCGTTGCACAGACGGCCGAGGTTCTTGATCTTATCGAGCGTGTTCGCGACCGAGGACTGGGCGTCTTGATGATCAGCCACAATATGGAAGATGTGCGCGCAGTTGCTGATCGCATTGTGGTGTTGCGCCTTGGCCGCAACAACGGCGTTTTCTACCCGGATTCCTCGAATGAGGAACTGGTCGCGGCCATCACCGGCGCGAGCAGCAATTCCGTTTCCCGTCGTGCCGAACGGCGTCAGGCGCAGCATGAAGCCGATCATACCCATGATCGGGGAGAAGCATAATGAATCAGGCAAGCGGAAATACCCCTCTCGACCGTCAGGATACACGCGTGCGCCATGATGAAGGCGTTTCAGGCGCGCTGCGCAGTTTCTTTGATCGTGTGCGTTCAGGCGATCTCGGATCACTGCCGGTTATCATCGGACTCGTCATCATCTGGACTGTTTTCCAGACGTTGAACCCGGTCTTCCTGTCGAGCAACAACCTTGTCAATCTGCTGTTCGACTGCTCGACCATCGGCGTGATTTCGCTCGGTATCGTCTGCATCCTGATGCTGGGCGAGATCGATCTTTCGGTCGGTTCGGTTAGCGGTCTGGCGTCGGCAATCGTCGGTGTGCTCTGGGTCAATCATGGCTGGCCTGTCGGCTTTGCAATGCTGGCGGCACTGTGCACTGGCGCGCTGATCGGCCTGCTTTACGCATTCCTCTATAACCGCTTCAGCATGCCGAGCTTCGTTTCCACGCTGGCCGGTCTGCTGGCCGCGCTCGGTCTCCAGCTTTATCTGCTCGGTAATACCGGCTCAATCAATCTGCCTTACGGCTCCTGGCTCGTGAGCTTCGGCCAGCTTCTGGTTATGCCGCGCCCTGTGTCCTACGCATTGGTGCTGATTGCCGGACTTGCCATCTTCTTCACCGGGTTCCGTTCTGCACAGCGTCGCCGCGAAGCCAGTCTGTCGGCGCCTTCGTCGGTTGGAATTGCGTTCAAGGCTATCGTCATCACGGTCATTGTCGGTGGCGCGGTATTTTATCTCAACCAGTCGCGCGGTGTGCCGTGGATGTTCGGCCTGTTCGTGGCGCTAGTCATTGCGATGAATTATGCACTTACCCGCACCCAGTGGGGGCGTGCCATGCAGGCGGTTGGCGGCAATCGTGAAGCAGCGCGCCGTGCCGGTATCAATGTGAACTTCATCTACATATCGGCCTTCGTAACTTGTTCGATCTTGGCCGCAGCAGGTGGCATCTTGGCCGCTTCGCGTCTTGCCTCATCCAGCCAGCAGGCCGGCACCGGTGACGTTAACCTCAACGCCATTGCGGCGGCTGTCATTGGTGGTACCAGCCTCTTCGGCGGACGTGGCAGCGCCTGGTCGGCTCTGCTGGGTATCATTGTCATCCAGTCGATTGCCAGCGGTCTGACGCTGCTCGATCTGTCATCTTCGCTTCGCTACATGATTACCGGCGCAGTGCTTGCTATCGCCGTTATTGTCGACTCCCTTGCCCGCCGCTCGCGCCAGTCGCACGGCCGCGCCTAAACCTTCAAGGACTGAAAAATGGCTCAGGATCTCAACGGAAAAGTTGGCGCCGTTACTGGTGCTGCCTCTGGCATCGGCTTCGAATGTGCAAAGCACATGATCGAAGCGGGCATGACGGTGTTTCTTGTCGACCGTGATGACAAGGCGCTTAAGGAAAAATGCGCCGAGCTTGGCGACAAGGCCAAACCGTTGGTCATCGATCTGCTCAATCCGGCGTCTGTCGCCACGATGATGCCGCAGATACTCGAACAGGCGGGCCAGCTCGACGTGTTCCATGCCAATGCGGGCGCTTATATTGGCGGACCTCTTTGGGAAGGCGACCCGGATGCATGGGACCGCATGCTGAACCTCAACATTAACGCGGCCTTCCGCACCATTCATGCCGTGCTGCCGCATATGATGGAACGAAAGACCGGCGATATCATCATGACAAGTTCCGTTGCGGGTGTTGTGCCGGTGATCTGGGAGCCGATCTATACGGCATCCAAACACGCCGTTCAGGCCTTCGTGCATACGGTTCGCCGTCAGGTCGCCCCGCATGGTATCCGCGTTGGCGGCGTTCTGCCGGGACCGGTTGTGACCGCACTCATCAGCGACTGGCCGAAGGCCAAGCTTGATGAAGCACTGGCCGCAGGCAGCCTGATGGAACCTAAGGAAGTTGCGGAGTCGGTGATGTTCATGCTGACCCGCCCGCGCAATATCACCATTCGCGATCTGGTCATTCTTCCGCAGAGCCTCGATCTGTAAATGGGAGCGACCATGACCAGCTACTATCTGGGCGTCGATGTCGGCACCGGTAGCGCCCGCGCCGGTCTGTTCGACGCGAGCGGCACCATGCTTGCTTCAGCCAAGCGCGATATCACCATCTGGCGTAAGGCGGGCAGCATTGTCGAACAGTCGAGTGCCAATATCTGGCAGGCTGTTTGCGAAAGCGTGCGTGAAGCGGTCGCGACCGCCGGTGTCGACCCGACGGATATCGCCGGTATCGGTTATGACGCGACCTGCTCGCTGGTTGTGCTGGGCGAGGGCGGCAAGCCGCTTGCCGTAGGTCCATCCAACGATCCTGCGCGGGACATCATCGTTTGGATGGATCACCGTGCTATCGGACAGGCCGAGCGTATCAATGCGACCAAGGCGAAGGTTCTTGACTATGTTGGCGGTGCCATTTCCCCCGAGATGGAAACGCCGAAGCTGTTGTGGCTCAAGGAAAACAAGCCCGAAACCTTCGCTGCTGCCTGGCAGTTTTTCGATCTTACCGATTTTCTCACATGGAAATCCTGCGGCAGTCTTGCTCGTTCAGCTTGCACGGTCACTTGCAAATGGACTTATCTCAGCCATGAAAAGCGCTGGGACGAGGCTTATTTCCGTGAAGTCGGCCTTGGCGAACTGGCGGATGAAAATTTCGTCCGTATCGGTACCGACGTTCGCGCTGGTGGCGAAAACCTCGGTGGTTTGAGCGAACAGGCTGCGGCAGAACTTGGCCTCAAGCCGGGTACTGCAATTGCCGCCGGTCTGATCGACGCTCATGCGGGCGGCATCGGCACAGTTGGAGCGCGTGGTTCGGAAGGCCAGATATTGTCACGCATGGCCTATGTGTTCGGCACTTCGGCCTGCACCATGACCACGACCGAACAGCCTGTTTTCGTGGACGGTGTGTGGGGCCCGTATTATTCGGCAATGGTGCCGGGTCTCTGGCTCAATGAAGGTGGCCAGTCAGCAGCAGGTGCTGCTATTGATCACCTGATCCATATGCATCCCTTCGCGGCAGAAGCTGAAAAGCTGGCAGCAGCTCAGGGCAACGGTTTAGCCGACAGTCTTGCTGCTGAAGTTGAGGCAAGGGGCGGCGTTGAAAAGACGGCCATGATCGTTGGTGACATTCATGTCGTGCCCGAATTCCTCGGTAATCGTGCACCGTTCGCTGATCCCGATGCGCGTGCGATCATTGTCGGGCTCGATCTCGACGCCGAGATCGATAGTCTGACGGCGCTTTATCTCGCCGGTCTGTGCGGTCTCGGCTATGGTGCGCGGCAGATCGTCGAGGCACAAAAGGCAAAAGGTATCGTGACCGATACCATCGTCGTTTCAGGTGGGGCTGCGCGTTCGCATCTGGTGCGACAAGTGCTTGCCGACACAACCGGCCTTGTCATCGTCGCCTCCACCTCGCCAGAGCCGGTTCTGCTCGGCTCTGCCATGCTGGGCGCTGTGGCGTCAGGGGCATATCCTGACCTTGCCTCTGCGATGCATGCCATGTCGGAACTTGGTGAGGTGAACAGACCGGATGCCGGGCGCGCCAGATGGCATGACAGGCGTTTCGAGGCTTTTACACTGTTGCAGGCAACTGCGCGGAAAATCCGCTCTATGGATGGCTCGAACTAACTTGAAAATAAACAGGCGGCGACAGGAAGTTTCCTGTCGCCGCCTGTTTATGCATTAATCTCACGCGACCTGTTGTCGCCTTGTCAGAATGAGACCTTGAGACCGACGGTGCCATTTACGCCGAAGCTATCGCTTGGATGCGCAAGGCTGGTCTTCAACATGCCTTCTCCGTAAAGCGAATATTTCCCGCCAGACCAGCTGTAAGTGCCGCCAAGGCCGACGCCGCCCCAGAATCTGTCGTTCTCGGTGCTGAGGGCTGTTCCTGCAAGATTGACACGAGCGCCATCTAGAAACTCATAGTAGAGATTGGCGATGCCATATACGTTGGTGCTGGAAATCAACCCGTTCGCAGCCTGCCAGCTTTTGCGATAGTCAGCTGATAGGCCAAGGCGACCATTGAGGCTGTCGCCGTCTTTCAGCGATACGCGTGCACCAAACCCATCGTTAAAGCTGTCAAAATCAATCGACGAATAGATCAGTTGCGCTTGTGGCGTCAGCGTCCAGCCAGGGGCAACGGCAAACCGTTTTCCGGTTTCCATGCCCAGCGCATAGCCAAAGCCCTTGTTGCTATCGGTCATGCCTCTTTCTGCTGTCACAGAAGAAAGATCGCTGTCGAACCAGTTGGCCTGAACCTGACCGTCGACATAAATGCCATTGTCGCCATACCATGTCAGTGTCGCGCCAAGCCCGTAGCCATCGGTATCGATGGTACCGTCACCGAATACTGACCAGACGTCTGCAGATGCCTTGCCATATTGCGCCGTCAATCCGCCGATCAGTCTACCGCTATCGCCGTCGAAGAACTGGCCATCGAGGCCAGCCTGCATTTTGTAGGTATCGACGTCGTACGATGTCAATGTCGTCGTCGAGTTGGGCGTGAGGCGGTTATGTGCGCCTTCAATTCGACCCCATACCGACGATCGGGTCGTGTTGCTCGTGCCCCCATTCTCGTCCGTAGCCCAATAGCGATCACCAACCCGCTGTTGCAGCGTAGACAGGCCGTTCAATGCCTGAAGCACCTGCGGATAAGCTTCATAGAGCGGAGCACCCGCCTGATAGAGCGGCTTTGAAGGGCTTGTCGGTGTTACCGGATCGACCGTTTTGGGCTTTAATGCCGAACGCAGGTACCAGTCGCCGTCGGTCGGATTGGTTTTACCGTTCTTGTAGAGCTGATAAGCGTATGCTCCAGCTACAACAGCCTGCTCGCCCTGGATTTCATAATCGCCCTTGAGTGAAAATTCGCCGTCGGACACTCCGCCGATCTCAATAATTTTAATCCCCTCGACGGTCGGCGCACCTTCGCCTTTGAGATTGTTAACGTTGACTGTGGAATTGCCTGAAGTGTCGCCGGTGACCACGAGCCTATCCGTAGCAGAATCATCGCCTCCAAGATCGGTGTTCAGGATAAGCAGACCATCGTTGCCAGTATAGTTTCCGGCAATCATCAATGTTGTTCCGGGCTTCGTGCCAAATTTCAACGTGCCTGCATTTGAAAAACTGGCGATGGATTGATTATAACCACCGAGATCGAGTGTGGCTCCTGCGGCCAGATCAACGGCGCTGGCTGCACTGAAAGTGTTTGCAGCGCCAGCCCGCAGCGTGCCAGCCAGCACATTCGTGGAGCCGGTATAAGTGTTGGCGCCCGCAACGATCAGGGTGCCGTCTCCTTGCTTGGTGAGGGAACCGTCGCCGCTGATATCACCGCCGAGCGTTTCATTGAAAGTGCCGGTATCGATTGCCGATGTGTTGCCGCTTGCAAGAATGATGTCATTCTTAATCACCAAGTCATCGACGAGGAAGCCGAGTGCGGCAGTGCCTTGCATGTTTACCGCACCGCTGCCCAATGCCTTGGCATTGCCAACGTACAGATGGGCGCTGTTGATATCTGTGCCACCACTATAAGTGCTTTCTCCGGAAAGAACGGTAGTGCCTTGCTGCAAGATGAGCTTTCCGGTTCCCGAAATCTGTCCGGCAAAGTCGTTCCCGCCTTCGTTCAAGGTCAGATTGCGTGCGCCGAGCACGATGCTGCCATTGCCGGTCAGGACGGCCACGCTGGTGCCTCCCGGAATTCCCGAAGGGTCATACTGACCGTCGGCGGTCGCAGAAATATCGAAAACACCGTCGACACGAACAACGCTGGAACGTCGCAGGCTGGCAGTGCCTATCAGAGCCAGTGTTCCCTGTTGGATCCAGGTGCTTCCGGAATACTGCGCGGGCGAGTCAGTGAATGCCGAATTATTGGTGTATCCTTCGATAGTCAGAAGCCCTGCGCCAGTCTTGACCAGATTTCCCGAACCAATAATTTCATAACCTCCGGTTACATTCATTAGGTTGGCTGTGTTGACTGGATCAAATGTTACAGTATAGCCGTTTGTCTCAAGAAATCCTGTCGTACTTCCTCCGGCCGGAGGAGCAGAAAAGTTAAATCCGCCCCCGGCTTCGTTGGTCGCCTGAATGGATATATTCCCGCCTACATTTGTTCCGCGGAAAAAATTTATCATCTGCGCGGCATCTGTTCGAACACCGGCACCGTCAATGCCGTTGATTGTAATTGCAGCAGAAACTGAGGACTGATTGAACGTTTTCAGGGCGCTGGTTTGGGTTATCCATATTGAACCGATAGCGCTTGCAGCGGGGATAATACCGGTTGCAGATCCCGCAATAATGGCCCGGTCGCCGCCGCCGGGAAGCTTGCCTTCCGCCCAGGACGCAGGCCTACCCCATCTGTCTAGAAGGGAGTGTGTGCCGATATAATGATAATCGTCAGCCCGAACGGGATTGGCAGCGACTATTGTCGTCACTCCAGCCAACGCAATTGCAGAATAGGAGACGGTCGAGCACAAGTACTGCGAAAGACCGTGAGCCAATGCCTTTATGCGCCTTTGCGTAAGCTTGGCGGATGAGGTGGTGCAATCTGTTCCGGTTGAATGTTTCATACTGCTCCTGCCGCTCAACGAATTTGCAAGACAAGCAGTTTCGTCGAAAATATTGCAATCAATTCATAAGTCACTAATTGAGTATAGATTATGGATTGGCAACAGCCCTGAAGTTGTAATGAGCGCCGAGTTTTCTATATCTATATTTTTAGTTGATTTAGAGACTTCTTAAATAATAATAAATAAGAATGTGCTAAATATATATATTTGGTTATCATTGATAATGAGCGAGCGAGAATTGTCTTGGAAAGCAAGCTGCCGGAACAGAACTCACCTATATAGCCGAGAACGCGCTGGTATTTTACAGCCTTTATCCGTCCGACTGGGCGCAGCAGTTTGAAAGCAGACCATGAAGAAGATCGGATTACTTCCCCAAGATGACAAGACCAACGGCTGGAGCGCACTTCTGCCAGCACGGCAACCGAAGCCGTCATTGCGCGGTGATATTGTCGCCGATTTTGTTGTCATCGGTGCCGGATTTGCCGGACTTGGTGCTGCGCGTCGTCTTGCGGAGCTACGGCCAGATGCAAAGATTGTGATATTGGATGGCCAGCAACTTGGCGAAGGATCATCCGGGCGTAATTCCGGTTTTGCCATAGATCTCCCGCACAATGTCGGGTCATCTCTGGAGGAACTGGCGAAGGGGCATGCTTATCTGCGGTTGGCACGGGCAGGCATCGCTTCATTACGCGATAGCGTTACAACATATGGTATTGACTGCGACTGGAGTGAGGACGGCAAATATCATACGGCTTCGTCGGAGCGTGGCGCGAAAGAGATTCTGCAGCCGACGCTCGAGATGTTGAAGACGCTGAATGAGCCCTATGAATGGCTGGATGGCAAAGAAACGACGAAACGTCTGGGCACGTCGCATTTCGCGGCCTCGATCTATACGCCCGGTACGGTTCTGATCAATCCGGCTGCGCTCAATCGTGGGTTGGGCGACGCATTGCCAGAGAATGTGACACTCTTTGAACAGTCTCCGGTTCTGGAGGCGGATTTCGGTTCGAAAGTGCTTCTGCGGACTGCGGAAGGAACTGTTGCCGCTCCGAAAGCGATTGTGGCGGTTAACGGCTTTGCGACGCGCTTCGGTTTCTGGAAGGGACGACTTCTGAACTTTGCAGCCCATGCCAGTTTCACGAGACCTCTGACCGAAAAGGAACAAGGTATTTTCGGTAATATCGGGTCATGGGGCTCAACACCTGCCAACGCCTTTGCAGGCATTACCATGCGCTATACAAACGATCGCCGCATCCTCATCCGGCAGAACATTGAGTTCAGCCCCGGCATGCGCCAGTCGGATGCGCGCCGGGCTTCGGTTCGGCAGGATCACCAGCGTCTTTTTGACGAACGGTTTCCGATGCTTCGTGGCGTCCATGTCGAACACACATGGACTGGCTACATCTGTCTTTCGCGCAATGGCGCGCCGGGTTTCGGGAAGGTCGCTCCGAATGTCTGGAGCGCCGTTTGCCAGAATGCTGTCGGCATCGCCAAGGGCACGATCAGCGGGAGACTGGCCGCCGAAATGGCGTTGGGCGAGGATAATGGGTTGATATCGGATATGCTCAGCCTCGGAACGCCATCAGCTGTTCCGCCAAGGCCGTTTCTCGACATTGGCGTGCGTGCAAGATTTGCCTATGAGCTTTATCGCAACCAGCACGAAGCGTGATCGAGTTTCAACGGCCTCCAATTTTCCAGACTGCAGCGCCGGCGAGCATTCCGGCACCGGCTGCCGATAAAAGAAGCCGCTCACCGGGCTGAAAAGGCCGTGATTTCGATGCCAGCGACAGCGAAAGCGGAATCGTCGCCGCCGACGAATTGCCGAATGTATGGATCGTTCTTGCCGCGATAGAAGCAGGCAGATGCAGTTGGTCGCAGACTTTATCGATCATGCGCATATTGGCCTGATGAGGAAAGAACCTGTCCACATCGGCGGCGGCTAACTTTGCCTGTTCAAGCACATCCGCTGCACAACGCGTCATCATGCGAACGGCCTGCGTAAAGACGGCTTTGCCGTCTTGCATGGTCATTCTTGTATCACCGGCGGGAATGGAGATCAGGCCATAATTCCCGCCATCGGATATGAGTGCTGATCCCCGCAGTCCTTCATGCGGGTCGTTTGACGGTGCGAGCAGAACGGCTCCAGCAGCGTCCGCGAAGAGAATTGCCGTGTTGCGCTCCTCCATGCTGATGCGACGGCTCAATATATTGGCTGCGACCACCAGAACCGGCTTTCGGAAGTTTTTGACGAAGCCGTCGGCCAGCACAAGTGCATAGAGAAAACCTGAGCAAGCGCCCGCCAGATCGATCCCGCCGCAGTTTTCCAGCCCCAGCTTGTGCGCGAGAAGGGGCGCGGAAGGCGGCAGAAGATGATCCGGCGTCGATGTGGCGAGAATGACGAGCGCCACCGAACTGTGTGGAACACCGGCATTGTCGAGCGCCATTGCACCGGCCTTCATTGCCATATCCGTCAGCGTTTCATCCGGCGCCGCCCAGCGTCGTTCGCGGATGCCGGTGCGTCTCTCGATCCAGCCAGCTTCAAGCCCAAAACGCTGCTCCAGTTCGGCATTTGCAACACGGCGGTCTGGCACATAATGACCAAAGCCCGCCATACGGCTCGAAATGCTCATCGCGCCCCGCCCCTTATCATGTCCGCTGCCGCGTCGATCGCGTCATAGGCGAGGTCCAGATCAGCTGGCGTCACGCAATAGGGTGGCATGAGATAAATCACATGGCCGAGCGGACGCAGAAGCACACCCCGTTCGCGGAAGAAGGCTTTCAGTTTCGGCCCCGCATCGGAGAGATAGCCGGTTTGTTCGACCGCGAGATCGAGGGCAGCAATGGTCCCTTGCTGGCGCAGATTGGTAAAACGAGGATCACCCTGAAAGCGTGAAAGTCGTTCGGAATGCCATTGACCGAGCGTCTTGATACGATCCGCAACGGGTTCTGTTTGCCAGACTTCGATATTGGCACATGCTGCCGCGCAGGCAATCGGATTGGCGGTATAGGAACTGGAATGGAAGAACGTGCGGCTGCGATCTTTCGAAAAATGCGCATCGAAGATTTCAGCAGTACTGAGCGTCGCAGCCAACGGAAGAGCGCCGCCAGTAATACCTTTGGAAAGACACAGAATATCCGGTGTGATGGAGGCCTGTTCGCAGGCGAACATGGTGCCCGTGCGCCCCCATCCGGTCATCACTTCATCGGCGATGAGAAGTGTTCCGTGGCGCTGCGTAATCCGCCGGAATTCAGCCAGCAAATGCGCGGAATAGATTTTCATGCCGCCTGCACCCAGAACCAGCGGTTCAATCAGCAGGGCTGCAACCTCGCCATTGCGGCAGAAATGTTCCAGCGCATCAAGCGTTTCCTGCTCTCGCCCCGCCGACGGAAACGGAATGGTGTCGACCTGAAACAGCAAGGGTTCATAAGCGGCGTTGAACACGCCGCGCGCGCCGGTGGACATGGTGCCGATCGTATCGCCGTGATAACTATGCTCCATCACCACGATGCGTGAACGCGGTTCGTTTCTGTTGTGATAGAAGCCGAGCGCCATCTTGATCGCGACTTCGACCGCTGTGGAACCGCTGTCGGAATAGAACACATGGGCGAGGCCCTGCGGGGCGAGTTTGACCAGCTCTTGCGCCAGCCTTTCTGCCGGTTCGTGAGTAAACTCGGCAAAGATGATCTGATCAAACCGTTCCAATGCGTCCCGGATTGCCGCCATGATCTTTGGGTGGCGGTGCCCATGGGTAATCACCCACCATGACGATATGGCATCCAGCACGGACTTGCCGGTTTCATCTAGCAGATAGGCACCGTCAGTTTTGACGATCCTGCGGAAAGCCGGTTCGGTGGCGTGTTGGGTGAAAGGATGCCAGACGGGAGACGAATGCGCGGTCATTCGGAAGCTCCGCCAAAAATGTTTATGTCGAAATGCTCGCGAAAGGCTTGGCGGAGTGCGTCCGGATCAAGTTTCGCAAGGCGGGGCAGCCGCCCCAGTCTGCGCACGCCGCTCAGTTCCGGGATGATCTTCTCTGTATCCGGTTGATGATCGCCGACGAAGGCAATGCCGAGCACGGGAATATTGCGTCGGTTCAATGCCTCAAGCGAAAGCAATGTGTGATTGATGGTACCGAGCCCGGTTCTTGCACAGAGGATGACCGGCTTCCGCCAGCGCGCAAAAACATCGATGAACGTCGTGCGCCGCGTCAGCGGTACATGCAATCCGCCTGCACCTTCAATCACCAGAGGCGCATCGACCGATGGTACTGCAAGTGCATCCGTATCGATCTCCACCCTGTCGATCTGCGCCGAAAGATGCGGTGAAGCAGGCGTATTCAGGCGCCAGCTTTCGGGGATCACGTTCCGACGTGATAGCCCGGCAAGCTGGACAACGGTTTCGCTGTCAGTTGCCTCTTCCAGCCCCGACTGAACCGGCTTCCAGTAATAGGCGTTGAGCGCACCCGCAAGGGCTGCGGAAAAGACGGTCTTGCCGATACCCGTATCGGTGCCGGTGATGATGAAGGTGCGGTTCATATCATTTCCTCTGCCATGATCGCGGCAAGGTGCTCGAACATGCGCGTTATCGTGGGTTCGTCGACATTGAGCGTGATGGTGATGCGCAGTCGCGCCGTGCCGGCAGGCACTGTTGGCGGGCGTATGGCGCGCATGTCGAAGCCCTCGGCCTGCATGCGATGTGCAATACGCAAAGTGCGGTCGGCATCGCCAATGACGAGCGGCAATATCTGCGTTCCGCTGCCGGACCTGCCGAAGCGATTGGCGAATTGCGCGTTGGCGACGTCGATAAGCCGATGCAATTCGTGCCGCCGATGTTGTTCGGCGGCCATGGTTTTGAGCGCACGCCGTGTCGCCGACACTTGCAAGGGTGAGGGCGCGGTCGAATAGATGAAAGGCCGCGCGCGGTTGACCAGAAAATCGCGCAGGATTGGGTCTGCTCCAACCAACCCGCCGGCGCTTCCCATCGCCTTGCCGCAGGTGTGAAGCGTAATAACATTCGGTCTGTCTTCCAGTCCGGCAGTAAAACCGCGCCCGTCCGATCCGTGCACGCCTGTGGCATGGGCTTCGTCGATGAAAAGAAATGCATCGTGGCGGTCTGCTATCTCAATGAGATCGGAGAGCGGCGCGCGGTCGCCATCCATCGAATAGAGGCTTTCCACCACAATCCAGGGGATGCCAATTCCTCCCTTCTCGCGCCATGTGCGGATGGCTCTCTCGAATGCATCCGCATCGTTATGCGGGACGGAGACGATGTCGGCCTTTCCGGCTCGCATGCCTTCGTGTGCGCTGGCATGGATAAGCTCGTCATAGACGATCAGATCGCCGCGCAGCGGCAAGGTCGAGAGAACCGCGAGATTTGCCGCATAGCCATTGCTGAAATAAAGCATCGACGGCGCCCGAAACCAGGTAGCGGCTTCGGCCTCCAGAAATTCGTGTTCCAGGTGATTGCCCCGCAACAGCCGGGAGCCGCCAGACCCGGCGGCAAGGCCGTTTTCCAGCTCGGCAATCAAAGCATTGCGGATCGACGGTGATGCGGCAAGGCCCAGATAGTCGTTCGAACTGAAGTCTGCGCCCTTATTGCCCGAAAGCGTGCGCAGATGCCGCCGCCGCTCAAGGTTTTTCAGCTTGGCGGCGTAACGGGCCAATGGATCCGTGTTATGCATGGTTGTCCAGCGTGTCGGCGGTCAGGCCAAGCCGCCGCATAAGGCTTGTGTCGCGGTCTTCGCCCGGATTGGCGGCGGTCAGCAGCGTGTCACCGATAAAGATCGAATTTGCGCCTGCGAAAAAACACAGAGCCTGCATTTCATCGCTCATCGAATTGCGCCCGGCTGTCAGTCGCACATGCGATTGCGGCATCATCAGGCGGGCAAGCGCGATGATGCGGACAAAGGCGATAGGGTCGACGGGCGATGCTTTCTCCAGCCGCGATCCGGGCATCGGGATCAGCATATTGATTGGCACGCTTTCCGGTGGTGTCGGCAGATTTGCCAACGTCACGAGCATATCGATGCGATCATCTTCGGTTTCTCCAAGGCCGAGAATGCCGCCGCTGCAAACCTTGATTCCGGCTTCACGAACATGGGCGAGTGTTTCCAGCCGATCATCGAAACTGCGCGTCGTGATGACCTGCGGATAAAACCGCTCCGACGTATCGATATTGTGGTTGTAATAATCAAGTCCCGCTTCCGCAAAGGTCTGCGCCTGATCCGGGCTCAACATGCCAAGCGTCATGCAGGTTTCCAGGCCGAGCGCTTTCACCTGTTTGACCATTTCGGCAATCGCCGGTTCATCACGCGGCTTTGGGCTGCGCCAGGCCGCGCCCATGCAATAGCGGGTTGCGCCGCTATCCTTTGCCTTCTGCGCTTCTTCGAGAACCGTATCCAGGCTCATCAGTTTGGAGGCTTTCAGACCCGAGGCATGATGCGCCGATTGGCTGCAATAGCCACAATCTTCGGGGCAGCCACCGGTCTTGATATTGAGCAGTTTGCTGAGCTGAACGCGGTTCGGATCGAAATTGGCACGATGAACGTTCTGTGCCTCGAAAAGAAGATCGTTGAACGGAAGATCGTAGAGCAGACGCGCGCTTGCGAGCGTCCATGCATCTTGTTCCGATTTGGACGCCGTTTTCTCAACGCCTTTCGGGTTCGATTGCACCATATTGAGCATGCCTTCTCCACTTTATCTATAAAAATAGAAAGAATCTATGAAATATAGATTATTCGCATGTATGCTGGCGACTCAAGTGAAATTATTATAGATAAAAAGGCGTGTTAAATGACGCACTGCATTGTGACTGCGCCAGAACGAAAAACGCCGCGATCGACGGATCACGGCGCTATAAAATCAGTGGGGCAGAGAAGTCAGCAAAAGCCTGTTGCAGCGCAGGCGGCTATCCGTCTGAGGGTTCGAGCTGCGTTTCAAGACGTTCTTGACGGAGGCGATGACGTCCCAAAGGCAGCATGATGGGGCGACCGGAGGTCGGGTCGGTCATGATGCGGCTTTCCAAATGAAAGACATCGCGGACATTTTGTTCCGTCAGCACTTCGTCAGGCGTCCCGGTTACGTGTAGCTGTCCGTTAGCCATTGCGACCAGAAAATCTGCATAGCGGGCAGCAAGATTGAGATCGTGCAGAACCATGACGATTGTGGTTCCGCGCTCCCGGTTGAGGTCGGTGAGGAGGTCCAGAACCTCAACCTGGTGACTGATGTCGAGAAAGGTCGTCGGCTCGTCCAACAGGAGGATGTCGGTCTGCTGCGCCAGTGCCATCGCAATCCACACGCGCTGGCGCTGGCCGCCGGAAAGTTCGTCTACCGGTCTGTCAGCCAGTTCGGTTGTCCTAGTTGCTTCAAGTGCCGCTGCGATTGCTTCGTCATCGGCCCGCGTCCATTGCGAGAAAACGCCGTGATAGGGGTTTCGACCTCGGCTGACGAGATCGGCGACCAATATGCCTTCTGGCGCCACCGGCGATTGCGGCAGCAGACCGAGCGTCTGTGCCAGTTGCCGGGAGGGGAGGGTGTGGATCGACTTGCCGTCAAGCAGCACCTGCCCGTGGCGCGGGACCAGAAGCCGGGACATCGTTCGCAAAAGCGTGGATTTTCCACAGGCATTCGCTCCGACTATCGCGGTCACCTTGCCGGAGGGGATTTCAAGATCGAGACCGTCCAGCACAAGCCTGTCACCATAGCCGGTGGTCAGCTCACGCACGATGAGAGTGTGATCGGTCATAGGGATGCCCCGCTGCGATTGGCACGTATGATAAGGTAGATGAGATAGGGAGCGCCCAGAGCTCCGGTGACGACGCCAACCGGATAGCGGCCCGGCAGCAGGAATTGTCCGCAATAGTCGCCAGCGAGAACAAGTATGGCTCCGATCAGCGCAGACGGGACGAGCAGGGAACCGTTACTGCCGATGATGCGTGCTGCAATGGGGCCGGACAGAAAGGCGACGAAGGCGATGGGGCCTGAGACGGCTGTGGCGAAGGCTATCATACCGACGGCGGCAATGATGATGACGATCCGGGTTCGCCCGACATTGGTTCCCAATGCTGCAGCGCTGTCGTCGCCCAGCCGCAATGCTTCGAGATCGCGAGACCGGCTCAAAAGCAAACCGCCTAAAACGATCAGGGCGATCAGAAGCGGAAGCATCTGGTCCAGCCTTGCGCCGTTGACGCTGCCGGTGAGCCAACGCATGGCTTCCTGCAAGCTCCATGCCGGAGCGCTCGACAGAATATAGGCGATGAAGCTTTCGAGCATCGCCGAAACGCCAATGCCGACAAGGATAAGACGGGTTCCGGCAATCCCGTTCCTGAAGGAAAGTCCATAGACGGCAAGCGCTACGGCAAGCCCAGCCACAACGGCAAAGATCGAAACAATGGGGCCGCTCAGCGAGAGCACAACGATTGCAAAAACAGCTGCAGCACTTGCACCGGAACTGATGCCGATAATGTCGGGGCTTGCGAGCGAATTGCGCAGCATAAGCTGGAATGCGACGCCGCCGAGGCCGAAGCTCAGCCCTGCCAATACGGACAGGACGGCGCGCGGCAGGCGCAACTTCCCGACCGTGAAGCTTGCGCCTTGAACATCTTCGCCCAGAAGCACCCGCACAACATCTTTCGGCGGGGTGAAAGATTGGCCCAGCATCAAAGTGAGGAGGAAGAGGGCGACGAGAATGACCAGAAGAAGGCCGATCACAAGATTGCGCTTGCGGGTGCGGCTGCGACGGTTTCGGGCGATGAGATCAGCGGTGGCATGCAGCATGGTTACAACTCGCGAACCCGTTGGCGTCTGACGATCCAGATGAAGAACGGCGCACCGATCAGGGCGGTGACGATCCCGACATCGAGTTCGGCAGGACGGGCAATGAGGCGTCCGACAATATCGGCAACAAGCAGGAGACAGGCTCCGCTGAGGGCCGAGAACGGTAACAGCCAGCGGTGATCCACGCCTACCAGCAGGCGACAGAGATGCGGCACAACCAGACCCACAAAGCCGATGGGACCGCAGATGGCGGTGGTTGCGCCACACAGCAGAATTGCGCCGAGCGCCGCAACTGCGCGTGCGAAGGCAACCTTTTCTCCCAACCCGGCGGCAAGTTCGTCGCCGAGTGCGAGCGAGTTCAGTTTGCGCGCCAATAGAAGGCTGACAATGAAACCGGCGGCGAGAAACGGCAGCACATAAGAGAGTCGGTCGAAAGTTGCACCGCCAACGCCACCGATCTGCCAGGCGCGAATGCCGCCGGCGATGTCGTTGCGGGGTAGCACGATGGCGATAACCAACGAGGAAAATGCCACCGACGTGGCTGCACCGGCCAGCGCGAGCTTGAGCGGTGTCGCGCCACCACGGCCAAGCGATCCGACCATATAGACGAAGACGGCGGCACAACCGGCACCGAATATTGCTGCCCAGATATAAGCTGGTGCAGAAACGATGTTGAACCACGCAACGCCGATGACGACGGAGAGCGACGCGCCCATATTGATGCCCAGAATGCCGGGGTCCGCCAGCGGATTGCGGGTGATGCCTTGCATGATCGCGCCCGCCAGTCCGAGTGCCGCACCGGCGAGAACCGCCAGCAAGGTGCGCGGAATGCGCATGGCGACAGCGGCCTGTCCGACGGTGTCCATATGGCCGCGCAGGGCCGCGACAATGTCAGACCACGGCACTTCACGCGTGCCGAGCGACACGGATAGAACGCAGAGGATCACGAGAAGAAGGACGACGGCGCCGAGCCAGCCGGTCCTTGCTTTGTTGGACCGATATATAGTGATCGGCTGGCTTGAGCGCCGGACGCGGGCGAAAGTCATTTTGCTTTATCGGCCGCGCCGGCGAGAAGGGCGACATAGTCCTTCAGTACCCAGGAAATGGAAAGCGGCGTGGGATTGGCAGCGGTCCCGAGCGGATTTCTGCCCAGCATGACCACTGCATTGTTTTCGACCACTGGCATTCTGGCGAGAAGCGGATTGTGTTTCATGGCATCCAGCAATTCCTGACTGCCATAGGTCACGACGATGTCCACGTCATCGAACATGTCGACGCGCTCGGCACTGATGGAGCCAGAGAACTGGCCCGGCTTGGAGGCGTCGACCACGCTTTTGGGGGAGTTCAGGCCAAGGTCCTTGAAAAATCTCACCCGCGTATCGTTGGTGGTGTAGAAATTGACCGTGCTCAGGTCTGTCGTGTCGAGATGCGTGACGAACATGGCCGACTTGTCCTTCAGGTGCGGATACTGGCTGACCGTCTCGGCAATCTCGCCTTCGATCTTTGTGATCAGCGCTTCACCTTCTTCCGCCATGCCCATGCCGGCGCTGTTGAGGCGGATCATGTCGCGCCAGTCGGTTGACCAGGGCGCTTCGGGATAGGCAACGACGGGGGCGATCTGGCTGAGTGTCTCGTAGTCGGACCGGCTCAGGCCGGAATAGGATGCGAGGATGACGTCGGGCTGCGTTTCGGCCACGGCCTCGAAATCGATCCCGTCGCCCTCATCGAAGAGTACTGGCGTATCAGCGTCGAGTTCCCTCAACTTTGCGGCCACCCAAGGCAAGAGACCATCATTGTCCTCATCACCGAAATTGGCTCGCGCAAACCCAACAGGAACCACGCCGAGTGCAAGGGGGACCTCATGGTTCGCCCAGGCAACGGTGACAATCCGCTTCGGCTTTTTCTCTATCGTGGTTGTTCCGAAAGCATGTTTGATAACAATCGGGTAGGCTGTCTTCTCATCAGCTTGAACCCCTTGCGGCGCGATGATCGCCAAGCAGGACAGGGCAACGAAAACGAGAGAGCGAATGGACCACGTCATCCGGCGCATTCTCCTTGTGTATAAAGTGGCCTTTCAGTCTCAAGTTAAGCTCATCGCGTCAAGGCCGAAGCTCGCACCTTGATAAAGCTGTTGCGAATTAACCGTGATTTCCTACAAAAAAGCAGTTTTCTACAATACTGGACAAAGCTTCTCAAGTTAGTGGCGATCCGGGGACAATTTCAGTTTCTTGATTGCTTCGACGATCGGGCTCATCCGGTCGTTGATCGCAACGCTGGTCGATGTCTCCACACTTTGAAAACCGTCGCCGAAAGCGATCGCCGCAAACTGCATATCGGACCTGACCATGGACATTGAAAAGACCGCTGAGATGAAGAAAACCACCCAGGTTCGCTACCGCAGGGCAATTCTTCTGGGGTGCACGGCGCTTGTCGTTTCCATGCCGGGTCTGGCTTTGGCGCAGCAGGCGACGACAACGGAAACGCCGACGGTGCTCAAGACCATTACAGTTGATGGGACTGGCGGGCGCGACGACGATTCCAAGTCGATTGTCGCGACGAGAACCACCGGCGGCGGCAAGATGGCGACGGATATCATGGATACGGCAGCCTCCGTATCGGTGATCACCGCCAAGGAAATACAAGAGCGCAACGCCCAGACCGTCGAGCAGGTGCTGCAATATACGGCGGGTGTCTCCACCAATTTCTACGGGTCGGATGACCGGTTCGACTTTTTCCAGATCCGCGGTTTCGATGCCAACACTTATCGCGATGGGCTGTCCCTCGGCCGTCCTTTTGGCGGCATACGCGAAGAACCCTATGCGTTTGAACGCATTGAAGTTCTGAAAGGCGCGAGCTCCACGGCTTTCGGTGTTTCCGATCCGGGTGGCATGGTCAATTACGTGACCAAGCGACCGAAGCGCGAGCGCTTCGGCGAAGCCTATGTCACGGGCGGCTCGTTCAATCACAAGGAAGTCGGCTTTGATTTCGGTGATAATCTGACCGGCGACGAAACGCTGTCCTATCGCCTAACCGGCAAATTCAAGGATTCTGACGCCGAATATGATTATTCGCGCGATGATGAAAAGTTCATCATGGGCGGGCTGACGTGGCGTCCGAGCGATGCGACCAATCTGACGGTGATCTTCGATCATCTTCACCGCAATGGCGTGCCCGGAAGCGGCGGTCATCCGGTCGGCACTAGAGCGTTTCCCTGCCTGATTGAATCAGCAGGCTTTGCAAATCAGTTACTTTCTGATTCAAGCTATCTGCCGATGGAGGTCGGCAGATATGTCGCGAGCCCTTTCCATTGATCTTCGAATACGTGTAGTTGCTGCCGTTGATGGCGGTGCATCGCATCGAGAGGCTGCTGAGCGTTTCGGTGTAAGCGCAGCCAGCGTTAGCCGTTGGCGTAACCTTCAACTCCAGCAGGGAAATGTTCGACCCGGTCCACTGGGCGGCGACCGCAATTCTCACAAGACAGAAGCTCATGCTGATCAGATCATGATCTGGCTCGCCGAACACAGGGACGGTACTCTCTTCGAACTTCGCAGTGATTTGGCCGCCCAAGGCATCATAATCAGCAAGTCGGCACTGCACCGCTTTCTTGTCCGGCACGAACAAACGCGTAAAAAAAGACTGGCCATGCTGTAGAGCAAAGCCGTCCAGACGTTCTGGAAAAGCGGCAATGCTGGTTCGAGGAGCAACTTGATCTCGATCCAGAGCGGCTCGTGTTCATCGATGAGACCTGGACAGCGACCAATATGGCCCGTAGTCATGGGCGGTGCCGCAAGGGTGAGCGGTTGCGAATGGGTTTTCCTCACGGCCATCGCAAAACGACCACGTTGGTTGCGGGGCTGCGCAATACGGGAATGGTCGCGCCACTTGTCATCGACGGCCCCATCAACGGTGATTGGTTCGAGGCGTATGTCGCTCAGGTGTTGGTTCCAACATTGAAACCAGGTGATATTGTCATCCTCGATAATCTGTCCAGCCACAAACGACCGGCAGCAAGAGAATTGATCGAGGCGGTCGGCGCGACAATGATGTTCCTTCCACCTTACAGTCCAGACTTCAACCCGATCGAAAAGGCCTTCTCCAAGCTGAAGGCGCTTTTACGAAAGGCTGCCGAGAGAACAGTCAATGGGCTTTGGGATCGCATCGGTCAGATGGTTGAACTCATCGAACCGCAAGAGGCTCAGAATTACTTCAACTCGTGCGGATATGATCCAACTTGAAAGGGAAACGCTCTAATTTCAACAGAAGCCGCTTTTTCGGCGAGCCGGATTTCAACTATCGCGGCACCGACAGAAATACCGTCAGCGCCATGTTCGATCATGATTTCGGCAATGGTTTGAGCATGAGCGCCAACGGGCGTTACAGCAAGCAGGACACCGATTTCGGCTATGCCTATATTGCGTCCACACCGACCGATGGTTCCACGATTGCCAAGCGCGACTTCTTCGGCAATGAAGCTTCAGCCGAGAACTTCGTGGGCGATGCGAACCTGAAATATGAGACAAGCTTTGACCGGTTCGAAAGCCGGACGATGGCGGGCGTCGAATACAATAATTATTCGGCCACCAACAAGACGCTCTGGGGCCCGGCACCGAGCATCGACTGGACCAATCCTGTCTTTACCGGTGCTCCGGTCAATCTGCCTCTTATCGGCAGCACGTCAACCAAGCAGAAAACCAAGGCGATCTACTTTCAGCAGGATCTGACATTCGCGGAAAAGCTGATCGCCAGTGTCGGTCTGCGTAATGATTGGCTCGACCTGTCGCAGACGAACAATCTCAGCAACAAGACGACAGATGGCGATCTGAGCGAGTTCACCAGCCGCTTCGGCCTCACCTATCGGGTAACGGATGAATGGGCGGTCTATACGAGCTATGCTGAATCGGTCGCTCCTCCGGCCATTGGTGTCGATCCTGAGCGGGGCGAACAGATCGAAGTCGGCGTGAAATACCAGCCAACTGCATTTCCGGCCCTGTTCACCGCGTCCGTTTATGATCTGACCAAGAACAATATCTCGGTCAACAATCCTATCACACTTCAGCCATCCACGATTGGCGAGGTTCGCGTTCGCGGTATCGATCTGGAAGCCAAGGCCGAGCTGACGAACAATCTCAACCTGATCGCGGCCTATTCCTATATGGACCCCGAGATCGTAGAGAACGGTACCGGTGGCAATGAGGGCAACCGCCCGCAATTTGTTTCTAAGCACCTCGCTTCGCTTTGGGCGAACTACAAGATCGAGGGCAGTGGTCGTCGCGGCGACATGACAATCGGTGTCGGCGGTCGTTATATTGGTGCGTATTACTTCACGCCAGCCAATACGTCGGGCACCAGCGGCAATGTCGTGTTCGATGCCGCATTCACTTACGAGTTCCTCGATAATTCAGCGCTGCAGGTCAATGTCAGCAATCTGTTCGACAAGAAATACGTCGCCTATGGCGGTTTCGGAGCGGATTTCTACAATCCCGGTCGCGAGATCACGGCAACGCTTCGCCGCACCTGGTAGGATGAGCAGCTCCGCCGGAAACAGGCGGCGGAGCTTACAATCCGAAATTGGTCAGCGGTTCGACTGGAAGCGCCGCCATGCGGCTGGCGTTTCTCCCACCACCTGACGGAAAGCCTTGGTCAGATGAGCCTGATCGGTGAACCCGAGCTGTGCTGCGATGCCAGCGACGGTCAGGTTGCTATCTGCCAGCAATTGTTGCGCCAGATCGATGCGCTTCGCCATTTGCCATTGCAGCGGAGTTTTCCCGGTTGTCTGCTTGAAGACATTGGCAAACCAGCTTTCCGACAGACCCACCGCTGCCGCCATTTCGGCGACGCTTAACCGGCGATCACCGCAACTGTCGAACCGTGCGTTCAGCTTGTTCATCTGCGCCATGGTGAGGCGGCCGTAGCCCTGCTTGTTATCCTCGTTCGGTATATCGAGAAGCCCGGTCAGAATGCTGCCGATGAGGTTTTCCGCAAAAAGCCCGTGTTTTACCGGATTGGCTGTTTCATCGACGAGCAGGCGGGCAAGCATTTCTATGGCGCCAAGGTCCTGAATTTCCACCGGACTGCGCATGGCGGCCATGGCCATAGAGGTGCCGAGTGTCGGACTTAGATATTTGAGCAGCCGATCCTTGTGAAAATGCAGGTTCAGGTGCGAAAACCGGTGAAGCGAAACCGTATTCGTCCACATCGGTACGCCAGCGGGTATGTAGATCGCACGCGTCATCGGGCGGTGATGCTGGGTAAGGACGCTGCTGTCGTTCGATATGCGAATGTTTGACGAAACATCCTGAAAAAAGATCATGATGCGGGGATCGTGCGACAGGAAATAGCCATTGGCTCCCGTCTGGCTTTCAGCCTCCCAATAGACACTGACCAGCCCGTCCAGTACGCGCCATTGAACCGGCGCAACCACCCGGATGCCTTCGGCTTGCCAGATCATCGAATGCCAGAAGCCCAAAACGTTCCGATCCGTATGCGACAGCGTTTCATTGGAATTCCGGCTTCATGGCCGGACATGTTTCGTAAGAAATGCGCCCGGATACCGTCGCATTAATATGACTAAAATTATCATCTTTGAAGGCGAAGACAAGATAATTCTACCAAAATGCGGGGGAGACGTTGCCCCTATTTCACTCGAGGTCCTCCTGCTCGAAATGTTGGGTAACGTGAATATCGGTTGTTTCCAGACGCCCGGGCCCGAGATTGATGAACTTGTGCGGTATGTTTGCCGGACCGAAGACAACCTGTCCCTCCGTCGCCTCGATCTGTTCATCGCCAACAATGAACAGGGCATTTCCCTGACGGACGATGAAAATCTCGTCATAGGGGTGCCGGTGCAGTTTGGGACCATGCCCTACAACATCGGTCGAGAAGAATATGATCGACGCATCGGTGCCAAATCTCTTGCCTTCGACGCGCCCAGACCAGGCATCATCACGCCTCGCCCATTCTTCTCTTTTCAAGACAACGGCTTGTTTCGTCAAAACGGTTCTCCCGGCTTTTCAAGGCACTGGAATTTCGACCCTGCTGTTGGCATTTCCCGATTGGGAACGGAAGGTCAAATTCTAACGAGACCGGAGCGCTTCAACAACCCCATCAGAACCAAGGGCAAAAGCGTGGTGATGAGAATGGCGATGAATGCCATGGCCATGCCGAGGCCGACTGAGCCTTGCTCGAACTGACGCCAGATGAAGATCGAGATGGTCTGCATTCCAACCGGAGCCACCAGTATCGATGCGACGAGCTCACGCGTGGCGACGGCAAAGACGAGCAACATCGCCGTTATCAGGCTGGGGGCGATCAGAGGCAGCATGATGCGCCGGAAAGCGGTAAAGCTGTTTGCGCCGCACACTCGTGCCGCAGCTTCCAGATTGTCGCCGATCTGGTGGAAGGCAGCCGATGCATAGCGGATCGGCTGCGGCAGAAGAATGCAACAATAGGCAAGCAGCAGGATCAGCGGCGTATTGTAGGGCGAGACAGGCAGCATCGGCTGGTTCCATGCCAGAATGAGACCGACGGCCACAACGACGCCGGGCAGGGCATTGGGCAGGACGGTCAGTATGTCGAGCCAGAAACGCCCGCGAAAGCGCATCTTCACCACGGCATAGGCGGCAACCGCGCCGAGCAGTCCTGTCAGCAGGGCACTCGCAACACCGAGTGACAGGCTGTTGACCAGTGCACGCATGCCACCTGCGCTGTCTTCGGCAATGGCTGCAAAATTGTCGAAGCCGAGGTTCGATGGGGTCAACCCGCCAGATACGGTTTTGGAAAGAGCGGTCGCCAGAATGGCCAGCAGAGGAATGCCGGTCGCAGCAAAGGCGATGATGGCGAACAGAACCACCACCGGAATTGTAAGGGCCCCAAGCGGACGCTTGTCCTTTGCCTGCGGCTTGCCGCCCGTCGTCACATAGGAGCGGCGCGTCAGTATCCAGCGCTGGACGAGAAAGGCGGCCAGCGACAGGCATACAAGCGCCAGCGAAAAGACGGCAGCTCCTGCAAGGTCGATAGGCCAGTCGGAAATGCGCAGATCAATTTCCGTTACCAGAACGTCAAAGCCGGAACGGCGTCCAAGGGCTGCTGGCGTACCGTATTCCTCGATAGCTGCCGCGAAAACCAGAAGAAGACTTGCCGCGAGGCCCGGCGTCGCCAGGGGCAGGGTAATGCGGAAGAAGGAGCGCCACGGCGAAGCCCCGAACACCCGTCCGACATCGGAATAACGAGCGCCAACTGCTTCAATCGTACGCGACACCGCGAAATAGACGAGCGGAAACGTGTTCAGCGCCATGACGAAGCTCATGCCTGCGACAGAAAACAGGAATGGAGCCAGATTGAAACCTGTGAGCTGTTCAAGATAACCGCGCGGCTGCAGGGTCATTATCCAGCCAAGCGTGGCAATATAGGGCGGGATCATGAAGGGCACGAGCATCAGCACGTCCCATAATATGGCGAACGGCACCTTGTAGAGTGCCCGGAAAACTGCAAGCGGTACGGCGATGAGGGCAGAAAGCACAACCACCGAAAGCCCGAGCAGAACGGTATTGCTGCTCATGCGCAAAAGCTTCGGGTCTTCAAACAGGGCCGAGAGATGCAGAAAAGGCTCGGCCAGCGAGCCTCTCCCCAGTTGCGGAAAGATTGCCTGAAGGACGATGAAGACAAACGGCACCGCGACAATGAATGCAAGCCCGGCTACCGCAACAAATCCGAGCGGGTTGCCAGCCGCCGCACTGCCTGTCTTCATATCTGTCTGTCCCCCAAGTATTAGTTGCTGGCTGCGAAAGCGGCGCCGAATTCCTTCAGCGTATCGTTGCGCTTGCCATAGACTTCCTTGGCGTCGATCGGCAGGATTTTCAGGTCGCCGATCAGCGGGCGATTGGCCGGAATGTCGGTGCGCGACGGCATCAGATAGGTGTCGGCAACCATTTTCTGGCCTTCGTCGGACAGCATATAATCGATGAACTGCTTGGCTTCGTCCTGGTTCTTCGACCATTTGAGGATCATGGCCGGTCGCGGTGCAATCACTGTGCCGGATGTCGGGAAAATGACGTCGATGGATTCACCCTTGGCCTTGCCCGCGAGCGAGATGTAGTCGACGGCACCGAACACGGCGGCCTTGGCGCCCTGAAGGACGGGGTTCAAAGCTTCTGCATTGGCACCGGCGACAGTTGCGCCATTTTCGTGCAGGTTCCGGAACAGGTCCCAACCCTGTTGCGCCTGAAGGGCGGCAACGAGCTCGAAGGTTGCTCCCGACTGTGCCGGGTCCGGCAGATTGACGAGATCCTTGTATTCAGGCTTGGCGAGATCCGCCCATTCGGCGGGCTTCGGCGTCTTGCTGGCAGGGTTCCACGCGATACCGAGGGCAGAGACGCCCTGCGCGACCGCTGTTTCATTCTTGAGGAAATCCGGCACTTTTTCGGCGTTCAGGCTGGTATAGGCGACCAACCAGTCACGCTTGGCGAAGTCGGTTGCCGTATCCCATGAGGCCGAGATCAGAACGTCGACAACCGGATTGGCGGCTTCCGCTTCGATGCGCGCCATGACTTTGCCGGTCGTTGCCTGAAAGACATTGACCTTCGCACCGGTCTTGGCGGTGAAGCCTGCGGCAAGCTTTTCGATCAGGCTGCCCGGACCAGCCGAGTAAACCGTGATATCTGCATAGGCCGCAGTGCTGGCCAGCAAAGCGGTGACAAGCGCAAGCCCCGCGCCGAGAATGGATTTTTTCATGTTTGCCTCCTGAGATATTCCTGATGGAATGGTCTATTTTGAGAACCAGCGCAGCTGGCTGGCATCGACGGAGATGCCGACCGGAACGCCGGGTGAAAGACGGATGCTGTCGAGATAGGTCAGTTCGTGGCCGTCCTGCTGCGAGCCGATGCGCACTGTGGTCAGATGACCGTCGCCGCGAAACTGCGAGCGCAGGACCGTTGCCGGGATTGCAGCTTCATGGACGGGCACGCTGCGAACCGAGCGCGACGGCAACAAGACATGCGTTGCCTGTCCCGCATGAGAGCCATGGGCGATGTGGATCTCGGTGCGTGCAATCCTGTAGGCGTTTTCACGCCGCTCCACCGGGACGACACAGCCGAGCCGCAGAAAATCTGCGACTTCCGGTGTTGTCGGTTCTGCGACAAGCGCCTCGGGGGCGGCGAGCTGTTCGATCACACCGGCGCGCATGACAGCTACCTGATCGGCAAGCGAGAAAGCTTCGCTCTGGTCGTGGGTGACATAGATCGCGGTCAGGCCGAGATTGGCGACAAGCTGTCCGATCTCGGTGACCATGTTTTCGCGCAGTTCGCGGTCGAGATTGGAAAGCGGCTCGTCGAACAATACCAGTCCCGGCTCGGCGACGATGGCGCGGGCAATGGCGACGCGTTGCTGCTGGCCGCCCGACATATCGCTGATGGCACGCTCGCCGAAGCCCGAAAGACCGACGCGGTCGAGTGCCGAGGCAACACGCTTTTCGCGCTCTGCACGGCCGAAGCCGCGCATTTCGAGCGGAAAGGACACATTGCCGAAAACAGTCATATGCGGCCAGAGCGCATAATCCTGAAACACCATGCCGAGATGGCGCTTCTCAGGCGGAATGAACGATCCTGTCTTGGCATCGGCGACGGTGACGCCGTTGATTGTGATCGAGCCCTTCGTCGGGGCGAGAAGGCCAGCCACGAGACGGAGCAGCGTTGTCTTGCCGCAACCGGATGGCCCGAGCAAAGCGAGCGTCTGTCCCTTCGGCAGTGAAAGATCGATATTTTTCAAGATGGTGGCCGTGCCGTAGGCCAGATTCAGCCCTTCGGCCCGAACGGCGACATCCGCTTTAATATTCGAGGAATGCAACATTTTCCCACAATCCAAATAGATTGGGAGCTTCTATTCCGATTGCATGACAGTGGCATGACGCTGCGGAAGCTCATCTTGTTTACCGTCGGGAACCAATCGCCATCGCATCGGTTTGTCCCTTCATGCGACAAAGGAAGGGAAGACAATGAGATTTGGAAAGCTTGCTCTTGGTCTGACAGGATTGGCGGTAGGATATGCGCTGACACGGGCAAGTTCGCCGCAAATCCCGCAGGGTATCGTGCCGGTAAAACCCTTCGATCTCACGCGTTATCTCGGCAAGTGGTACGAGATCGGGCGGCTTGAAAACCGCTTCGAGCGCGGTTTAACCCGGACGACGGCGGAATATTCATTGAATCCCGATCAAACCGTAAAAGTGGTCAATCGCGGCTTCGATCCATGGAAAGCGCGTTGGACACAAGCCACAGGAATCGCTCGCTTTGTGCGATCTGCCGATGAAGGCGCGTTGAAAGTTTCATTCTTTGGACCCTTCTACGGGGGCTATAATATCGTGGATATCGATGAAGACGACTACCAGTGGTCGATCATTGTCGGTTCGACGCGGAGCTATTTCTGGGTGCTTTCGCGCGAGCCCGAGGCAAGCGGAGAGCTGAAGGCGCGAGCGGTCGCACAGGCCCTCCTGTTGGGGATCAATCCAGACACTATTTTGTGGGTGCCGCAATAAGCGCGAAAACCCTGCATCAAAAGGCCCGCCGAAGCGGGCCTTTTGGTTCTGATCTATGCCCCGTATGGCACCCAGATATTCTTCACCTGAATGGCACGGCGCAGATAATCCCGGCCCTGTCCTTCGGTCTTGTTGAACCAGTTCGGCAAGCGGCCATTGGTGACCCATGTGGCCTTGAGGTTTCCGGCTGACGCCTTTTCGGCCATTGCGCTGCCCTCACGTGAACCAAAATACCAGAGCGCAGCAACGTCATCATGTTCGGCAAGTGTCTTCGTCAGAAGGTCACGCTCGCCAGTGACGATGTTGACCACGCCGCCGGGCACGTCGGACGTGTCGAGCACCTGATAGAAATCACCTGCGATCAGCGGATGACGGCTCGATGGTACAACGACCGTCCGGTTACCCATGGCAATGGCGGGAAGTACCAGTGAAACGAACGAGAGAAGCGGCGCTTCGTCGGGGCAGACGATGCCCATCACGCCCCATGGTTCGTTCATCGCCAGTGTCACATGACGCGACTTGGTGGAATGAACCGCTCCGTCGAACTTGTCGGCCTGTGCGGCATAATAGAAAATCCGGCGCAGCGCGGTTTCAAATTCCTCTTCCGCTTTCTTTTCGCTGACGCCGGTGCTTTCGATCAGCCGTGCCACGAAGTCCGTGCGGCGTGCATCGAGGTTTTCGCCAAGATAATAGAGCACCTGAGCCCGGTTATGCGCAGTGGCTGCGCCCCAGCTTCCAGCCTTGCTTGCAGCTTCCACCGCATTGCGGATGTCCTTGCGGTTGCCGATGCCAGCCTGACCGATGACCGAGCCGCCCTTGCCGGTGACCGAATAGCTATAGCCGCCATCCGGACGTGCCTGCTTGCCGCCAATATAGTTCTTCATCGTGCGGTCGATACCGTTGATGGTGATCTTGTCGTCGCCGGAGGGCGAAGCTGATGGCACGAAGGCTTCCGCAATCTTGGTCGCGGACAGTGCCTTTTCCCAATCGGAGACGAGATATTCGTACATGCCTTCGCGTGCGCCTTCGCGACCGAACCCGCTTTCGCGATAGCCACCGAAGCCTGCGCCTGCATCCAGCATGTTTGTGCAGTTGATCCAGACGACGCCGGCCTTCACCCGCGCAGCAAGATCGAGTGCGACATTGATGTTTTCGGACCAGATCGAAGCGGCCAATCCGTAACGTGTGTTGTTGGCGAGCGAGACGGCTTCGTCCGGTGTGCGGAAAGTTGTCGCCGCCGCAATCGGTCCGAAGATTTCCACCTGACAGACGGTTGATGCCTGATCCACTTCGGTGAAGAAGCCGGGCGCGATGTAATTGCCCTTTGCGGGTAGCAGGTTCGGCGTCTGCCAGAGCTCGCCGCCCTCCTCAATGCCCTTCTGGATCAGATCGGAAATGCGCTTCACCTGACCGGGTGAAACGATGGCGCCGACATCGGTGGATTTATCCAGCGGATCACCCACGCGCAATGTCTCGAGACGCTTTCTGAGTTTGGCATAGAAGCGCTCGGCAATGCCTTCCTGCACGAGCAGGCGCGACCCGGCGCAACAGACTTCGCCCTGATTGAACCAGATGGCATCGACCACGCCTTCAACTGCGGCATCAAGATCGGCATCTTCAAAGACGATGAAGGGCGATTTTCCGCCCAGTTCCAGCGACAGTTTCTTGCCCGATCCGGCAATCTGTTCGCGGATGACGCGACCAACCTGTGTCGAGCCGGTGAAGGCCACCTTGTCCACGCCGTCATGGCCGCAGATTTCCGCACCGGTGCTACCATCGCCCTGCACGACGTTGACGACACCGGCGGGCAGGCCGACTTCATGGCAGATCTCGGCAAAGGCAATGGCCGAGAGCGGCGTCAGATCGGCAGGTTTCAGCACGACCGTGTTACCGGCGGCCAAAGCTGGTGCGATCTTCCAGGCAAGCATGAGAAGCGGGAAATTCCACGGAATGACCTGACCGCAGACGCCAACGGGCGAAAAGCCCTTGAACTCATCTTCCAACATCTCGGCCCAGCCTGCATAGTGATAGAAGTGACGGGCGGCGAGCGGAATGTCGATGTCGCGGGTTTCGCGGATCGGCTTGCCGTTGTCCATGGTTTCCAGTACGGCCAGAAAACGCTCGCGCTTCTGAATATGGCGCGCGATGGCATAGAGATACTTGGCCCGCTCATAGCCCGAAAGTTTGGACCATTTGCCAAAAGCGGTGCGGGCGGCTTTCACCGCCTGATCGACATCATCCGCGTTGCCGCAGGTGATTTCGGCGAGCTTGTCACCATTGGCCGGATTGGCAACCGCAATTGCCTTGCGGCCTTCCGGTTTGACAAAGGTCCCGTTGATATAGTGGCCGAAGGAACGGCCATGCTGTTCCAGCCACAGGTTCACATCGCCGTTTGCTTCGGGGGAAGGTCCATATTCCATGGTCTTCAGGATGTCCTTGATGGGTCGCATTTCAAATTTTCCTTACGAGCATTTCCAGCAAAAGTGCGAAGTGGTTTTGCGCAGGAGAATGCGAAATTCCAAGTTTAAGCAGCGGCGTGACGGTTGGCGGCGGAGTAGCGCCCGGTCACGAAGTGCTCCAATTGCCGTTCGATATCGCCAAGCATCGACGATGCGCCGATGCGGAACAGGTCGGGCTCCAGCCAGCGATTGCCGAGTTCTTCCTTCATCAGCGTGAGCCAGGCCAGCGCGTCCTTTGCGGTCTTGAGGCCGCCCGCGGGTTTGAAGCCGACACTCTGACCGGAAAGCTCGCCATAATCGCGCAGCGCCCGCACCATGGTCAGGCTCACTGGCAAGGTGGCGTTGACGTCTTCCTTGCCCGTCGAGGTCTTGATGAAATCGGAGCCTGCCTGCATCGCCACCATCGAGGCGCGATAAACATTGGTCAGCGTATTGAGATCGCCGGTGGCGAGGATCGCCTTCATATGCGCATCCCCGCAGACTTCGCGCATGGCGGCAATTTCATCGTAAAGAGCCGACCAATTCTGTGTCAGCACATGCTCGCGCGTAATCACGATGTCGATTTCATCTGCGCCCTGTTCGACGGCATAGGTGATTTCAGCAAGGCGGAGCGGCAGCGGCGTCAGTCCGGCGGGAAAGCCTGTCGCCACCGAGGCAACCGGAATGCCGGAACCCTCAAGCGCCTTCACGGCATGGGACACCATGGTGGGATAAACGCAGACCGCGCCGGTGGTGATGCCTGCATCTGCAAGGCCGAGCGCTTCCAGAATATCCTCGCGCACCGGACGGCGCGCCTTGGCGCAGAGCCTGCGCACGCGGCCCGCCGTGTCGTCGCCTGCAAGCGTCGTCAGGTCTATGCACTGGATGGCGCGGATGAGCCACGCCGCCTGATATTCCTTTTTCACCGAACGGCGGGCGCTAATCGTAGCGGCACGGCGCTCGGAAGCGCTGCGATTGACGGACATATCCTCAAACCATTCCGGCTTGAGCGGTGTCCCGTTATTGCGGGGGAGGGCTTCGGTCATTTCATTGTCCGTTCGTGGGTTCAATTACGTTCAAGTGCGATCAGGCACGTTCGGTCGAAGGGGCGTGATCGCGGCAGAACGTTTCGAATTCTTCCTGGCTGGCATAGGCTTTCTGCGTGCCCGGCCGGGTGATGGAATGGGCCGCATAAAGAGCGGCCTTGCGAAGCGAGGCTTCCACATCGCCGGTCCCGGCGTAGAAGCGGGCAAAGGAGCCGATAAAAGCGTCGCCTGCGCCGGTCGTGTCTTTTGGTGTGACCTTGACCGGGGGAATATTGACGATTTCGCTGGCGGTAATCATGCGTGCGCCGCGTCCGCCGAGCGTGACAATGACGGTGCGGATGCCGCGCGCGATGAGCGAACGCGCAGCGGTAACGATCTCATCGTCCGTGCCGGTCGGCAGGCCGGAGAGGATCGCAAGCTCGCTCTCGTTCGGCACGAGAAAAGTCACCTGCCGGATCAGTTCGGGATCAAGGTCGGCGGCAGCAGGCGCAGGATTCAAAATGGTTTCGATGCCGTTTTCAGCGGCGAAAGCGATGGTGTGGTAGACTGTCTCGACCGGAACTTCCATCTGCATCAGGATGAGGCCGCAAGCTTTCAGATCGTCGGCAGCCTTGTCGACTTCGGCAGGCAGAAGATCGGCATTGGCGCCCTTGACGATCAGGATCGAGTTTTCACCCGATGGTTCCACGAAGATGGGTGCTACACCGCTCGACTTGCCGGGAACCTTGCGCACATGGCGCGTATCGACGCCGAACTCGTTCAGGTTGCGGATGGTATTGTCGGCAAAAATATCGTCGCCCACACGCGTGACCATCATCACATCTGCGCCAAGGCGCGCGGCAGCCACGGCCTGATTGGCGCCTTTTCCACCACAGCCGATTTCAAATGTCGGGGCTTCCAGCGTTTCGCCGGGGCCGGGCATACGGTTCACATAGGTGATGAGGTCCACCATGTTGGAGCCGACCACTCCGATCTTTCTGGTCATGAGACGTTCCTTTGAAATTTCAGAGTGCCTTGATCGTGGCTTCAAACTGTTCGGCGGCGGCTGTATCGAGATAGCCGACGCGTACGGGGAAAACGGCGCGCTCACCCGATGCCAGCACCTGCACATTGTTCTTGGCTTTTTCCGCCAGATAACCTTCCGGCTCGCAGGTCGAGGGCAGGGCAAAGGCTGCAACCTGTGCATCCCCGTTCACGAGAATCCAGCGCACGGTTTTTGGGAAGATTTCGGTCGGGTAGGAAATGCCAAATCCGTCGCCCTCGGGAAGCTGCATCATCAGATGGGTGTTGCCTTCGGCATCTTTCGGCAATCCGCGAATATAGAAGACCTGCTCGGGATCGTAGCGCTCCGGTTCGTCCAGCACTTCCATCGCGGCTGGATCGGTGGCCAATTCGTCGATCAGCGACAGGTAATCATCATTGGGCGTAACGTGGCCGGGAACGGCTGTGCGCACCTGCACATGATCCGGCGTATAGGGCACTGGCTGGACGATTCGCGCACCTTCCGCATAGGCAAAATTGACGTGGCACATATACATCAGCTCCATCGGAGCGGATGAAAGGTTCTCGACATCCATGGTGATGTCGAACAATGTTTCATCCGCATGAAGCCGCACGGTTGGCCGCGCCAGATAATGCGCGCCGAAGCCCATCACATGTTCATATTCACCGGTGATTTCGACAAAGGCGCCGCGCTCGTCATGGCCGAAGAGAAGACCGGCCTTGTCCATTTTCGCGCAAGCCATTTCGCCATGCAGAAGATGATTGTCCTGAGGCGAAGGACAGCCATTGCGCAGGATGCCGCTATGGAACGCAAAGCAGCCGTAGGTCTCGACGATGGTCGTTGCCGGGCGCGGCATGGAGAAGCTGTTGCCCATGGTCAGATCGACGCCGTCGAACTCCGCGCCCCAGATCATCTGCCCCATGAAAGGCAGCACGATGAGATTGCCGCGTTCGTTCTCGACCAGCAGCGCCTCGATGCCGCTTGGATAGCGAAAGGCGGTGACGCTGAGGCCATAGGTATTGGCGACGACATGCGGCTGTTGGACAAAATCCTGACGGCGAAGATGAAATTCGATGTCCTGCATAAGGGATCACCTGCCCTGATTGCGCGATGCGTTGATCGCAATGACGAGAATGAGGAAAGCGCCCCAGATGAAATCGATGAGGTGGTTGGAGAACCGCATCATCTGGAAGCCGGAGGAAAGCAGCATTAGAGCAATCAGCGCGATGGCGACGCCCAGAACACGTCCCTTTCCACCCGCCGGATTGGTGCCGCCGAGAACGGCGATCAGCACGGCCTGCAGCAGATAGGATGCGCCATAGTCCGACTTGGCGGCATTGGTGCGGCCCGAAAGGATGATCCCGGCTATGGAGGCGAGCACGCCGGTGAGCATGTAGGAATAGAGGATCATGCGATCCTTGCGGATACCGGCAAAGGCGGCTGCACGCGGATTGGTGCCGATCAGCATGAGATTGATGCCGAGCGTCGTGCGTGTCAGGAGAATTGCCACGACGATGCAAACCGCGATGAACAGCAGGAATGGCGTGGCAACGCCGAACAGCTTGCCATTGCCGACCCAGTTCCACGCATCAGGGAAGCCGACGATGGCCGGGCCGCCTGTCAGAACCAGTGCCAGCCCCATCAAAACCTGTCCGGTGCCGAGTGTGGCAAGGATCGGTGTGATGCGGAGCTTGGCTATGAGCAGGCCGTTGACAAGGCCCGATACCAGCCCGATCAGCACGGCAAGCAATATGCCGATGATGGTGTAGAACAGCATGCCGGAACCGGACGTCTGTGCCGCCTGCACCATGGAGGAATGGAAATAGACCCCGGCCATGATGCCCGCCAGATTGGCGATGCCCACCACCGAAAGGTCGATGCCGCCTGTCAGCATGGCAATCATCATGGCGATGGAGAGGATACCCAGCTCCGGCATGATGTAGCTGATGGATTCGAAGTTGTAATAGCGCAGGAACTTGTCCGGGTTCATCCAGGTCATCAGCGCAAAGACCAGTACGGTGATGACGATGAGCTGGATGATATTATTGTCTCCGCCAAGGATGCGGCGCATGTCGAAAGACTGTTTCATGTCGCGTTCTCCTCTCAAGCGATACTTTTGCGGTCACGCCATGCGGTGATGGCTGTGGCGACGATGATGATGAGGCCGACAACGACGCGCTGCCATGTGGTGTCCACCTTCATGATGATGAGCGAGTTCTTGACCATGACGAGCATGAAGACGCCCATCAGCGTGCCGAGAACCGTGCCGCGTCCGCCGAAGATCGATGCGCCGCCCAGAACCACGGCTGCGATCACGTCCAGTTCAAGCCCGACGAAATCGCGCGGATTGGCAAGCCAGATCATCGAGGAATGCAGAAGCCCTGCGAAACCTGCCAGTGCACCGGCCACGCAATAGACGAAGAAGATCGTGCGGCGGGTATTGAAGCCGACACGCTTTGCCGCTTCCGGCGAGCCGCCATAGGCATAAACGCTGCGCCCGATCATCGTATAATTGAGGATCAGGTGGATCAGCAGCGCTAGCGCCAGATAGACGAGGAACATTGCGGTCAGGCTAAAGGCTGTTCCGGCGGCATTGGTCAGCGAAACAACATCCGTCTTGCCAAACTCGATCAGCTCCTTCGGCATCTTGTTGATGTTAACGGTGCTTGTACCCACCAGACCAAGCACCAGCCCGCGCACGATGGAGCCAGTACCGAGCGTCACGATCAGCGGGATCATCTTGAAACGATGGATGATGAAGCCGTTGAATGCGCCAAGCAGCAGGCCGATCAGCGTTGCTGCCACAAACGGAATGAGCACGCCGTCATAGCCGAGATAAACCATGGCGCGGACGGTCAGATACATGGCCGCGATAGCAAAGGCGGTGAAGGAGACGTCGATGCCGCCGGAAATCATCACAAGCAACACACCGAGCGCCATGATGCCGATCACGACATTGGAGCGCAGAAGGCCGAAGATATTGTCCAGCGACCAGAATGCCGGATTGATGAGGCCGATAATAACCATGGCCGCGAACAGCACGCAGGCAATGATGAATTCGGTACTGCGAAAAAACTTCATGTGCCGGTTCCTCAATTCAGCGTCTTGAGCCGGTCATTGACGGCATCTTCGGTCATGGTTTCACCGGAAAGTTCGTCGACGAAACGTCCGCGATGCATCACCAGCACACGATTGCAGTTCTGCACCAGCTCGGGCACATCGTCGGAAATCATCAGGACGGCGAGCCCTTCATCACTGGCGAGCTTGCGGATGATATTGTGGATCTGTGCCTTGGAGCCGACATCGACACCGACGGTTGGTCCATTGAGGATCAGGATTTTGGCACCTGTCAAAAGCCAGCGTGCCAGCACCACACGCTGCGCATTGCCGCCCGACAGGTGATTGACCGGCGTATGCGGACCGGGGGCAACGATGTGCATCGCCGAAAACATGTCGCGGGTTGTGGTGTCAGCTTGTCTGCGGTCGATGAAGAGGCCGCGCACGAATTTTTCGATGGAAGTGACGATGATGTTGCGCTCGATCGATTGCGTCAGGAACAGGCCTTCCGTCAGGCGGTCTTCCGGCACATAGGCGACGCCGCAGGCGATCCCTTCCTGAACTGTCTTTGGATGAACTTGCTTGCCATCGATACGAACAGTGCCGGTGAAATCCGGCTTCATGCCGAAGAGCGCGAGTGCGAGTTCCGTGCGACCGGAGCCGATCAACCCGGATATGCCGACGATTTCGCCCGCATTGAGAGCGAGGCTCGCATTTTCCACCGCCCCCGGAACAGAAAGGTTTGTGATTTCAAGGATCGGATTGGCCGAAGCGCCTTCACGCGGGGTCCAGTGATAATGGTCCGATGTGAGTTCCTGACCGGTCATCGCGCGGGTGATCGACGGTTCGTCGAAATCGGAAATCGGGCCTTCGGCAACCTTCTTGCCATTGCGGAAGACGGTCAGCCTTTCGCTGATTTCCAGCATCTCGCGCATCTTGTGGCTGACGAAAAGCACCGCGATGCCTTGTGCCTGAATATCGCGCACGATTTTGAACAGTGCATCGACTTCATGCCGCGTCAGCGCGGTGGTCGGCTCGTCCATGATAATGAGGCGGGCGTCAGCCATGACGGCGCGCGCAATCGCCACGATCTGCTTGCCTGATGTCGGCAGGCTGTCCACATCCGCATCGAGGTCGATGCTTACGTCGAGCCGCGCCAGCGCCTTCTGTGCTAGGTCACGCACGCGCTTCCAGTCGACGCCCTTGCGGCCTTCGATAAGAAAAGTATTGATTGCCAGATTTTCAGCAACCGTCAGGTTCCCGAACAGCGAGAAATCCTGATAGATCACCTGAATGCCGTGGTGAACCGACTTGACGGGGTCAAGTTTGCCGACTGATTTGCCGTCGATCAGTATCTCGCCGTCTTCCGGCGTGTAGACGCCCGACATGACCTTGATGATGGTGGACTTGCCGGAACCGTTCTCGCCCGCGAGACAGTGGATTTCGCCGGGCTTGATGGCAAAGGAAACATCGTCCAGCGCCCTGACGCCACCGAAACGTTTTCCGATATGGCGCAGTTCGATCAGGTTTTCATTCATATGGGGGCCTCGTGCAAGGCTGGAATGCGATTTGTCCGACAGGAGGGGCAGGAAGCCCCTCCCGTCAGGCAGCCATGGATATCAGAAGTCGTACTTATCCATGTTTTCCTTGGTCACACCGACCCAGCCTGCACCATAGAGCAGGTTCGGCTTGGCAGCGTCAGGCGCCAGCAGGCTTTCATAGCCCGGCAGACCCAGATTGAGACCGGCCTTGATCTGGTCGTTCTTCTTTTCAAGCGCTGCGACGGCCAGCATGTTCATGGCATAGCCCGCAACTGCCGGGTCCCAGAACTGAATATATTGAACGTCGTCATTCTTGATATATTCGCCTGCGACCGAAACGAGACCGGTGCCCGCGAAGAAGACCTTGCCCTTGAGGCCGCCTTCGGCGATCAGGCGTCCGGCACCGGCAGAGGTCGGCATCGGCGCACCGAGGATGCCCGTGATGTCCGGATAGGCGGTCATCGCTTCCTTGAGCTTGTTATAGTCGGTGTTGGCATCGTCATAGGTTTCGAGACGGCCAGTTGCTTCCGACATTTCCGGGAAATTGGCCTTCTGGTATTCGACGGCACCGTCGATCCATTCCATCTGCGACTTGGAGGTCAGGCTGCCGACGGTCGTGACATACTTGCCCTTGCCACCCATCGACTTGCCGAGTTCCTTCATGAGATTGGCGCCATAGGCCTTGTTGTCGAAGGCTTCGATGTCGTAATCGACATTCTGGATGTTGGAGGCTTCATGGCTGATGACCACGATGCCACGCTCACGCGCCTTCTTCAGAACCGGCTCGACGGCTTCAACGGAGAACGGCACGATGGCGATGGCGTCAACGCCCTGCGCGATCAGGTTCTCAACGATCTGGACCTGTGCCGCGGCATCCGCCTGGCTCGGACCGACCATCCAGACATCGTTGCCGGTGTCTGCCTTGAACTGGTCGACGCCGTCGCGCATACGGTCGAACCATGCAATGCCATCAACCTTCACGACGGTTGCGATGGTGTATTTCTTGTCATTGGCAGTGGTAATCAGTTCCTTGTTGATCTTCGACGTATCAACGACGCCTTCCGCGAAAGCGTGCGGAACGGCCACGGACATGGCGATCGCCACGGATGCTAGAAATTTTTTCACCGGTGTTTCCTCCCAAGACGCATCTCCAAAGCGCTGACCGGTTCGGATAGATGCGCATTACTCCAAAATTCCGGAGCTCCTTCAGCGTATTCGACCAGAAGAAACTCCGAACTCCCTGTCCCGCCGCGCCATTGGCTGCAGTAGGACGATGCTGACGCTGACGCACCCTGGAACGGTAGGGCGCGTCAGCGTTCTCCTCCATGCCCGGCTTCCCGGCCGGGCGAAAATTCGATCTGTTTTCCCGCCTGTCTGACGTCCTCGAAGAACGGAATTCTGTTCGAGGCGTGCAAAACCCTGTTGTTTTATCCTCCCAACAATGCGAATTATAATGTTACAATCCGATCATTATGTTTGGATCGTTTCACATTTATGTTCGGCCTGTCAAGATCGGATGATCGCATTGCGTGAAATGTGACGGACGTATAAACGGGTGAGCGGATCGCAAGGATTGGGGACAGCGTGAGCAGAATCAGCCGGAAGGAAGAGCGGATTGCCGAACTGGCGGCGCTGGTCGATGACGTTGGCGTGCTTCGCCTGCGGGATGCGGCAGCGCGTCTTGGCGTGTCGGAAATGACGATTCGCCGCGATATCGGCAGCGATGGCGGGATGCTGAATTGTTTGGGTGGTTACATTATTCCCACGCAGGACGGTGTGAATGGCGATTATGTCTTTGATTTTGAAAAAGACAGCCATGCCAATGCCAAAGCGCAGGCTTGTGCCGCAGCGGCAGCGTTGATCGAACCCTATGATACTGTTTTCATAGATTGCGGCACGACAATGCCGCACCTTGCTCACCGCATACCGCAGAACCAGCATATTACGGTTGTCTGCTACGCTCTCAACATTGCGGAAATCCTGTCGCAGCGCAGTGATGTGCGGCTTATTGTTTTGGGCGGACTTTATCACCCGGAAGCGGCGTCGTTTTCAGGGGATGAGGGGATCGACGTCCTGAAGCGCGTCAACATCAACAAAGCTTTCCTGTCGGCTGGCGGCGTCGACGAGCAGCACGGGGTTACGTGTTCACACTTCCATGAAGTACCGATCAAGCAGATGGCGATGCAGCGCGCTGTCGAAAAACATCTCGTCGTCGACAAGAGCAAATATGGCAAGGTCCGCGCCGCGCGCTTCGCGGGCATAACCGACTTCACGTCGATTGTGTCGGGCTAGTTCATTTTTTTCGGATCAGCAGGCCTTCCAGAAGCTTCCGGAATGCCTTGACGGCCCGCTTCGATGTGGTCTCGGGATCGTCTGAATTGGCAATCCATTGGGCCGCAGCACTGCTCGCCGCATTGATCAGCCGCGCGGCGGCTTCCGAGTCGATATCGACGATGACACCTTCTTCATGCAATGCGACAAGGCTGGTCGTTATCGTGCGGATACAGCCATTGGCGCTCGGCCAGCTGGAGGGATCGCCGAACACCGCCGGTCCGTCGCGAAACATGATGCGCTGGATTTCCGGTTCCAGTGCCATTTCGATATAGGCCGTATTCTCGTCGACAAAGCCCTGCCAGCGGTCGGGTGCCTTGGCGGAAATCGTGCACAGCCTTGCGGCCATCTCGCAATCGATTTCGTTGATTACGGCCTGCAGAAGGCCTTTCTTGTCGCCGAAATGATGATAGAGCGCGCCGCGTGTCAGCCCGGCAGAGGCTGTAAAATCATCCATCGAAGCCTCAGTGTAACCAACGGTCCCGAAAGCCTTGCGGCCCGCAGCCATCAGCTTCGTCCTCGTTTCAGCAATCATTTCGCTTCGCGGTTTACGCATCATGATTCCTTTTATTTGCATACGCTGCGTATATTAGTTGACATACGCCGCGTATCAATTATTTAATTAACATACGGACCGTATGCAAGTGTTGTAATTTCCCCTTTCAAGGACCCACTCCGATGTCCAATCCATATAGAGAAATTTTCAGCGCCCCAGGCGCTATCGGCTTTTCGGCGGCGGCCTTTTTCGCCCGTCTTCCCATCGCGATGGCCCCTGTCGGCATCGTGGCCATGCTTGCGCAGACGCACGGCGAATATTGGCTGGCGGGCGCGGTGTCTGCCACTTTCGCGCTCACGAATGCATTCATAGCGCCGCAGATTTCACGCCTTGTCGACCGTTACGGACAAAGCCGCATCGTCATGCCTGCCACGGTCGTTTCGGTGATAGCCTTCGCCTTTCTGCTCGTAGCGACAAATCAGGGCTGGGCAAACTGGACATTGTTCGTCTCGGCATTTTTTGCCGGTGCCATGCCCAGCATCCCGGCCATGGTAAGGGCAAGATGGACGGAAATTTTCCGCAATCGCCCCGAACTGAACACCGCTTTCGCATTCGAGTCGGCGGCGGATGAGTTGGTCTATATTTCAGGCGCTTCCCTTTCCGTGGCGCTGGCGGTGTCCCTTTTCCCCGAAGCGGGGATGCTTATCAGCACGGCTTTTCTGGCCGTGGGCACGATCGCCTTCCTCCTGCAGCGCTCCAGTGAACCGCCAGTTCGTGCGCTCGATCAGGACAGCCCGCAACGTTCCGCTATCTGGTCGCGTCCCGTTCAGATCATCACGCTGGCACTTATCTTCGTCGGCTCCACCTTTGCGACAGCCGAAGTCAGTGCTGTGGCGATCACAAGCGAGCTTGGTCAGCCCGGTGCGGCCAGCCTTGTGATCGGTGTCTATGCCATCGGTTCGTTTCTTGTGGGGATAACGCTCGGTGCATTGTCGCTTCGGATGCCTCTACAGCGCCAGTTGATGATTGCCGTCAGCGTGCTGGCACTGACTGCCTTGCCATTACCCTTCGCTGGCACATCGACCACGCTTCTTGCCGTGGCGGTGTTCGTCAGCGGTGTTGCGATTTCTCCGACATTCATCACGGCCTTCGGCCTTATCGAACGCCGCGTGCCTGAGACTATGCTGACCGAAGGCATTACCTGGGTCATGACGGGCATCGGCATCGGAATGGCGTTTGGTGCGTTCGTTTCCGGTTGGGTGGTCGACAATTTCGGTGCAGCAAACGGCTTCTGGGTTTCTGTTGTCGCCAGCCTCAGCGCGGTTGCAACCGTCGCGCTTGGTCAGGCCAGCCTGTCCGGCACGCGGGAAGCAGTCGAATGCGACGCGCTGTGCGCAGCAGAAGCGGCAGAGTAGCTAAATAGGGACGAGCGGGTAGGGCCCGCTCGTCAATCTCCGTAAATACGGTCTTCCAGCGGTGTGGAAGCGATCAATCCCTTCAATCCGGCCAGCATGGCTTTCTCGGCCTTATTGAGATTGGTTTCAGGATTGTGGATCAGGAAAACATCGATGGCGGGCGGGTTGTCGTAAGGCGGCAAACGCCAGAGAAGACCGTCATCAATCTCGCGTCGCGCCACATGCAGCGGAAGCGGGCCGATACCAAGGCCGGTAATGATCATCCGGCGCACTTCTTCAAGGCTCGACGAGGTGCCGACGACATCCGGTGAAAGCCGCGCCTCACTGCGTAGCAGAGCTACCGGGCGCAGCGCGTCGGCAATATGATCTGTCTGGAACGAAACCGATGGTTCTCCCTTCAGATCGGCAAGCGTCAGCCCGGACTGGCCGAACATCCGGTGCCGGGGGCCGCAGAAAAAGCCGAAGAATTCGCGATAGACCATGGTGTAGTCGAGCGCCGGATCTCGATTGCTCACCAGCCCAAGACCGAAAGAAGCACGCTTCTCCCGAACCAGTCGCGCGACTTCGGTGCTGGCGGATACATTGATCGTCAGCGTCGCTCGCGGGTGCTGTTCGTGAAAAAGTTCAAGCGCCCGGTCGAAGATCGGCGAAACAATGTGACTGGCCACCGATATGGTGACATGGCCGGTTACATCGTCACCGACCCCACGCACAAGCTGCGGCAGTTGCGAAATAGCGCCGAAGACTTCGATGCTCTGTTCATAGAGCAGTTTGCCGACTTCGGTCAGCTCAAAATGGGTGGCGTCACGCTCCACCAGTCGCTGGCCGATGCGGTCTTCCAGCCGGCGCAGCGCATTGCTCACACTTGGTTGCTTGAGATTGAGCCGTTCTGCAGCGCGGGTGATGCTTTTCACTTCAGCAATCACCACGAAACTGCGCAGAAGGTTCCAGTCCAGATCCCAGACAAGGCGCTCGGGGCGGTGCAGCGACATGGTTTTATCCATTCATGAAATCTATGTAATCCATTCCCATTATCTATTTGCGAAATGCATCCATAAAAGCAATCATGAAAATTGGGAGGCATCAAATAGCCTCAAGAAAAACAAACAAGAGGAAGTCGGGAACAGCATGTTTAACAAATTCACGGGTTTCATCGCCGCTGCCGCGATTGCCGCCACCGCAGTTTTTGCTGTAGCGCCCGCACAGGCGGATGATCTTGAAAAGATCAAGGCATCGGGCGAACTGAAGATCGCCATGAGCGGCCAGTATCCGCCGTTCAATTTCGTCAATGAGAAGAACGAGGTCGTGGGTTTCGATGCTTCCATCGGTTCGGCGATTGCCGAGCGCATGCAGTTGAAGCCACAGCTCATCACCACCGCATGGGACGGTATCGTTGCCGGTCTTCGGGCGGGGAAGTTCGACACGGTGGTCGGCTCCATGACGATCACGCCGGAACGCGAGAAGGCAGTGGACTTTGTGGGACCATATTATCACGCGGGCCGCGCGGTTTTCGTGAAGGAAGATTCCGCCGTTCAGAAGCTCGACGATCTCAAGGGCAAGACACTGGGCGTAACGCTTGGTGAAACCCATGAGAAGTGGGCGCGAGAACAGGGTGGCTGGACCATTCGCACCTATAAGGGTCTGCCGGAACTGATGCTTGAACTGAATTCGGGTCGTGTCGACGCCATTGTCGTCGACAACATCCCGGTCATGGTGGCGATCAAGGAAACCGGACAGAAAGTCCGCAAGCTCGATACGCCGGACATTGAAGGCGGCAGCGTTGCAATCGGTATCGCCATTCGCAAGAACAATCCCGAGCTGAAGGCAGCGATGCAGAAAGCTCTCGACGAGATCATGGCCGATGGCACCTATGAAAAGATCTCGATGGAATGGGTCGGCAGCGACATTCGCTGATACGTCGTCATTCCGGCCCGGCATATGTCCGGGCCGGTTGAGAACCGATTGACCGGAGTTTTCCGATGGATTTTGCGTTGATGCAGCGCGTCCTCCCGTTCTTTCTGGAGGCGGCATGGGTAACTGTGCAAATTTCCGCGCTGGCCCTGATCCTGGGCTTTGCGGTGGCCGCAATACTCGTGGCGGGCCGCTTGTCTCGTTCCCCCATTCTGCGCGGACTTGCAGCTGCCTATGTCAGTGTCTTTCGCGGCACGCCTTGCCTTGTGCAGCTCTTCATTCTCTATTTCGGCGGTCCGCAGATCGGCATCAATCTGGAACCGTTTGCTGCTGGCGTTATCGGGCTTGGGCTGAACATCGGCGCCTATATGTCGGAATCGATCCGTGGAGCGATCCAGAGCGTCGATCGCGGCCAGAGCGAAGCCGCGCGCTCCATCGGCTTCGGGCGTGGCCAGACCATGCGGTTCGTCGTGCTGCCGCAGGCCGCTCGCCTCATGATCCGTCCGCTGGGCGTCAACGCTATTGCCCTTTTGAAGGGTTCGGCGCTGGTCTCGACCATTTCGGTGGTTGAGCTGACCTATACGGCGCAGCGTTTCATCGGTTCGACCTACAAACCGTTCGAGATTTTCGGCGTTGCAGCCGTTCTCTACATGATCATCATCTATATCGTGGCGCGCGGGGTCGATCTCCTCGACAAGCGCTTCGCGGCGCAGTGAGGGAGGACTGGATGCAAGCCCTCGATTTCAGCATCGTCACTCCCTATACGGATCTGCTTCTGACCGGCCTTTGGTGGACGCTGGTTCTGACCGTTTCGTCGGCATTCTTGAGCTTCGTGCTGGGGATCGCATTTGCGCTGGTTGTGCTTTATGCGCCTGCCATTCTGGCCTATCCGGTGCGTTTCTTCATGTGGCTGTTCATGGGAACGCCGCTTCTGCTGCAACTGTTCCTGATCTATTTCGGGCTGGTACAGATCGGCATCAATATCCCCGCGCTTGGCGCTGGCATTATCGGCCTCAGCCTGCACTTCGCGGTCTATAATGCCGACATTATCCGGGCAGGTATTGTGGCAGTCGATCCCGGCCAGATGGAAGGCGCCCGTTCCATCGGGTTCAGCCATGGTCAGGCTTTGCGTTATGTCGTCATTCCGCAGGCGATCCGCAACACGATCCCGCCGATCGGCAACAACATGATCGTTCTTCTGAAGGACACGTCGCTGGTTTCGATCATCGGCATTGCGGAACTGGTGCACAGCGCCCAGCTTGCAATCAGCGAAACCTTCAGCCCGTTTGAATTCTATATCACCGTCGCGGCCATCTATTACGTGGTCAATCTGGTCCTTGAGGCCGGTTTGCGGCGCATTGAAAGAAAAGTGGAGGTCACGCGATGAGCAGCTCCAAATCGGCAAAACCGATGGTCGAAGTGAAGGATGCCCGGAAGGCTTACGGCGCGCTGGAAGTGCTGAAAGGCATCGACCTTTCAGTGGCGCGCGGCCAGATCGTGGCGATCATCGGTCCCAGCGGTTCCGGCAAAAGCACGCTTCTGCGTTCGATCAATCATCTGGAAACGCTGAATGGTGGCGAAGTCTGGCTCGATGGCGTGCAGGTCAACCAGCCGCTGGCAGGACAGGCCTTCGAAAAGCACATCAATGCGGTGCGCCAGCAGATGGGCATGGTGTTTCAGCACTTCAACCTGTTCCCGCATCTGACGGTGCTGGAAAACATCACGCTCGGTCCGATCAAGCTGAAAGGCATGGGCAAGGACGCGGCCTGCACACTGGCGCTGGAGCTTTTGTCGAAGGTGGGGCTTGCCGACAAGATCGATGTCTACCCTTCGCGCCTGTCGGGCGGTCAGAAGCAGCGCGTGGCCATTGCGCGAGCGCTCGCCATGCAGCCGAAGGTGATGCTGTTCGACGAGGCTACTTCGGCGCTCGATCCCGAGCTGGTGGACGAGGTCAATGCCGTCATGAAGCAGCTTGCCGTCGAACATATGACGATGCTGATCGTCACGCACGAGATGCGTTTTGCCGGTGAGGTTGCCGACCGCATTCTGTTCATGGATGGCGGCGTGGTGGTGGAAGAGGGACCGCCGGATCAGATTTTGAGCAATCCGGTGCAGGAGCGTACCCGCTCCTTCCTTAAGAAATATCTGGCTGCCTGAGGTATCAGAATGAGCGAGAGACACCTCAACGAATTTCCCGATTTCGGGCTGACCCCGGCCCAGCGGCGTGAAGCCGTGCTTGGTCATTATTACGAATATCCCGGCATGGACGGGCCTCGCGGCGAAATCTGGTGCTATACCGATGCCTATTCCTATCTTCCGGGTGCGACGGTTCATCTACAGGTGAGCGCAACCGCCTCGCGTTTCGATATCGAGATTGTGCGGGACGGGGCGGTGGAAACGCCGGTCTTCTCCAAACGCGGGATCGACTGCAAATGGCAGGACACACCGGCGCAATGTTCGGTTGTCGGTTGCGATTGGGAAACGACTTTCGATTTCAAGACGGATGAGAACTGGCCTTCCGGCGCTTATCGCATCACGTTGAAGGCGCATGGCAATGACGGTCAGTCGATCCATTGCCATCACCTTTTCATCCTGCGCCCAGCGGCGGGCCGTAAGCCGGGTCGTATCCTGCAGGTCGCTGCCACCGGCACATGGACAGCCTATAATACCTGGGGCGGCTCCAACCATTATCAGGGCATTACCGGGCCGAACGGCGATCAATATGCGACGACGGTGAGCATCGAGCGCCCGTTCTGCCGTGGCTTTGTTGTCCTGCCATCCGATGCGCCGCGCGTGCCGCTGGAAATTGTGACGCCGCCAGCCGCCCCCCCGCGCTATCCGCATATGGAATGGGCCTATGCCAACGGCTATTCCAAGAAATATACCTCTTCCGGCTGGGCAAGCTATGACAGCCTGTTCTTCCGCTGGGCCGAGCGGGAAGGCTACGCGGTCGATCTCGCCAGTCAGCACGAGCTGCATTTTTCGCCGGAAATCCTCGACGGTTATGACTGCGTTGCCTTTGTCGGTCACGACGAATACTGGACGTGGGAAATGCGTGATGCCGTCGATAATTATGTCGATGGCGGCGGTCGTGCGGCCCGTTTTGCGGGCAATTTCATGTGGCAGACACGGCTTGAGGACAATGGCAAGCGCCAGACCTGCTACAAGTATCGCGCCCGCGCCGAAGACCCGGTCTATCGCTCCGCTGATCCGCGTCGCACCAGCGGGTGCTGGGAAGCGACTGAAACCGGACGGCCTGCTGCCGAAACTTTCGGCCTCAATGCGTTGCGCGGGCTTTACGTCGGCTGGGGCGGTTGTGCCCCGCGCGGCGTACGCGGCTTCCCGGTCTATCGCCCAGAGCATTGGGCCTTTGCGGGAACCGGCATCTATTACGGCGATCTCCTGGGCTCGGAAGGCCATGCCTTCGGCTATGAGGTTGACGGGCTCGACTATGTGATCCGGGGAGGATTGCCGGAGCCGGAGGAGGGCAGTGGCGCTCCCGATGGATTGCAGATTCTGGCGCTCGGCATGTCGTCTCTCAAGGAGGAGAGTGCAGATATTCCAGCCGACGACCAGTTCCTCTCCGATGCCGATGCCAAATTCGTGGCCGATACGCTGATCGGCGACAATGGTGATGCAGCCGTCGAACGCATCAAGCGCGGCTGCGGCATGATCGTCAATTTCCCACGCGGCAAGGGCGAGGTCTTCCACGCCGGAAGCTGCGAGTGGGTAGCGGCTCTCAAACGCGGCGACCGCATGGTCGAGCGTGTGACGGCCAATGTTCTCAACCAATATCTCAAGCGCTGACAGAGTAACGCCATGCTCAACACAAAAGCACAGAACGAACGCCCGGCATCGCATCTTTTTTACCAGTCACGCCTGCGCAGGCCGCTGGTGGATCGGGCCGAAGGCATCTATATCTGGGATCAGGACGGACGCCGCGTCATCGACGGGTCGAGCGGCGCGATGGTGGTCAATATCGGCCATGGCAATCGCAACGTGCTCGATGCCATGAAAGAGCAGATGGACCGCGTGACCTTCGCCTATCGCCTGCACTTTGAAAACGAACCGGCGGAAGATCTGGCACGCATGGCCGCCGAGCGTATGCCGGAAGGGCTGGACAAGATATTCTTCGTTTCCGGCGGTTCGGAAGCGGTCGAATCCTGTATCAAGCTTGCCCGCCAGTGGGCGGTCGCGACCGGGCAGGGCAAGCGCTGGAAAGTGATTTCGCGCTTTCCGTCCTATCACGGCGGCACGCTTGGCGCGCTGGCTGTCACCGGCTACGCGGCATTGAGCGAGCCCTTCGCGCCCATCATGCGCGAAATGCCGAAAGTCCCGGCTCCGACCGCCTATCTCGACCGCGATAATCTGTCGATGGAGCAACGCGGGCAGAAATATGCCGACATGCTGGAGGAGAAGATTCAGGAAGAAGGTCCTGAAAGCGTGCTTGCCTTCATCATGGAGCCGATCGGCGGAGCGTCCACCGGCGCGCTGGTTGCGCCCGACAGCTATTATCCGCGCATCCGCGAAATCTGCGACCGTTATGGCATCCTGTTGATTCATGACGAGGTGATGAGCGGTGCCGGGCGCACCGGCAAGTTTTTGGGCGGCGATCACTGGAACTGCAAGCCCGATCTGATCGCGCTTTCCAAGGGCTTTGCCTCCGGCTATTGCCCGCTTGGCGCCATGGCGGCACCGGCCCGCATCGTCCAGCCGGTTCTGGATGCAGGTGGCTTCCTGCACGGCTTCACCTATGCCGGCAATCCATTGGCCTGTGCGGCGGGTAAGGCCGTATTGCAGGAGATCGATCGTCTCGATCTGGTCGGCAACGCCGCTCGCATGGGCGATGCATTGAAGGGCGAACTGGAAGGGCTTGCGAAACGCTTCCCCTTCATCGGCGACGTGCGCGGCAAAGGCCTGCTGCTGGCTGCCGAGTTTGTTTCTGACCCCGAAACCATGAAGCCGCTGCCGAAGGAACTGAACGCCCATCAGCGCATGGTCGATCTCGCCTATGAACGCGGGCTCATCATCTATTCGCGCCGCACGCGCGGCGGTGTCGAGGGTGACCATTTCCTCGTCTGCCCGCCGATGATTGTGAGCCGCGAACAGGTCGGCGAGATCACCGCCATCCTCGGTGACACGCTGGAGGCTCTGGCGCGTGAACTCAAACTGCCTGTGAATGCGTAAGGAAACCGGATCATGACCGACAAGAAGAAGACGCGTCGCAAGGTGATCATCACCTGCGCGGTGACAGGCTCCGTCCATACGCCCTCCATGTCGCCGCATCTGCCGGTGACGCCCGACGAGATTGCGAGCGAAGCCATTGCGGCGGCGGAAGCGGGCGCATCCATCCTGCATCTTCATGCCCGTGATCCGCGCGACGGCAGGCCGTCCGCCGACCCGGACCTGTTCATGCAGTTCCTGCCGCGTATCAAGCAATCGACGGCAGCGGTGGTGAATATTTCTACCGGCGGCTCGTCGCTGATGACACTGGAAGACCGGTTGGCGGCGCCGCTTAAGGCGCAACCGGAAATGTGTTCGCTCAACATGGGCTCAATGAATTTCGCGCTGTTTCCGGCACTCGACAGGCCGCGTGAATGGAAACACGCGTGGGAACCGGAATTGCTGGAAGCTACCCGTCATTCGATCTTCAAGAACACTTTTGCAGATATGGAAGGCATTCTGACCAGTCTCGGCCAAGGCTGTGGCACCCGTTTCGAATTCGAATGCTACGATGTCGGCCATCTCTATTCGCTGGCGCATTTCCGCGACCGGGGGCTGGTGTCCGGCCATCTGTTTATCCAGTTCGTCTTCGGGGTTCTGGGTGGTATCGGGGCCGATCCGGATAATCTCATGCATATGAAGCGGATCGCCGACAAGCTGTTCGGAGACGACTATTCCTTCTCCGTGCTGGCGGCGGGACGGCACCAGATTCCGATGATTACCATGGCAGCGGCGATGGGCGGCAATGTCCGCGTCGGGCTGGAAGACAGCCTTTATGACGGGCGCGGCCAGCTGGCCAAGAGCAATGCCGATCAGGTTCGTCGCATACGCAGCATTCTTGACGGCCTGTCGCTGGACGTTGCAACGCCTGACGAGGCGCGAGAATATCTGGGCCTCAAAGGTGGAGACAGGGTGGCGTTCTAGAGCATGTCTCCCGAAAGTGGGAACCGGTTTCGGGATAAAGACATGCGTAAAAACAAAAGGATCGAGAGTTTCCAATGATTCGATCAAAACAGGAAATGCTCTGATGCCGAAGATCGTGTTGGACAGTAAAACCGGCGTCGTGGTTCGGCTTGGTGAACTTGCCGATGCCGAACAGATTCACGCAGCAATCTGCACGATGGGCGCAGGACTTGGCGCTGCGGGAAAAATCTCCAGCACGGTTGAGGATTTCCGCTGTTATGGTTTTGGTCCCTATGCGGCTTTCACCAGTCTGATCGCCGAGGTGGACGATAGGTTTGCCGGTCTTGCCCTGTTCTTCCCGATCTTCTCGACATGGTTGGGCAAACCGGGCGTCTACGTGCAGGACCTCTATGTCGATGAAGCCTTTCGCGGCAGAGGGATCGGCGAGGTGCTTTTGCGCCATGTCGCCTCCTGGTCGATGGCGCGCGGCGGCGTCTATCTGCGGTTGGCCGTGGATCGGGACAATGTCGCCGCCCAGAGATTTTATGACCGGTTGGGTATCGGCTGGATCGAAGCCGACCGCGATCATGGTGCCTATGGCGATGATTTCGCCCGCTTGGCGCGTATCAATCAAATCAGGGAGTAATCATGAAAGCCTTTTACGCTGTCGAGCAGAAGCGTCACGACCCGAAAGCCTTTCTTTCCAGCGGTGCGCCGCAGCCTAACCCCGAACAGCCGGAGCGTGTTGAGCGCCTGCTCGCCGGTGCGAAGGCTGCAGGCTGTGAGATTATCCGTCCGCAAAATCATGGCCTTGGCCCGATTGCAGCCGTGCATACGCCGGAATATCTGGAGTTCCTCCAGCACATCTATGCCCGTTGGCGGCGTATTGATGAGGCTTCGGAAGAGGTGATCCCGAACATCCACCCGCTGGCGCGTGACGGTCGCTATCCGGCGTCTGCCGTGGGGCAGGTTGGCTATCACATGGCTGATACGGCGTGCCCGATTGCTGAACATACTTGGGAAAGCGTGTGCTGGAGCGCATGGAGCGCGGTCGATGCCGCCGATGCGGTGCTTGCAGGCGAGGTCGCGGCCTATGCGCTCTGCCGTCCCCCGGGGCATCATGCCTTTGCCGATGTGGCTGGCGGTTTCTGCTTCGTCAATAATTCGGCGGTCGCAGCCCAGCGCCTGCGCTCGAAAGCCGAGCGCGTGGCGATTCTAGACGTTGATCTGCATCACGGTAACGGGACGCAAGGCATATTCTATGCCCGTCCCGACGTGCTGACCGTCTCGATCCATGCCGATCCGGTGCGCTTCTATCCATTTTTCTGGGGCCATGCCGATGAGCGCGGCGAGGGTGCGGGGCTTGGTTACAATCTCAACCTGCCGCTGCCGCGCAAATCCGGCGATGCCGAATTCCTTGCGTCACTCGACACGGCCTTCCGCCGTATCGAAGCCTTTGCGCCGGATGCGCTGGTGGTGGCGCTTGGCCTCGATCCGTTTGAAGGCGACCCGTTCGGCGGATTGTCGGTCACCACTGGCGGTTTTGGCCGGATTGCCGAAGCAATTGCGAAGCTTCGTCTGCCAACGGTCATCGTGCAGGAAGGTGGCTATCTGTGCGACGCACTCGGCGATAACCTCACAGCCTTCCTCGGTGGTTATCAATCGGTGGCGCGATGAGGGGTCTTGTCACCTTTGTCGGCGTCGCGCATCCGTGGATGTGCGATGTCATGGGACACATGAATGTCCGGCATTATGCCGGGATGTTCGATGATGCGAGCTTTCAGCTTTTGGGCCATATCGCCGGGAAAATTCCCGATGACAGCTTCGGCTGGGCAGATGTGCGCGCGACAACCGAATACAAGCAGGAAGTGCCAGCCGGAGACCTGCTGACGATCCGTTCGCATGTGCTGAAAGTCGGGCGCTCGTCGGTCACCTTTCGCCAGATGATGGTGGGTTCGCTGGACGGCGAACTGCGCGCGGTCAACGAGACGACTACGGTTTGTTTCGACAAGATTGCGCGACGTTCGACCGAGCTCGGACCGGACATGCGTGTCAGGGCCGAAAAGCTGCTTGCGGATTATCCCGCTGGCTGACACGAAAAACGCAGCACGCTTTTCGTGCAATCGCATTCGAGGTCGCGCAACAGGCCATCTTTGAGGCCGTAAATCCAGCCATGCACGACGATATCCTTGTTCTGTTTCCAGGCCGATTGCAGAACCGGCGTGCGCGACAGGCTTTCCACCTGCGAGGCCACGGTCAGCTCGCAAAGCCGGTTCAGACGTTCTTCGGGATCAGCAAAACCGTCCAGCTCCTGTTCATTTGCCTGCGCAATATCGCGAACCGGCTGGAGCCAGTTGTCGATGATGCCGTGGCCATATCCGGCCATGGCAGCACGCACGCCACCGCATCCGTAATGGCCGCAGACGATGATGTGCTTGATCTCCAACACCTCGACGGCAAACTCAAGCACCGACAGAAGGTTCAGATCGGCGCGATGGACGAGATTGGCGACATTGCGGTGTACGAAGACTTCGCCCGGCTGCAATCCGGTGACGACATTGGCCGGAACGCGACTGTCCGAACATCCGATCCAGAGATATTCCGGACGCTGCATCGATGACAGCCGGCTGAAATATTCAGGGTCTTCCTGGCGCTTTTCCGCTGCCCATTGCCGGTTGTGTTCGAAAAGGTCTGATAACATGAGCCCGTCTCATCCGGATGATCTTCGTTCACAGACATAGACGAATATAAAAATACAGTAATTGATGTCGATCAAGTATGAGCTGCTTCAGCATGGAAGGAGCGGGACAAAGGCCCGCTCCTTTTGTTTCTTATGCTGCTGGTTTTTCGCTGCGACCGATGCCGAGCAGCTGGTAGAACACAAGGGCTGCAAGCGTCGAGGTGGCAATACCGCCAAGAGCGAAATCGCCGATCTTCAGTGTGAAGTCGCCAGCGCCGAAAATTAGCGCCACGCCAGCGGTGAAGAGGTTGCGGGAATCCGCGAAGTCCACCTTGTTGACGATCCAGATGCGGGCCATTGCCGAGGCGATCAGGCCGAACACTGAAACGGCAAGACCCGCCAGAACCGGGGCAGGGATGGTCTGCAGGATCGCGCCGAATTTCGGCGACATGCCGAGGATCAGTGCCATGACGGCCGCAATGACAAAGATCAGTGTCGAATAAACTTTGGTCATCGCCATGACGCCGATATTTTCGGCATAGGTGGTGACGCCGGTGCCGCCGCCCGAGCCGGAAATCATGGTGGCGATGCCATCGCCGAGGAAGCCGCGACCGATGTAGCGATCCATGTTCTGGCCGGTGATGGAGCCGAGCGCTTTGATATGACCGAGATTTTCAGCCACCAGAACGATAGCGACTGGCGCGATGAGGGTGATCGCCTGCCAGTTGAATTCCGGCGCGGTGAAATGCGGCAGGCCGAACCAGGCCGCGTTGCTGACGGCGGTGAAATCGATGCCGGGCACGATGCCGAGGCCGTTGCCGAGGATCAGGACCAGAAGATAGCCGAACAGCAGTGCGAAGAGCACCGACAGGCGCTTGGTTCCACGCGGTCCATAGGCTGCGATCATCGCCATGCAGAGAACGGTGAGCAGCGCGATAGTTATATGCGTGCCGCTTCCCTTCAACTGGCCGACGGCGACCGGCGCAAGGTTGAGGCCGATGGAAACGCCGATGGCGCCGGTGACGACTGGAGGCATCAGTCGTTCGACCCAGCCTGTGCCGATGGCCATGACCACAAGGCCGATAAGGGCATAGAGCGCGCCGCAGGCAATGATGCCGCCGAGCGCGATGGCGATATTGGGATTGGGGCCGGAACCGCTATAACCGGTTGCGGCGATCACGACCGCGATAAACGCGAAGGACGAGCCGAGATAGCTTGGCACACGACCTGCCGTCAGCACGAAGAACAGAAGCGTGCCGATACCGGAGAAGAAGACGGCCACATTGGGATCGAAACCCATCAGCAGTGGGGCGACGATGGTCGAGCCCGACATTGCGAGAAGATGCTGCACGCCCATCGGTATGGCGGCGGCGGCTGGCAGGCGCTCGTCAGGAAGCACGACGGCGTTTGATGTCAAACGCCAACTTGGAAAATAGCCCATGATGTCCCTCTGGAAAATATTATCCTGTTGCCTTTATCGCCTCATGGCGGCGATTTCCAGAGAAGAAAGGCCCAAACGGCAAGCGAGCTGTTGATGAGCCGACTCAACAATTCCTATCCTGTTACCGTCACGCGGCCTGCATCGTCTGTCACCTTTCCGACGATGCAGGCAGATGGATAACCCGCGCCGCGGATGCTGTTCAAAAGCCTTTCGGCTTCCTCCGATGCGCAGGATATCAGAAGCCCGCCGGAGGTCTGCGGGTCGGTCAATAATTGCTGTTTCCAGAGCGGATACTCGTCCGGCAACTGCACATCATGGCCATAGCTTGCCCAGTTGCGGGTGGAAGCTCCGGTCACGAAACCGCCTTGCGTCAACTTTTCGGCCTGCTTGAGAAAGGGCAGCGCAGCATAGTCGAGGCTGATACCTGCATTCGAACCGCGCGCCATTTCGAGTGCATGTCCGAGAATGCCAAAGCCGGTGACGTCGGTGACAGCGTGGACGGCACTATCCTTGCCTAGCTCGGCGCCAACCCGGTTCAGCAAGGTGACTGATGCCATCATTTCATCGTAACCGGCACTGTCGAGTTCCTGCTTCTTGAAGGCAGCGGAATAAATACCGACGCCGATTGCCTTGGTCAGGATTAGCGTGTCTCCGGGACGCGCGCCGCTGTTCTTGCGCAGGCTGGAAAGCTTGCAAGTGCCGATAACGGCCAATCCGTAGATCGGCTCCGGCGCGTCGATGGAATGCCCGCCCGCGACCGGAATGCCAGCTTCAGCGCAGATGCTGGAGCCGCCTTTCAGGATTTCGCGGATCATTTCGGCGGGCATCTTGTTCACCGGCATGCCGAGGATCGCCAGCGCCATGATCGGTGTTCCGCCCATGGCATAAACGTCGGATATCGCGTTGGTGGCTGCGATGCGTCCGAAATCGAACGGATCGTCCACCATCGGCATGAAGAAGTCGGTGGTGGCGATCACGCAGTTTTCGTCATCCAGTTGCCAGACCGCGGCATCGTCGCCGGTTTCCGTTCCGACGAGAAGCTGGCTGAAAGGCTGCATGGCGGGTTGGCCCGACAGTAGATCCTGCAGGACAGCTGGAGCCAGCTTGCAGCCGCAACCGCCACCATGGGCAAGTGTGCTGAGACGAATGGGCGACGCGATATCCATGCTATTTCCTCAAGCTAAATTGTTATTTCGCGTGCGGTCATCGCGTAACGGAATGCATCCGCGTCGAGGCAATCCAGACGGGCGCTGGCAACTTCGGCCTGCGGATACATCAGGAAACCGAGCTCCGGTCCTTGCGCAGATGGCAAGGCGATATCGCTGCCATCATTGAAGGCGATCCAGTTGCCCTCCCATGAGCCGAAAAGCTTTTGCCGCACGGCCACGACACGCGGATCGTCGGCAGTCAGCCCGTCCTTTTCCTCTTCCAGCATCACCTTGCGTACATCCGCCGGATCGGTCGCCACCCAGCCAATACCATCGAGATAGATTTCGGCGCGGCAGTGTTGGGCCTTGGTGATGACTTCGTTCTTCGCGCCAAGGCTCTTGTAGCCGAAGGCGGAAGGCGCAACGCGCACGCCGTAGAGGTCGCGGGCCGGAATTCCTGCTGCCCTGACCAGAGCCACGAACAGCGGATTGAGGTCGGCGCATTTGCCGCCGAGATCGCCGCTATCAAGCATGGCGACAATGTTTCCATCACCGCAGCCACGCGTCGAGGCACGGCGGTAGGTGTTGGCTACAACCCAGTCATAGATGAGGCGGGCCTTTTCCTGATCGGTGTCCGCACCCGCAACGATCTTGTCCGAGGTTTGCTTGACGATGCCATCAACAGGCGCAAGGCGTGTCCCGGCCAGATAGCGTTCGCGTTCGGCACGGGTCAGCGGCACGGCCTTTGCCGATGCATCGAGATTGCTTGCACGGTCGCGGGTGGAGATGAGGCTGATGACTTCGGCTTGCGGTTTCGCTTCGTTTGCGTCCCATTCGAGGTAAAGCAAGCCGGTGCCGCTGGCCGGATCGCGATCGAGCCGCGCGACCTTGGCGTTTGTCGTCCAGCGATTGCCTTCCGGACGATTCCAGTCATTGCCATTGAACCCGGCCATCGGAACCCAGACACGAATGACTTCCCCCGAAGTGGCAGGCGTGATGCTGGTGGTAATCTCGAAGCTGCGCCAGCCCGACGGTTGCGGTGCGAATGTATTACCGGCTGCAGATGCAAAATTCGGCAGCATGCTGAAAGCAGCGCAAGCCGCACCGGATTTAAGAACTTCCCGACGGTTCATGACGATCCCCTTTTTGCTTTGAATTGTTGTTGTTGCGATTACGCGAGAAAAATCGTTCCGCCGCCTTCAGTTCGGAAAGCGGCAGGTATGCAGCGATTGCAGGAAATCTGGATGCAGCTTTGCTCGATTGAAGAGAGCCTGAGCTGAGGGCCGCACAACACCGTCGCACCGGGTCAAAGAAGCCGACGCGAGGCAAGAGCCACACAAAATTCATGCCCCGAAACTCGGGAGCAACAAAAGAAGCCACGACATCAGTCTGGCGTTTTTACACAGGAACGTCAATCAGCCAGCGCGTTTTCAAGTCATTCTCGTGATGAAGTCCATGTATTAATACATGACAATTAAAGTCATGTTATTGATAAATGCACCTTATTGTTAATTTTTTTAGCCTGCTGTTCGGTTGACAACTTGGTTTTATTGCGGTGAACTGATGTCAGGCAAGTCCAATTTAAAGAAGAATATGCTTCGGCGTTTTTCTTCTGACGATCAGGGAGGTGCAGCGCAATGAATGTGGAGCTCTCACGCCGCCAGTTTCTGGGCGGAACGGGGGCGGTAGTGGCGGCTTCGGCGCTTGGGTCCTTCGGTTTCGGTGCAGTGGAAAGCGCCTATGCCGAATCCATTCGCCCATTCAAGCTGACCAACACGGCCGAAACCCGAAATACCTGCCCTTACTGCTCGGTCGCCTGCGGTATCATCCTTTATTCCAAGGGGGATGTCAGGAAAGGCGAAAAGGCCGAGCTGATCCATGTCGAAGGCGACACGGATCACCCGACCAATCGCGGAACGCTTTGCCCGAAGGGTGCGGCACTGAAGGATTTCGTCAAGGCGAAGACCCGCCTGCAATATCCGCAGGTACGCGAGCCGGGTTCGTCCGAGTTCAAACAGATTGCCTGGGAAGATGCGCTTGACCGCATCGCGCGGCATCTGAAAGACGACCGCGACGCCAACTTCATCGCGAAGAACGCGGCGGGCACAACAGTCAACCGCTGGACCTCGACAGGCTTCCTTGCGGCTTCGGCAACCACCAATGAAACGGCGTTTCTCACCTACAAGGTGGTGCGCAGCACAGGCATAGTTGCATTCGATAACCAGGCACGCGTCTGACACGGCCCGACGGTGGCGAGTCTCGCCCCAACATTTGGCCGCGGAGCAATGACCAACTCCTGGACCGATATCAAGAACACCGATCTCGTCGTCGTCATGGGCGGCAATGCGGCGGAAGCGCATCCTTGCGGCTTCAAATGGGTGACGGAGGCCAAGGCCAACCGCGGTGCCCGGCTGATCGTCGTCGATCCGCGGTTCACGCGCACGGCTTCCGTGGCGGATTTCTATGCGCCTATCCGGCAGGGTTCGGATATCGCCTTCCTGCTTGGCGTCATCAATTACTGCATCCAGAATGACAAGGTGCAGTGGGATTATGTGAAGCATTTCACCAATGCCAGCTACATCATCAAGGATGGCTTCGAATACAAGGACGGGCTGTTTACCGGCTATGATGAGGAAAAGCGGGATTATGACCGCTCGAGCTGGGACTATGTGATCGGCGATGACGGCTATGCGGTTGTCGATGACACGTTGCAGAACCCGCGCTGCGTCTGGAACCTGCTGAAGCAGCATGTTTCGATCTTCACGCCGGAAATGGTGGAACGCATCTGTGGCACGCCGAAGGAGAAATTCCTGAAAGTGGCCGAGATGATGTCCGAATGCTCGGCGCCTGACAAGACGATGACGTCGATGTATGCGCTCGGCTGGACGCAGCATTCCAAGGGGTCGCAGAATATTCGCTGCATGGCGATGCTGCAGCTGATCCTCGGCAATATTGGCGTGCGTGGCGGCGGCATGAATGCGCTGCGCGGTCACTCCAACATTCAGGGGCTGACCGATATCGGTCTGATGTCCAATCTTCTGCCGGGCTATATGAATATCCCGGTTGAAAAGGAAACCGATCTCGAAATCTATATGTCGACACGCGGTTTCAAGCCGCTGCGCCCGAACCAGACGAGCTACTGGCAGAACTATCGCAAGTTCTTCGTCAGTTTCCAGAAGGCGATGTGGGGCAGTGCCGCAACTGTCGAAAACGACTTCGTCTATGACTGGCTGCCGAAGCTGGACGTGCCGAATTACGACATGCTTCGTATCTTCGACATGATGTATGAAGGCAAGGTCAACGGCTATGTCTGTCAGGGCTTCAATCCGCTGATGGCGGTGCCGAACCGCAAGAAGCTGACCGATGCTTTGTCGAAGCTGAAATTCCTCGTGACGATGGACCCGCTGGAAACGGAAACCTCCCGTTTCTGGGAAAACCACGGTGAATTCAACGATGTGGATTCGGCTTCCATCCAGACGGAAGTGTTCCAGCTGCCCTCCACCTGCTTTGCAGAGGATGAGGGTTCGCTCACCAATTCCGGACGCTGGCTGCAATGGCACTGGCCTGGTGCTACACCGCCCGGCGACGCGAAGACCGATAACTGGATCATGGCGCAGATATATCTGCGGCTGAAGGAGCTTTATCGTAAGGAAGGCGGTGCTTTCCCCGATCCGATCCTCAATCTCGTGTGGGATTACAAGGATGAGGGCGAACCGACGGCTGAAGAACTGGCCAAGGAACTGAACGGTCGTGCGATTGGCACGGTGACCGATCCAACCGATCCGACCAAGGTGGTTGCCGAGGCTGGCAAACTTCTGTCCGGCTTTGCAGCATTGCGCGACGACGGTTCGACGGCATCGGGATGCTGGATTTATTCCGGTTGCTTCACCGAGGCTGGCAACAATATGGCTCGCCGCGACAACCATGATCCGGACGAGACAGGCGCCTATCTCAACTGGTCTTGGTCGTGGCCTGCAAACCGTCGCATTCTCTATAACCGCGCCTCCGCCGACCTCAACGGCAAGCCGTGGGACCCGAGCCGCAAGCTCATCGAATGGGACGGTTCGAAATGGACGGGCTATGACGTGCCGGACATCGCGCCGACCGCCAAGCCGAACGAGGTCGGTCCGTTCATCATGAATGCGGAAGGCTCTTCGCGCCTGTTCAGCCGCGGCATGATGCGTGACGGTCCGTTCCCGGCCCATTACGAGCCGTTTGAATCGCCTGTCGCCAATGTGATCGCGCCGAAGGTTCGGGGCAATCCGGTGGCACGCGTCTTCAACGACGACTTCAAGCAGTTCGCGGAAACGGCCTCGGAGGAATTCCCCTATGCGGCGACTTCCTACCGCCTGACCGAGCATTTCCACTACTGGACGAAGCACGTCACGGTGAATGCCGTTCTGCAGCCGGAATTCTTCGTGGAAATCTCGGAAGAGCTGGCGAAGGAAAAGGGCATTGCCAAGGGCGACTGGGTGCGGGTGTGGTCGAAGCGCGGCTCGGTCAAGGCCAAAGCCGTGGTGACCAAGCGCATCAAGCCGCTCATCTGCGACGGCAAGACGGTGCATGTGGTCGGCATTCCGCTCCACTGGGGCTTCATGGGTGCTGCCCGCAAGGGCTTCGGCCCGAATTCGCTGACACCTTTCGTCGGCGACGCGAACATCGAGACGCCGGAGTTCAAGGCGTTTCTGGTCAATATCGAGCGCTCAAGCGCGCCTGTAGCTTAGGAGGGACTAGAGATGTTTCCACCCGTTCCCAATCCTAGCGTCCAGCCGCAACAGCCGCGTTTCGGTGACAAGGACCTGATCAGGCGGTCGGCGTCGAATGTGACGCCGCCTGCCGAGCGCCAGACCGAGGTGGCGAAGCTCATCGACGTGTCGAAATGCATCGGCTGCAAGGCCTGCCAGTCCGCCTGCGCCGAATGGAACGACACGCATGAGGAGGTTGGCATCAATGTGGGTGTCTATGACAATCCGCACGATCTGACGCCGAACACCTTCACCTTGATGCGCTTTACCGAGTGGGATAATCCCGACACCGGCAATCTGGAGTGGCTGATCCGCAAGGATGGCTGTATGCATTGCGAAGACCCCGGCTGCCTCAAGGCATGTCCGGCGCCAGGCGCAATCGTGCAATATTCCAACGGTATCGTCGATTTCATCCACGATAACTGCATCGGCTGCGGCTATTGCATCAAGGGGTGCCCGTTCAACATTCCGCGTGTTTCGGAAGTAACCCACAAGGCCTATAAGTGCACGCTCTGCTCCGACCGCATCGCGGTGGGACAGGGACCGGCCTGTGCCAAGGCCTGCCCGACACAGGCCATCGTCTATGGCACCAAGGACGAGATGAAGGAATGGGCCGATGGCCGCATCAAGGATCTGAAATCGCGCGGCTTCGAAAATGCCGGGCTCTACGATCCGCCGGGCGTTGGCGGCACGCATGTCATGTATGTGCTGCAACACGCCGATAAGCCGGAAATCTACGCCAACCTGCCGAACAATCCGCGCATCAGCCCGGTTGTCGAAGCGTGGAAGGGTGTGTCCAAATATGCAGGCATGGCCGCAATGGGGCTGGCTGCGGCAGCAGGTCTGCTGCATTATATCTTCAAGGGTCCGAACGTCGTGACAGAGCATGACGAGGAACAGGCCGAAAAGCTCACGGGAGAGAAAAGCTCATGAGCAAGACCGACTTTGACGATGTTGAACGCGGTGACGGGATAGAACTCGGTAAGCCCGTCAAGGTGCATCGCTATTCCGGTGGCGCACGCATCAATCACTGGATCACCGCCATCAGCCTCGTGCTGCTGGCCCTGTCCGGCCTTGCGATGTTCCACCCATCGCTGTTTTTCCTGTCGGGCCTGTTTGGCGGCGGACAATGGACACGCGCCATCCATCCATGGATCGGCGTAGTGCTGTTCTTCAGCTTTCTGGGGCTTTTCGTGCGTTTCTGGAGCGCCAATCTGTGGAAGCGCGAAGACAGCCAATGGCTCGCACATGCCAATGACGTGATTTCCGGCAATGAGGAAAAGCTGCCTGAAGTCGGCAAATATAATGCCGGTCAGAAGCTCGTTTTCTGGTCCATGTCTTTGCTGATCATCATCCTGATTGTTTCCGGCGTGATGATCTGGAACGAATATTTTGGTTCCTTCACCAGCATCAACCAGCAGCGCTGGGCCCTGCTTGTCCATTCCATGGCGGCGGTGGCGGCGATCTGTGTCTGGATCGTGCACGTCTATGCCGCGATCTGGGTCAAGGGCACGATCAATGCGATGACACGCGGCACGGTTACCGGCGGCTGGGCATGGCGACATCACCGCAAGTGGTTGCGCGAACTGACATCGAAGCAGAAAGTGAAGCAGGGCGGCAGCAAGCCTGCCGCCTGAACTTGCTCGGCGTCCTAGAGGGTAATAATATTCCGTGGTTTACGTGACCCGTTGGGTTCGTGAGGAGTGACATGGCAGGCAAGAAAGATCTGGTGCCGGACCCGACGGTCATCGGCGAAATATCGGCCCCACCCTTCGTGCAATTGCCGGACCCCGGCGCGCTTTTTGCCAGAAGAGCAGAGCGCCTGCGTTTTCTGGGTTCGGTCAGCCCGCTGAAACCTTATCTGGAGTTCATTGCCGAACTAAGCGAGGCACAGTCTGAAATAGCGGCTGGTCTCGGTCCTGTCGCCGCGCGACACGGCGACGACCGGGGACGGGAATTCGGCATGCCGGCGATCGATCGTGCGGATACCATATCGGAACCAGCACTCGGGACTGTCTTCGACCGGCTGTTCGAGCACGCCTGCACGATCGCCAAACCGCAAGATGCCGCCGATGCGCTGGAACGTGTGGCGAACAGCGATGCGGGTGCGCGTCGCCGAATGATCGAGGCAATTTTTGCCGGTATGCTGCCGCCGGAAGCAATTGCTGAACATATCTATGTCTGGGCAGGCTTGCAGCTCCATTTCACGCGGCTTGCAGCGGCGCTTGACCCGAAGTCGCTGAAACCCGTTGCCGATGGCGTCTGCCCGACTTGCGGCAGCATTCCGTCAAGCTCGACGGTCGTGGGCTGGCACGGTGCGCATGGCGCGCGTTTCTGCTCCTGTTCCGTCTGCAACACGCTCTGGCACTATGTCCGGGTCAAATGTGTGTGCTGCGGCTCGACAAAGGGTATCGGCTACAAGGAAGTCGAGGAAGGTGGCGGCATTATCAAGGCTGAAACCTGCGACGAATGCCAGCGCTGGGTCAAGATCATCTATCAGCAGCTATCGGCGGATGCCGATCCTATGACCGACGATATTGCGAGCCTCGGCCTTGATATATTGATGCGCGAGACGCCTTACAGGCGAGGCGGCTTCTCGCCGCTTCTTGCCGGACTGTGAGGCAGCATGGACCAGATCAAGTCTTCGCTGCGCCACCTGCCCTCCGTGGATGCCATCCTGCAAATGGCGGAGCTTTCCGGGGCATTGGAGAGTTTTGGCCGCGCGTCGGTGACTGAGGCTATTCGCAAGGTGCTGGGCGATGAGCGCGAGGCGGTGAAATCCGGCGCCTCGCTCTCCAGCAACATGCATTTGGCTGAACGGGTTCTCCACTTGCTTAAAGCGTCAGGGCAATCGAGCCTGCGCCCGCTGTTCAATCTGACCGGAACTGTCCTGCACACCAATCTGGGGCGAGCCATTCTTGCCGAAGCCGCCGTCGAGGCTGCCACACAAGCCATGCGGCAGGCGGTTTCGCTCGAATTTGACCTGTCATCGGGCGGGCGTGGCGAGCGCGATGATCATCTGCGGGCGCTTGTCTGTGAGCTGACGGGGGCGGAAGATGCCACCGTCGTCAACAACAATGCCGCTGCTGTACTTCTGGTGCTGAACAGCCTTGCTGCAGGTAGGGAGGCCATTGTATCGCGCGGCGAACTGATCGAGATCGGTGGCGCGTTTCGCATGCCGGACATCATGACCCGCGCCGGGACACGGCTTGTCGAAGTCGGCACCACGAACCGCACCCATCCGCGTGACTACGAGAATGCAATCAACCCCGATACAGGGCTGGTACTGAAGGTCCATACGTCCAATTATCGGATCGAAGGATTTACGCGGGAGGTCACAGCGTCGGAACTGGCCGCTATTGCGCAGGCTAAGGGCGTGCCGCTGGTCAATGACCTTGGCTCCGGCACACTTGCCGATCTGACTTCCTTCGGTCTCGCACACGAGCCGACAGTGCGCGAAGCGGTCGCTGAAGGTGCAGATATCGTCACCTTTTCCGGCGATAAGCTTCTCGGTGGACCACAGGCGGGCTTCATTGTCGGGCGACGCGATCTGATTGCCCGTATTAACAAGAACCCGATGAAGCGTGCTTTGCGGGTGGACAAAATCAGGCTCGCAGCACTTGAAGCGACGTTGAAACTTTATCGCAACCCCGAACGACTTTCTGAAAAGCTGCCGACTATTCGCTATCTGGCGCGTCAGCAGACCGAAATTGCGGCGCAGGCGGCACGGCTCCAGCCGGAGCTGGAGAGAATACTCGGCCCGGCTTTCGTTGTGGCGATGACAGATTGCGCCAGCCAGATCGGCTCCGGCGCATTGCCGCTCTCGACCGTTCCAAGCGCCGGATTGTCGATTGTGCCGAAGGACGGTAGCGGCTCCGTGCTGACAGCGCTCGGCGGTTCATTGCGTGCGCTGCCTTTGCCGGTCATCGGGCGGATCGAAAAGGGTGCACTCGTACTCGATCTGCGCTGCCTTGATGACGAGACCAGTTTTGTTCGGAACCTGTCATCCTATGCGGCTCGCTGATCTTTTCACCCGCAAGCCGAAGCCGGACACGACAGCTCAAGCGCTGGAAAATGCGCTTGTCGTTGCAAAGGCGGGTGATTACGCAGCGGCGCTTTCCATCTGGGAGCCGCTGGCACGTGCAGGCAATGCCCGCGCGCAGAACAATATCGGCGCCTGTTTTGCGGGCGGCATGGGCGTTGAGAAAAATATCGGCCTGGCGCAGCGCTGGCTGGCCCTTTCCGCCGCGGCTGGCGATGCTTCCGGCCAGCGCAATCTCGCTTCGTTGCTGTTCAAGGGCGAAGATATTGAAGCCGACTATCTGGAAGCTGCAAGGCTGTACCGGCTTGCTGCAGAACAGGGTGATCCGCAGGCGCAGGACATGCTGAGCTGGATGCTCATGGAAGGTGAGGTGATAGCCGCCGACCCGGTTGAGGCGCGCGAATGGGCGTTGAAGGCGGCGGAAGGCGGCATAGCTGCAGCCATGACGCGGCTTGGCATGATCTATCATAATGCTCTCGGGGTGCCGCGCGATCCCTCTCAGGCCGTTTACTGGTGGCGGAATGCGTCCGCTGCGGGCGACCCGGATGGAGAAGCCATGCTTGGCGCCGCGCTGCATCTTGGCATGGGCGTGGAACGCGACCCGGTGGCGGCTTACGAATGTCTCATGCGCGCCGAGGCGGGCGGCAGTGCGCTTGCCGCCCCTTTCATCGAGGCAGCGCGCAATGCGCTGAACGAAAAGCCATGATCGTCGGAACGGCGGGGCATATCGATCATGGCAAGACCTCGCTAGTGCGCGCTCTTACACAGGTCGACACGGACCGGCTGAAGGAGGAAAAGGCGCGAGGCATTTCCATCGATCTCGGTTTTGCCTATCTGCCCTTGTCCGGCGACGAAAAGGACATACTCGGCTTTGTTGACGTGCCGGGGCATGAAAAATTCGTGCATACGATGCTTGCCGGCGCGGCGAGCATCGATTTCGTCATGCTGGTTGTCGCTGCCGATGACGGGATCATGCCGCAGACCCGCGAACATCTGGCAATCGTCAACCTGCTCGGCATCAGGCGCGGTGTCGCCGTCATCACCAAATCCGATCTTGTCGAACCCGACCGTCTTGCCGAAGTTGAAACTGCTATCCGCAATGAACTGGCGCTGACAGGGCTTGCCGACATTCCCGTTCTGGCGGTCTCCACCGTGTCGGGTGCCGGGATCGACGATCTGAAGGCGCTGCTGGAAGTGCAAGCGCATGCATTCGGTGAGCGGCGGACAAACGGACGCTTTCGTCTTGCGGTGGACCGCTCCTTCACGCTCAAGGGCGCTGGCACAGTGGTCACGGGCACGGTGCTTTCCGGCAAGGTCGCTATTGGCGATCATCTGGTCATCAGCCCGTCTGGCAAGGAGGCGCGTATCCGCACCATTCATGCGCAGAACAGGCTAAGCGAGACCGCGCAGGCAGGTGATCGCTGTGCGCTCAATCTGGCAGGTGACGGCATATCGAAAGAGGCGGTACATCGCGGCGACATGCTGGTTTCGCCCGGCCTTCATCGCCCGACGGATCGCATCGATGCATCGTTGCAAATCCTGTCCTCGGAGAAAAAGCCGCTTGGTCAGTGGTTCCCGGTTCGCTTGCATCATGCGTCAGCTGAGGTCGGTGCCCGCATCGTGCTTTTGCGGGATGAAGAGCTCCAGCCGGGCACAGAAGATCGAGTGCAACTGGTGCTGGATCGTCCTGTCTCGGCTGCAGCCGGAGACCGCTTCGTCATCCGCGATGTGTCCGCACAACGCACCATTGGCGGCGGACGTTTTCTCGATCTGCGCCCGCCGCAACGCAAGCGCCGCAGTCCGGAGCGCATGGCACAGCTTGACGCCCACTCCATTGACCACCCGGTGGAATCGGCACGCGCACTGCTGACTGCCGAACCTTACTATCTTGATGCGACAGCATTCCTGCGCGACCGCGCGCTGGCGGACGATCCGCAAGGTCTGGCGCACGGGCTCGATGCCGTAATGCTCCCGCAAGCAAATTCCGTGCTGTTGTTATTGCCGGAACGATGGGACGCTCTGCGTGACGATATTCTGGCGCGGCTCGGCGTCTTCCATGAAGAAAATCCAGACCTGATCGGCATGGGTGTCGAACGGCTGCGGTTGCTGTTGAAACCGCGCCTGCCAGCACCCGCCTTTCGCGCTGCCATCGCCGCGCTGGTCGAAGCGGACCTGCTGAGGCTGGACGGCGCCTGGCTTCGCCTGCGCGATCATGAAGTAACGATGAGCGACGCCGACGAGGCGCTCTGGCAGCGCATTGCGCCGCTGCTTGGCGGTGAGGCTCGTTTTCGTCCGCCGCGCGTGCGCGATATTTCGGTTCTGCTTGATGAGCGGGAGGAAGATATTCGCCGCCTTCTCAAACTTTCAGGGCGCATGGGCCGGGTGCACGAAGTGGCGCACGACCATTTTTTCCTGCGGGCAACGATTGCCGAAATGATCGGCATCCTGTCGGATATGGATGCGGCATTTGATGGTGGCTGGTTCATTGCAGCGCGGTTTCGCGACCGGGTGGATAGCGGTCGCAAGGTGGCGATCCAGATACTGGAATTCTTCGATCGCAACAGCGTCACGATAAGGCGCGGAGACATGCGCCGCCTCAACCGCCGCAAGCTGGACTTGTTCGGTGATTTTACGCAAGGGGAAGTAGGGACAACCGGAGGAATGAAGTGAAATCTCTTTCGACGACCATCTGCCTGATACTCGTTCTGGCCGCCGTTGGCGGCTGCGCTAACCGGCCATGCAATGAGTGGCCGGGAACCTGCATCATTCAGTGACCGGCGGCTGGATACCAGCCGTCTAGAGCATTTCCTGTTTTGACTGAATCGTTGGAAATGCTCTATCTGTTTGTTTTTAATCATGTCTTTATCCCGAAACCGGTTCCCACTTTCGGGAGACATGCTCCAGATTGACGCTATGATTGCTGGTGCTGTAGGAATGAGGAGCGAATGAAAGAGTAGCAACAGGTTGGAAATCTGCCCGTTGCTATGGCGTGCCGATACGAATTTATGAAATGAATTCAATATCTGGAAGGGATGCATGCCCGGTGGCATGTCCGGACTTCAAATCCGGGAGGGGCCGATAGACGGTCTTTGGTGGGTTCGACTCCCATTCTCTTCCGCCAATCGGCTTTTCAGGTCATCTTGAGCGTACGATGCTCAGCACATTGCGAACCACTTCGTCCTGAAGCGGGCGCTGCTTCTCGATGTTGAAATGGCCGATATCCTTCATGCCTGAGAAGTCGCGATTGTCGAGGTTGCCCTTGAAACGCGGACCGGCAGCCAGCGGCATGCCCCAGCCGTGCTGCTTGAAATAGAAGTTCACGACACGCCTTATATTACCGGGCAAAGGGGCTGGCGCGGTGGCGGCAAAGGTGGCCATATAAGTGACCTGAATGCCCTTCTTTTCGAGCGCGGTTGCAATATCAATGACGGCATTGGCGCCGAGCGAATGGCCGATCAGCACCACGGGCGCGCGTGGGTTCTTTCGCTGGTCGGCGAGGATCTGGTTCAGCACGAAACGCCAGGCCTGATGCCCCTCGACATGCGCATCCACTCCGTTGGCCTGCAACTGCTTGCCGATCTCATCGATGCCGGTGGAGAAGACGTCCCCGAAACCGCGCAGAAGATAGACATCGGCTTGCGGCGAGCTTCTGGAAGGCGTTTTGGGTGCCGCCTGTGCCGCGCTACCATAGAACGCAAGTACAGCCCCGGCAAACAGGAGGCCGCGACGGGTCAGGGATTTGGGACGCAAACTGTTCGGCTTTGAAGTCATCTTCGATTACTCGTTTGAGCACGTTCGAGAACGATGAAACGACTTTGAACGCGATATACTGGAACAGGTATCTAGAGCGCCGATCCGTTTCAGCCAAATCACTAGAACTTGATTTTTGGAATGACACGGCCTGTCCGGCTTGCATATTCGTCATAGGAATTGCCGAATGCCGCGCGCATCATGGCCTCCTCGTGATCGATCCGATAGAAATAGAGGATAGCGACGCCGACAAGGCCAGCCAGTCCGGCAAACCAGTTCGGCAGCAGGCAGAATTGGGCAATCGCCCACAGCCAGAATGACAGATACATCGGATGACGGACATATTTGTAAAGCCCGTCCGTCACCAGCTTGTGCTCGCGGCGGATTTCAAGCGAAACAGACCAGTTTTTGCCCAACTGGCGATGGCTTGCATAGAAAAGCCAGAGGAATGCGATCTCGACAATCAGACCGATCCAGGCCAGCCATGGCTGGAAACCATAGTCAGCAAAGGCGGGAAAGCCGGTTGCGACATAGACAATCGGGATCAGCGACAGGCCGACGCTCGCCGCACCCAGCGCCAGCCGATCGGCCAGCGTTTTTGCATTGTTCGCAACCTTGATCTTGCGCGCGCGCCGCTGATGCGGAATGCGGATAACGACCCAGGCAACAAGCCCAATAGCCCAGACGATTGCGGCCAGTGTCGGTGTCATTCGGCAATAGTTTCCTTCTTTGGCAGGGCACCGATTATTCGGTCATCCGTCCGGTCTCTAAGCGAGATCGGACCACAGCAAATCTGAAAGAAATCATACCAATAGGGTTTTGTATTTCCGAATACATATTGATAGTGCACGCGAAAAAGGTTTCGCTTCACACGCTTGTAGATTTCCGGCTGCAGCATTTCCTTCATCCGCACGGTCTTTGTGACAGGGAAGGGCCGTTGCGGCTCGCGCTTCAGGCCCATCTCGGCCACAGGATCGGTCTTGTAGAAGTTGATCGCGTCGGTCAGGCACTGGATTTCCACCCAGTCGATCTTGCCGTCGTCCACGAGCCGTTGCACGCCTTCGCGAAAATGTCCGCCTGCAGGGTGATAGCCTGCCTTGAGCGCGGTTGAACCAAGCGTGAGGACCGTCACTTTGGGCGCGCGGCTGCTGAACTCCGGATCGATGGCAAGGCAGCGCGCGGCAACGTCCAGCATCAGCATGCCGCCGGTGCTGTGGCCGATCAGAATGACTTCGTCGTAATGTTTTGCGGTGATGCGCTCGACGATACCGGCTGCAAAGCGCTGCATCAGAGATTCAGCGTCCTGCCGCCGCCCCCGAATGAAATTGAGCGAAAACGACCATAGGTCCATCAGATGGTTGGTTGACCACCGCTTGCCGAGAACGGCGAGCGCTGCGGAAAAAACCACCAGACCGAGGAGCCAGCTGACGGCGCCCAGCCATTGCACAGTCCATCGCGCTACGGCATAGCCTGCTGCTGCAAACAAAGCGAGCACAAGAAACGGGTAGAGGAAATAGAGCCCGAAGCGCCAGGCTTTCGCAAAGAAACGAAAGGCTGTGCCGGTTACGACGAAATCGCCGAAAGCGACAAGATATTTGGCCAGCCTGACAGGCAGGGGGCGGTCGAAATCCGCCAGCACTATTCTGTCCAGAACGAGAAAATTAAAGTCGGTTTCGGTATCCCAATCGTCGTCGGCAGGAACCGTTTTGATCAACACGGAGCCGATTTCGCAATCAGGCGAGATGCTGACATCCGAAACATCGGAACGAACGCCCCAGAGTGTCTCGAACCTTTTGATTTCTCTATTCAATCGACCAAAAAACGCCTTGGGCGTTTTAGGGTCATAGCCGCCAATGAAGAAGACAGCGCGTCGTCGAACCGGTTGCTTCATGCGCAAACCGTAGTTTGGGGGTTTCTGATTGTCGAGATCATTGCCGGTCATCCCCAAACAAATATGTTTGAACTTGCTCGCTTATCTCATGTCGACGAGACCGCGCCTTATTGCTTCACGGGTTGCCTCGGCGCGAGAAGAGACGCTCAGCTTTTGATAGATGGCCTTCACATAGTCGCTGACTGTATGTTCCGATAGTCCAAGTTTGCGGGCGATTTCACCATTTTTGTGCCCGTCCCCGATCTCCTTCAGCACTTCGGTTTCCCGGCGCGAAAGATGGATGAACTCGCCTTCCAGTTCCATTGCCGCCGGATGGGCGGATATGGCCTTCACCCGAGCGACCAGATTGAGCCTCGCGCGGATTGTGAGGATGAGAACGTCGAAATCGATTGGCTTGGTCAGATAATCGTCAGCGCCGGCCTCCCTGCCGGTCAGCTCGTGGCTGCGGTCAGCGAGCGCAGTCAGAAACAGGAATGGCGTTCCCGCAAGGTCAGAACGGGCGCCGCGAATCTGTTCCAGAAACTGCAGGCCATTGGTGCCGGGCATCAATATATCGCAGATGATGATGTCGGGCGTCGTCGTGTCCAGCATGCGCAACGCTTCGCCTGCATTGGCCGCGCCGATAGCGTTGAAACCCGAAGTGCTCAGTTCATCGATCAGTTCTTCCAGAATATGGGTTTCGTCCTCGATGCAGAGGACGGTCGGCATGGAGAGGGTTTCAGGTAGTCGCATGCGGGGCCACCTTTGGTAGGGTCAGAATGAACACCGTACCTTGCCCTTCAACCGAAGTGAAGACAAGCGTTCCGCCGTGTAATTCGGCCAAAGCGCGCGACAGGCTGAGACCAAGGCCGGTGCCTGCCATGTGCGATGCATTGCTGGCGCGGAAAAAGCGCGTGAATATGCGGTCGGTATCCTCTGCCGGTATGCCGATACCGTAATCGCGAACGATGCATCTGAACCCGTTTTCGTCTTCTTCGGTGGTCACCTCGATGGGCTTGTCGGCAGGGGAATATTTGGTGGCATTGCCAAGCAGGTTGACCAGAATCTGCTCGACCAGAATGCCGTCGCAATAACAGAAGGTCTCGCTGTCCTGAATGTTTGTGACCAGCTCCAGCTCCGGATGCAATTCCTGATGATAGGCGCAGGTATTGCGGACCAGTTCCGAGAAATCAACTGGTTGCCGGTTGATCTGAAATCCGTTCTCATCAAGACGTTCCGCATTGGCAGTACTCTCCAGAAGCAGGATCAGGCGGCGGCTGGCGTTCCGCATCCGCTTTGCCTTGTCGACGATGATTTCGGGCGTGAATTCGTCGGCGCGACGGATGAAACGCTGGGCGATGATGTCGATGATCGATACGGGTGTGCGGAACTGGTGAGACACCGTGGTGATGAAACTCTTGTAGAGTTCTTTGGCCTTGCGCTCACTCTCCAGTGCCTCGCGCAGGGCGGCTGTGCGATCAGCGACGGTGTGTTCCAGTTGCTGCTTGTATTCCTGCAACGCCTTGTGGGCGCGCTCGGCCTTGCGCATGTTGGAAAATACCTGCCATGACAGAATGGCGCCGGTGGCCATGATGCCCAATACCGCGAACATGATCAGATAGATCGACTGCAATTGCTGGTCGCGCTGTGCGCCGCCGCGGTCACGCTCCAGTATCATCGCATCATTGGCAACTTTGGTCAGTTCCTCGCGCATGGGAACCAGCGCTTCATAGATGGCAATCGGATCGAATTTGTCAGGCTCCGCATCGATCATCGCCTCTATCTCGGGAAGCCGGTCGGCATTGCGCTGGATGGTTTGGGCGCCGCCAGGAATGCGGGCGAAATATTTCTTCTGCGGGGCATCGGCCAGCAGCGCAAAACGGCTGTAGAGAACGTCGAGACGGAGTGAGAGATCGGCGGTGTTGGTGTTGCCGCTTGGCAGGGTCAGTGCGGTTTCGCCGAGACGCCCGGCGTCACGCTCGGTCTGAGTGATGGCCCAGACCATGTTTTCGCCGACATAGGTAGCGAGCGATTTCTGGATGACGAGAAGCTGAATGAAAGCATAAGCGAGCAGGGCCGCAAACCCCACCATGACAAGGCCGGAAAGAATGTAGCCCCGCTTTAATCTCATTTCACCTCGATCTGCTTCAGCTGCCATGCCCAGCGGTGATCATAGCGCGAATCGTTCAGTTCCTCATGCTGGTCGCGCGGGTAGACGATCCAGTATGGCCCCTTGTCTCGCCGGTTCAACTCCCTGCCGTTCATCTTGTGCGCGACAAGGACGTCGTATTTATAGGCGTCTTCCAGCGGAATGCTGATGCTGTAATCGTTGAGCGCAAGCACCGTAATCGAGTGGCTGCCTGCTTCTGTTCCGTCGACACCCACCGTCGCCAGCACATCGCGCAGCAATACGCCGTCGAAATTCTGCGGCCCTTCGGTCCATGCGGTGTTGGTTTGCAAGCTGTTCTGCGGCAGTTTCGTGAAGTCATCGCTGCTCAGCACGCGCGTCGTTCCATTCGGGGCGACAATAGTCAGCGTGATGGTTGCCGCAGCGGGTGGTGCGGCATCAGCCGGGCCAGTGAAATGGATGACTTGGCAGATGGCGAAAAGCGCGATCAGTGCCCTGAACGCCAGAAGACGCTGGAAAGCGAACATCCAGTTTGCACATGACACGTGAGGCATCTCCAGAAGCGAAAAATTGCGAATGTATCCAAGCTTAAACGGGAGGACGCGCGCAATTTCAAGATTCTCTTGAGAATGCCGAGCGAAATTCCCCTTCAAAAGCGACAATTCACACATAACACTAAAAAATTTTGGTCCAATTCCAAATAAATATCAAACTGATTCACGAAAATTTTTAATCTCTACCGGCGGTTACACGTCAGTTTTGGATAAAATGGTTGGTTTTTCTTTGTGAACTATCCCCCTGAATAGGGGAATTGTTTTTCGCTACTAGAGCGTTCACTAAATGATCGCCGGCCTGTTGGGGCTTAGGAGGCTGGCGCAAAAATTGGGCGGGGGCTGCTTATCGACCGCGGGGAGTCGGGGTCGATAGGCAGCCAACCAGTCCGGATAGCGCGGAAGCGGCGATAACGGTTACTCTCGGAGCGATGCGTTTCGAGCTACGAATAAAAACCGATCCTGCAATCATTGTTGCTTTCCGGGAAGAATGGCCGACTGGCATCTGGTCGAGCCTTGTGAACCTGCCGTTCGGGTTCCTCGATCAGAGCGAGCTTGCACCTCTTTCGCGTCCTTCATCTGGAGGGCGCGCTTTTTTTTGGCGTTTCGCTGAAGCGCATAATGTTTTTTTGGTCATGCTTCGCGAATTCTCGGTTGTGCGCTGCTGCATCTATTGGTTGCAAGTACATCGAGGAAAGCTTCGAATAAATCCAATATTACTACCAAAAAATTGCGGTTTCTTCTTTTGTTTCAGCAATTCGCAATGTAAAAGCGATAAAGCGCGTTCGCGCTGTTCAATAAAATCTATGCATCGCAGGCGGGTTTCCGGGGGGATTCACATGACAGGCGTGTTGCGTCACAAATCCATGCTGTTGATGACGACGGCGGCGCTGGGTTTTTACGTAACGACCGCACGGGGGGCAGGCGTCGATCTCGACACCGCAGGGGGTTCCTATGACATTAGTGCGGCAGGCGGAAACCAGACCATTGAATCCTTGAGCGGCGTTTCCGGTACGTCTGTTTTGCTCGGTCCCAACACACTGACATTCGGCAATGCGACCAGTCAGACCTTTGCCGGGACGATCAACGGTACGGGTGGTATTGTCAAACAGGGTAGTGGCACACAGATACTCACTGGCACAAACATCTATACCGGCGGCACGACAATCAACGCAGGCAAGCTGGCACTGGGTGCCGGCGGGGCGCTTGCGGCTGCAGGTTCTGTAAATCTCGGTGCGTCAGGTGCTGGTTTCGATATCAGCGGGGCAGGCAGCAACCAGACTATCGGCGCATTGAGCGGTGTTGCTGGAACAAGCGTAACACTTGGTCCCAACACACTGAGCTTCGGCGATGCCACCAATCAAATCTTTGCCGGGACGATCAGCGGTACGGGTGGAATTGTCAAACAGGGTATTGGCACACAAATCCTCACCGGCGCCAATGATTTCAGCGGGGGCACAAACTTTGCCGCTGGTGGTATCGTCGTCGGCAATGATAGTGCTTTTGGACGCGGCGGCATTACAGTCAATGGGAATGCCCAGCTCGACAACAGCGCCTCTGTCAGTCTTGCAAACAGCATAAATGTGACTGGTGGGGCGACGCTTTCGGTCAACGGCTCCAACGGATTGACCCTGGGCGGGGTCATTTCAGGGGGCGGCGGATTGACCAAGAACGGCGCCGCCACACTGATGTTGGGCGGTTCCAACACCTATACCGGCGGCACAACGATCAATTCAGGCACGCTGATGATCACTAGCGGTGGGGCACTTGCAAGCACCGGCGCTATGAACCTCGCAGGTGCAGGTGCGGCTCTGGATATCAGCGCGGCTGTCTCGTCACAATCTATTGGTGAACTGACCGGAGCGGCCGGAACCAGTATTGCTATGGGAGCGAACTCCCTGACATTAGGTGGTGCCGCAAACGCCACATTCGGCGGAACGATCGGCGGCATGGGCGGAATCACGAAAACGGGGTGGGGCAGGCAGACACTCACCGGCACAAACACTTATACCGGCGGCACGACAATCAATGCAGGCACGCTGGCGCTCGGTGCCGGTGGGGCGCTCGCGACTGGTGGCTTTGTAAATCTCGGCGCGGCAGGCGCTGATTTCGACATCAGTGCAGCAGGCAGCCAAACCATCGGCGCATTGAGCGGTGTTGCTGGAACGCGCGTAACACTTGGTCCCGGCACGCTGAGCTTCGGCGATGCGACCAGCCGGACCTTCGCCGGGGCGATCAGCGGTGCGGGCAGCATTGTCAAACAAGGCAGCGGACGGCAGGTTTTCAACGGTATCAGCATCCATGCCGGACTTACCAGTGTCATGGCTGGCAGTCTCATTATCGGAGATACAAGAGGCACGAGCGCATCGATTGCGGGCAATGTTACGGTTGGTGCAGGCGCAACAATTGGCGGGCATGGTCGCATTGGTGGTGATTTGACCCTCGCCTCGGGCAGTCATTTAAGCCCTGGCGCCAGCATCGGAACACTGACGGTCGACGGCAATCTTACGGTTGGGCAGGGCAGCCAGCTTGATTTCGAGTTTGGCGCGCCGGGTATAAATTTCGCGACTTTCGGTCAGAGTGACAGTGTCAGTGTCCGAGGCGATCTGACCGTAAACGCTTCTGTCCTCAATGTCATCAACGGCGGTGGCATGGGGCCGGGTCTATACAATCTGTTCAGCTATGGTGGGGCTCTCAGTTTCAATGGCGGTGGGTTCTTTCCGCCTGCGGGAAGTGCTATCCAAATTCTCACCGGTACCAAGCAGATCAATTTGGTCAACATGACTCCCGGGGTCGAACTCAATTTCTGGAATGCAAACGGCCTGGCAGGTCCCTCCCAGATGGGCGGCGGCTCTGGTACGTGGTCCGTTGCCAACGCGAACTGGACGGATAGTCAGGGCAGTTTTACGGGGCCTATGACTCCGCAACCGGGTTTTGCAATATTCGGTGGAGCGTCGGGCACCGTCACGGTTGATGACAACGCCGGGACGGTTGGCGCGCTTGGAATGCAGTTTGCCAGCGACGGCTATCGGCTAGACGGCGATATTCTGATCCTTCAGAGCCAGAACGCGACAATGCCTGAAATTCGCGTGGGTGACGGTTCGGCCGCAAGCGCAAACTGGACTGCAACCATCGACACCGTTATCGCTGGTATAAACGGCATCGCCAAGACCGGTGCGGGAACGCTCGTTCTCAATGCCAGCAATGCCTATAGCGGCGGCACAAGGATCAGCGCCGGCACACTTTCTGTATCGAACGACAGCAATATGAGCTTTATCAACGGCGGTCTCATTCTTGATGGCGGTACGCTGCGGATTACGGGAACAGGGTTCTCGCAAACAGCCCGCAGCGTGACCATGACTGGCAATGGCGGTGGCTTTGACATTGCCGACGCTGAGGCACGCTTTACGGTGTCGCAGGCTCTCTCGGGCAGCGGCGCTCTGGTCAAATCCGGCGACGGCACCTTGGTGCTGTCAGGCGCAAACAGCTATAGCGGCGGCACGCTTGTCAACGGCGGCACCTTGCAGGGTGACACGGAAAGCCTGCAGGGCAATATCATCAACAATGCGCGGCTCGTCTTCGACCAGCAGAGCGACGGCGCATTTGCAGGCGATCTGTCCGGCACTGGCACATTTGTCAAATCGGGCGGTGGCAAATTGGTCCTTTCGGGTGCCAACAGCTACAGCGGCGGCACGCTTGTCAGCGGCGGCACCTTGCTGGGCGATACGGCAAGCCTGCAGGGCAATATCACCAACAATGCGCAGCTTGTCTTCGATCAGCAGAGCGATGGCATTTTCACAGGTAGCCTTTCCGGTAGCGGAAGCCTTGTGAAACAGGGTTCGGGCATGCTGGTTTTCAACGGCAACGGTGCGGGTTTTGCCGGTTCCACAGTCGTCGAAAACGGTATGCTCAAGGTCGGCGATGCCGACCCTTCCGCTGCGGTTCTGGGTGGCGATGTCACCATCGGGACAGGCGGCACCTTGCGAGGTCACGGCGTCATTCTCGGGTCGGTGACCAATCAGGGCATCTTGCGTCCGGGCGGTTCCGTCGGAACGCTGACCATCAATGGCAATCTGGTGCAGACGGCAAACAGCGTCCTGCAGATCGACACCACGCCTGCGGGAGAGGCCGGCAAGCTCGTGGTCGGCGGTTCTGCGCAGCTTGCGGGTGGTCTTTCGATCATTGGCGAAAATGGCAGTTGGTCACCGCAGACCAACTATACGATCCTGACTTCGGCGGGTGGCATCAGCGGGACCTTTGCGAACATCGACAGCAATCTGGCATTCCTGACGCCAAGCCTGACTTATGGCGCGACGACAATCGATCTCCGTCTCAACCGCAACGACACAAGCTTTGCCAGCGTCGGTGAAACGCGTAATCAAAAAGCGGTGGCGGGCGCTGCCGACAGGCTGGGCCGTGGCGAGGTTTACAATGCGCTCGTCAGCTTGAGTGCTGCCGAAGCGCGAGCAGGTTTCGACGCCTTGTCGGGCGAAATCCATGCCAGCGTCAAAGGCGCTCTGATTGATGAAAGCCGGTTTGCACGTGACGCCATCGGCGACCGTTTGCGCGCTGCGTTCGATGCAAATTGCAAGGCGGGCAATCCGGTGTGGACCGGCAAAGGCAGCGCCGGAGCCTACGGTCAAGCTTGTGCCAATACCGCCGAAACGGCCTTCTGGCTGCAAGGTTATGGCGCTTGGGGCTCCAATGATGGCGACGGCAATGCTGCCAAGCTTTCCGGTTCTACAGGCGGTGTTTTCATCGGTACCGACATTCCGGTCGGCAGCTGGCGTACCGGTCTGATGGCAGGCTATGGCAATTCTTCCTTTGATGCGGATGACCGCTTTTCAAGCGCCGATGTAGACTCCTATACGCTGGGTGCCTACGCCGGAACTGTGATCGAAAAGGTTGGCGCAGGCGATATAGGGCTTCGTTTCGGCGCGACCCATAGCTGGTACAATATCGACACCGGGCGCTCGATTTCCTTTGCCGGCTTCAAAGCGGTGGAAGAAACTTCGTATGATGCACAGGCGCTGCAATTGTTCGGCGAGGCCGGATACAAGATGCAGGCCGGTCGCGCGAGCTTCGAGCCTTTTGCCAATCTGGCCTATGTGCGGCTTCATACTGACGGTTATGATGGGGATGGCGTCGCTGGCCTTCACAGCGACAGCGACAATAGCGACGTCACCTATACGACGCTGGGGCTCAGAGCCGCGACCGATCTGACGCTTGGCGGTTTAGCCTCGACATTGCACGCAACGCTTGGCTGGCAACATGCGGCGGGTGACATCACACCCGTTGCCCGTCATGCCTTCGCCGGTTCGGAACCCTTCAGCGTGGCAGGCGTGCCGGTTGCCGAAGACGCAGCCCTGATCGAGGCTGGTCTGAACTTCCAGTTCAGTGAAGATGCTTCACTTGCTGCCGGTTACAAGGGGCAATTCGGTGATGGAGCGGTGCGGAATGGCTTCAACGCTTCGTTCAACGTGAAGTTCTAAAGCGGTTCCAATTAAACTGAATCATGGAACCGCTCTATCTATTTATTTTTACGCATTATCCTGCGCAAAACCGCTTCGCACTTTTGCTGGAAATGCTTCTATAAAAAATTTGTGACGATGGTTGCTTATGGCAACGATCGTCACAAATGAAGATATGGCAGTTCAGCTTCAAACATTCCGGCAGCTATTTCTGTTCCGGTGCCGTTGTCTGAATGCTTGCAGTTGTCTGAGGCTTCTCCATCTTCGTGGAGGATTGAGCATTATGATAAGTGCAGTCTGCCATCGCAGCTGTAACCGACAGAGCGAGGACAGCTGTAGTCACGAATACGACTTTCATGTCTGTCTCCCTTCAGTTTGGGTGTGGCATTGCAACGGCAAGTTTAGCAGAGCGGGATCGCCCTGTCGCATCACATTGTCCCGGAACATCATTGGCCATATTTTGGTCATGATTTAGTCGGGCGTTCGCCGTAATTTCCGTCGGGAAAACGCAATGCTTCTGCTCGTAAAAACGCATCTGGCGCGAAAATCGCGCCAAATCATGGTTATGCCTTAATGTGATTTAGGGGGCGGTCAGGAGGCGCAGGGGCTCACCACTGCCCGCTTGCCACCCATGGACAGGAACGAGATATGCAGCGACTGGCCGACAGGTGAAATAGTGATGTTTTCGTTCGACTGTTGACCGTTGGCAGTGCAGGACATGGCGACGGTAAACGTGCCTTCGTAATTGTTGATCCGTGTTACAGAGCACTGGCTGTTGCGGCTGTCAAAACGCTCGCCGGAAATGGAGAACCGCTGGCCATCGGAGCTGCACCAGTTGCCGGTGATGGGTGTCGGATCGACAGGCGGTTTTGCAGGAGCGGCACTTGCCGACGGGCCGGGCGTTGTTTCGGAACACGCTGTTAGCGCAGTGACAACAAGGGCGAGGGCAAGCAAACCGGACTTTTGCAACAATCTTCTCCTTCATGCATCGAACAAGCTCCCTCTTAAGAAACAGATTCGGGCGATATCGCGACGCGAAGAAAATAAATCCGCTAACTACATGAAAAGGGCCGGATTGCTCCGGCCCTTCTGATCAGGTCTTGAGGTGACGCCGGGGTTATTCCCCCGGCGCCAGATGCGGGGCTTCGATCTTGGCGCCTGCATGTTTCAACGGGCGTTCGCCGGAGAGCTTGCGGATCAGCACATAGAACACCGGCGTCATGAAGATGCCGAAGGCTGTCACGCCGATCATGCCTGCAAAGACCGCCACACCCATCGCTGAGCGCATTTCCGCGCCGGCACCTGTCGACATCACCAGAGGCACCACGCCCATGATGAAGGCCATCGAGGTCATCAGGATCGGGCGCAGACGCAACCGGCTTGCCTCGACCGCCGCCTGCACGACGCTTCGTCCGGACAGCTCCAGCTCACGGGCGAATTCCACGATCAGGATCGCGTTCTTCGCCGATAGCCCCACAAGGACTATCAAGCCGATCTGGGTGAAGACGTTGTTGTCACCTCCTGTCAGCCAGACGCCGGTGAGTGCGGCCATGATCCCCATCGGCACGATCATGATGATCGACAGCGGCAGGGCAAGGCTTTCATATTGCGCGGCCAGAACCAGATAGACCAGCAGCAGCGCCAGCGGGAAGACGAGGAAACCTGAGTTACCGGCGAGAATTTGCTGGTAGGTCAGATCGGTCCACTCGTAAGCGATGCCCGGAGGCAGGGTTTCTTCCGCGATCCGTTCGATGGCAGCCTGTGCCTGCCCGGACGAGAAGCCGGGAGCCGGGTTGCCGTTGATATCGGCGGAAAGGAAGCCGTTATAACGGATGGCGCGTTCCGCACCTACGGTCTGCTCGACTTTCAGAAGAGCCGACAGCGGGATCATCTCGCCCGACTGCGAACGCACTTTCAGCTTGCCGATATCCTCGGCATGGCTTCTGTAATTCGCATCGGCCTGAATGCGCACGCTGTAGGTACGTCCAAAGGCATTGAAGTCGTTGACATAGAGCGAACCCAGATAAATCTGCAGGGTTTCGAACACGTCAGTCACCGCCACGCCCAGCTGCCGTGCCTTCGTGCGATCAAGATCGGCATAAAGCTGCGGCACATTGATCTGGTAGCTCGAATAGAGACCGGCCAGCTCGGGTGTCTGATAGGCCTTGGCGAGAAACGCCTTGGTCGCATCGTCCAGCGCCTTGAAGCCAAGCCCGTTGCGATCCTCAAGCTGGAGCTTGAAACCGCCTGTCGTGCCGAGGCCCTGAACGGGCGGTGGCGGGAACATGGCGATGAAAGCATCCTGAATGGCGCCGAACTGCTGGTTCAGTTCTCCGGTGATGGCATTGGCCGAAAGTTCCGGGGTTTTCCGCTCTTCGAACGGCTTCAGCGTCACGAAAACGATGCCGGAGTTCGACGAGTTGGTGAAACCATTGATCGACAGGCCGGGGAAGGCGATGGCATTGGCCACGCCCGGATGCTTGAGGGCAATGTCGCTCATGCGGCGGATCACGTCTTCCGAGCGGTCGAGCGTTGCCGCATCCGGCAATTGCGCGAAGCCGATCAGATATTGCTTGTCCTGCGCCGGAACGAAGCCGCCGGGCACTGCACGGAACAGCACGAAGGTGACGCCGAGCAGCACGACATAGAGGCCCATCACCAGCGACTTGCGCGAGAGAATGCTGCCAACGCCGCGCCCATAGGCGTTTGAACTTGCACCAAAGAAACGGTTGAAGCCACGGAAGAACCAGCCGAACAGCCTGTCCATGATCCGGGTCAGACGATCCTTCGGCGCATCGTGACCGCGCAGCAGCAGAGCTGCCAGAGCAGGCGAAAGCGTCAGCGAGTTGAAGGCGGAGATCACCGTCGAGATCGCGATGGTGAGAGCGAACTGGCGGTAGAACTGACCGGTCAGACCGGTGATGAAGGCAAGCGGCACGAAGACCGCAACCAGCACCAGCGCGATGGCGATGATCGGCCCGGACACTTCCTGCATGGCGCGATAGGTTGCCTCGACCGGCGACAGTCCCTGTTCGATGTTACGCTCGACATTTTCCACCACCACGATGGCGTCATCGACCACGATGCCGATGGCAAGCACGAGGCCGAAGAGGCTGAGCGCATTGATGGAGAAGCCGAACACATACATCACCGCGAACGTGCCGACGATGGAGACGGGAACGGCAACCAGTGGAATGATGGAGGCGCGCCATGTCTGCAGGAACATGATGACGACGATCACCACGAGAACAATGGCTTCGAGCAGGGTGTGAATGACAGACTCGATAGAGGCTTTCACAAACGCCGTCGTGTCATAGACGATGTCGAAATCCACACCTTCCGGCATGGTTTTCTTCAGGTCGGCCATGGCGGCATGGACGTTTTCGGAAATTTCAAGCGCATTGGAGCCGGGTGCCTGAAACACCCCCATGCCGACAGCCGACTTGTTGTCGAGCAGCGAGCGCAGGGAATAATCAGCGGCGCCCATTTCGACACGCGCAACATCGCCCAGCCGGGTGATTTCACCTTCGCTGCCCGATTTCACGACGATGTTCGCGAACTCTTCCGGTGACTGGAGACGGCCTTGCGCATTGACGGATAGCTGAAGGTCGAGGCCCGAAACGGACGGCGATGCGCCGATGACACCGGCAGCAGCCTGAACGTTCTGCTGGCGGATGGCAGTGGCGATATCGCTTGCAGAAAGTCCGCGTTCGGCTGCCTTCTGCGGGTCAATCCAGACGCGCATCGAATAATCACCGCCGCCGAATATCTGCACCTGACCGACGCCCGGAATACGGGCGATACGATCCTTGACGTTCAGAACGGCATAGTTGCGCAGATAGTTCACGTCATACCGGCCATCGGGCGAGATGAGGTGAACCACCAGCGTCAGGTCGGGCGAGCTTTTGGCAGTTGTGACGCCAAGGGTGCGCACTTCTTCCGGCAGGCGCGGTTCGGCCTGCGAAATACGGTTCTGCACCAACTGCTGGGCCTGATCGGGATCGGTGCCGAGCGCAAATGTGACGGTCAGCGTCATGACGCCGTCGGCGGTCGCCTGGCTCTGCATATAAAGCATGCCTTCGACGCCGTTGATCTGTTCTTCAAGCGGCGTGGCGACGGTTTCGGAAATAACGGCTGGGTTGGCGCCCGGATATTGCGCGCGAACTACGATTTGTGGCGGCACGACTTCCGGATATTCCGAGATCGGCAGACCTGTCATGCCGATCAGACCGGCAACGAAGATCAGGACCGACAGAACGCCAGCGAAGACCGGGCGGTCGACGAAAAAGCGTGAAAAGTTCATCTGTTTATCCCCCTTAAGCGGGAAGGCAAAGACTCTCCCGGCCCGCGGGAACAAGTGTTCTCGCGGGTTGTTTAGGCTGAGTGCTTGCGTTTATGCGCGCTTCAGGCGCGCACTGTTTCAATGAGCATTTCCAGCAAAAGTGCGAAGCGGTTTTGCGTGAGGTAAATGCGTAAAAGCAAAGAGATAGAGCGGTTCCACGATTCCGTTCAAACTGGAACAGCTCTAGTTCTGGGCAAGTGTTTCGGTTACCGGTTGCGGTACGACGACCACGCCCGGACGAATGCGCTGCAGGCCGTTCACGACGATATTCTCGCCGGGCTTCAACCCGCTTTCGATAATGCGCAGGCCGTCATAATTGCGACCAAGAACCACCTGCCGGTATTCAACCTTGTTATCCGTGCCGACCACGAAAACGAACTTCTTGTCCTGATCGGAAGAAATCGCCCGGTCGCTCACCACCAGTTTTTCATCCGGTTCCGGCTCACCGAAACGAATGCGGACAAACTGGCCCGGAATGAGCCTTCCGTCCGGATTGTCGATTGCCGCACGAACCCGAATTGTGCCGGTTGTGGCATCGACTTCATTGTTGATCAGCTGGATATGGCCGGAAATCGGGGTGCCTTCATCGGAAGCAGTGCCGATCTGGACAGGGATGCGCTCGATGGCGCTTCCGCCAGGCGAGGCTGCAAGCTTGGCAAGCGCCTTGGTAACGACTTCCTCATTGGCGCTGAAGCTTGCATAGATCGGATCGACCGAAACAAGCGTGGTCAGGACCGGCGAGGCGGAACTTGCCGCAACGAGATTGCCTGCCGTGACTTCCAGTCGCCCGACGCGACCGGAAATCGGTGCGCGTACTTCGGTGTATTGAAGATCGAGCTCGGCTGAACGCAGGGCAGCCTTGGCGGAACGTAAGGTAGCCTGCGTCTCGTCATAGGCGCTGGAGCGCTGGTCGAGGCCGCTTTGGGCGATCGTACGGGTGGTCACGAGCTGGCGCCCACGTTCCAGTTCGGTCTTGGCCAGTGCGACGCGGGCTTCTTCAGCGGAAACCTGCGCTTTTGCCTTTTCGACCGCTGCCGCGTAGGGCTCGGGATCGATGGTGACGAGCAGGTCCCCCTGTTTCACCAGAGCGCCTTCGCGGAAATGGGCTTTCAGGATGGCGCCGCCGACACGCGGCCGAATTTCTACCCGGTCAATCGCTTCCAGACGGCCGGAAAACTCTTCCCAGCTTACGATGCGTCGCGATTCTGCCTTGGCGACCGAAACCGGCACGGCGGGCGGTGGAGCGGAAATATCGGTTGCAGCATCGGCCTTGAGGTGAGGCGCGCCAAAGAGAATGGCGCCGCCGCCGGCTGCAGACAATAGGATACTCAGGCCGGCGCCCCATAGGGCCCGGCGGGCTGTGATCGATGTCATTGTTGTATCTCCTGGAGCATAATCCGACCGGAGTGGAACGAGGATCGGTCAGATTATGCTTTCAATAAAGGAGGTTAGAGCTTGGCTCTAACCGGTGGGGGCCGGCTTCAATGTGAGCACCAGATCAAAGCTTGGGAGGACTTTAAAACTGGTTATTTCAAGCATGTCTTTATCCCAAAACCGGTTCCCACTTTTGGGAGACATGCTTTATGCTGCGATTGGCTTTGCTCCTGCCTGCCGGAAGAAATCGGAAAACAGGTCGATAAGTTTATGTTCCTGTGGCGACCAGTCGGTGCTCGCCACCTTGTTTTCGGCTATCCAACCGGCTTTTCCGGGCAGGACATGCGATTGTACCTTCACGCCCGCCTGACGGAGACGCTCGGCATAGGCCTGCGTTTCATCTCGCATCGGGCACTGGGCGCTGGTGACAAGCAAGGTGGGTGCCAGACCAGCAAGACGCGTACACAGGGCAGGCGCGGCGTAGGGGTGGGTGAAACCCGCACACTCGCCCAGATAATGCTGCCAGCCATCCGACATCGTCTGGACGGCGCTTTCCGGGCAATACTTGCGGAAAGACGCCGTGGCGAGGCAGGGGTCGAGCATGGGCGAAAGCAGTATCTGACCCTTGAGCTCGGTCAGATATTGATCGCGCGCCATGAGGGCTACGCCGGCAGCAATATTACCGCCCGCCTCTTCACCGGCGACGAACAGCATCGACTTCTTGTGCGCTAATTCAGGGCAACGCGCGCGCATCGAAGACAAAATGGAGTAAGCTATCTCAAGCGCCGCCGGGAACGGGTTGAGACAGGCCGACGAATATTCTGGCGACACGACCACCGCACCTGCCTCGGCAAGTGTTTCGGCAACGCGCTCGCAGTCACCAAGGCAGTTGACCGAGAAAGCACCGCCGTGAAGGTGCAACACCACCGGCGGAGGAGAGAGCAATTTGGCGCCCTTATAAATGCGCGCCGTGCAGGTGGAGTTGCCTGTCTGCCCATGTGCTTGCCCGTGAAGCTGCCCATGAACCTGCAACGTCTCAACCGTAAACTTCTCGCACATCTTTCTTGGCCTTCATGTATAGCGGCAAACCGCCATGGTTAGATATTAGCATTGTCTATAGGCTGGAATAGTCCCCTATAATTGGTTACACTGTCCAGAATCTCGAACAATGACGGCTTTTTGATAATGGACCAGCTCTCGGCCATGCGCGCTTTTCTCCGGGTTGTTGAAACCGGGAACTTCACGCGCGCTTCCGCCTCGCTCAATATGCCCAAGGCAACGATCAGCAATCTTATCCAGGGATTGGAAGCCCATCTTCGTACAAAACTCCTCAATCGTACGACCCGCCGTGTTCTCGTAACACCGGATGGCGCACTTTACTATGAGCGCGCTGCACGATTGCTGGCCGATCTTGCGGAACTTGACGGCAGCCTGTCGAGCGCCCAGACCTTGCCCAAAGGTCGCCTGCGCGTGGAAATGGCGAGCGCGGTCGCCAATCTCATCATCATTCCGGCGCTGATCGAGTTTCATCAGCGTTATCCCGATATCCAGATCGATCTTGGCGTATCGGACCGGCCTGTCGATTATGTGGCGGAGAACGTCGATTGCGCCATCCGCATTGGCGAGCTGGCCGACCAGTCGCTGATTGCGCGGCGCATCGGCGACATGCATTTCATCGCCTGTGCTTCCGCCGAATATCTCGACCGTTGTTCCACGCCGCTGCACCCGTCCGATCTCGGCAGGAACTGCACGGTGGTCGGTTATTTCCGCCCATCGACCGGCCAGCAGATGCCGTTCCGTTTCAAAAAAGGGACGGAGGAAATCGAGGTCAACGGACGCTATGTGGTGGCAGCGAACGAATCGACCACCTATCTCGCTGCCGCTCGCGCAGGTCTCGGCGTGGTGCAGGCGCCTTTGTTCATGGTGAAGGACGACATCGACAACGGCACGTTGCGCCCTGTCCTGCAGGAGTGGGAAATTGAACCGATGCCGATCTATCTGGTCTATCCGCCCAACCGGCACCTCAGCAACCGTCTCCGCGTCTTTGCCGACTGGGTCGTCAAGACCGTTGCAAAGTCACAGCTTAATGGGAGTTAGAACGGTCCTGTTATAGCAGGACTGTTCTAACGAATTGGTTTGCCGCATTATCCTACGCAAAACCGCTTCGCACTTTTGCTGGAAATGCTCTAGCGCGCGCACCGCCGCTTGTTGAGCCGGACCTTGATCTTGTCGGGAGAAGTGCTTTTCGCCTTGTGACCCGACGAGACGATATGCGCGCGCACGGTGCAGTCGCCTGCGAGAACCTCGAAATTATTGGAGCGGATATACATCACCGTATTGATCGGCTGGTCGGGCATTTTCTGCGCGACGGCGTTGACGACAGCGGTGACTTCCTTCGCCCTTTGTTTCGAACTGCCATTACTGGCAGCCAGCGCCGGGCTGAGCGCGGATGAAAATGCGAATATGCCCGCAAACAGAAAAGCATTCTTAGCTTTCTTCATTGGCATGGCCTCCGATTGAGCTGGAATTGAATGGACCAACATAGGCCCCAATTGCGTCAATACCAGTACCGGAAAGCCGTTTTACCCGCTCTTTGTCTCGCTTATGCCGTTTGCGATGCGCTTGACCGTAGTCGCGACCAGAAGCAGGCATAGGAGCGGCTGCAGCCAGAAAATCCATTGTGGCAGAATGCCATCAATGGCAATCCACGCACCGAGCACGCCAAAGACCACAGCGCGGTCGCTTTTGCCCATCGGGCCGTCATAGCGGCGGTTCGCACCCACGGACGCACCGGCAACGCCTGCAAATTCCGTAAGGGTGGCCAGAAAGATAATCGCGAATATCCATGGGCCGGTGAACGGCGCGATGATCGCGAAGGGCGCATAAAGGGCAGCATCGGAAACAACGTCTCCAATCTCGTTGAGATAGGCACCCAGCGTCGATTTCTGCCCATGTTCGCGCGCCAGCATTCCGTCGACGGCGTTCAGCGCCATCCGCAGGAAAAGCCAGATCGGGACGAGTGCAAACCATGCCGCGTTACCGCTCCACGCCAGAAAAGCGCCAAGTATGATCGAGACGAGCGCGGCAGCGACTGTAACCTGATTGGCCGTTACACCGCCTGCAGCAAGTCGCACGACAAGAGGTCTCAGTAAATTCTGGAAACGCGACTTGAGTTGATAAACCGACATCAAGAATCTCTTGGGAAACGAAGAATAAGTATTGAACAGCTATTTGCGGTTCGCTCCAGCTCGTTTATTCAAACATTTTGTTTCACTCAATAGAAATTGCGGGCAATTGTCCCATGAGGAAACAGGTGGAGAGGGGATGGCATGAACGAGCACGCTACAAATCGGCATCGCGCGGCGCAGGAAAGCCAGTTCGTCACCCATGACGGCACGTCGCTGTTCTACCGTTTCTGGCCGGCTATTTCCGGCAAGCCGAAAGGCGTGATTGTTCTCCTGCATCGTGGCCATGAGCACAGCGGACGCGTCGCGCACCTCGTTGATGAGCTGGGGCTGGATGACTACGCCTTCTACGCCTGGGATGCACGCGGCCACGGCCAGTCGCCGGGCGTGCGCGGCTTCTCGCCGTCCTTCGGCGCGTCGATCCGTGACCTCGACAGTTTTGTCGCCCATATCCGTCAGGAAACGGGCACCGCCATCGAGGATGTGGCAATCATCGCGCAGAGTGTCGGCGCGGTTCTGGCTGCTGCCTGGGTGCATGACTATGCGCCGAATATTCGGGCGCTGGTGCTGGCTTCGCCCGCTTTCGACATCAAGCTCTATGTGCCATTCGCCAAGGAAGGCATCGGCCTGTGGCAGAAGCTGAAAGGCACTTTCTACGTCAATTCATACGTCAAGCCGCAATTCCTGACCCATGATCCGGAACGCATCGAATCCTATCGTACCGATCCGCTGATCACGCGCCCCATCGCCTCGCACATCCTGCTGCAACTCTATGAGACGGCGAAGCGCGTGGTGGACGATGCGCGGGCGATCACCGTTCCGACACAACTGCTCATTTCCGGCAGCGATTTTGTCGTGCGTCCTGCGCCGCAACATCGCTTCTTTGAAAATCTCGGCAGTCGCATCAAAGAGCGGCATGTTCTGAAAGGGTTCTACCACGACACGCTCGGCGAACGGGATCGCAAACCGGCAATCGAACTCATCCACGATTTCATCGAGGTCCGTTTTGCCGAAAAGCCGCAGCGCGCCGATCTGACGGATGCGCATATTGCAGGCCACACGCGCGACGAGGCCGACCGGTTGTCGAGCCCGCTGCCGCTTCTGACCGCGCAGGGGCTTTACTGGGCGTCGACACGCGCTTCGATAGCCTTCGGTGCGTTGTTTTCGGAAGGGTTGAAAGTCGGCAAGCGCACGGGGTTCGATTCCGGTTCCACGCTCGATTATGTCTATGAGAATGAAGCACGCGGCCTGGGGCCGGGTGGCAAGCTCATCGACAAGCAGTTTCTGGAAGCGATAGGCTGGCGGGGTATCCGCCAGCGCAAGGTGCATCTGGAAGAACTGATCGGTGCGGCGATCAAACGGCTTAAGAGCGAAGGTCGCTCGACCAATATTCTCGACATTGCCTGCGGCCATGGCCGCTATGTCATTGATGCGGTGGTGCGTGCTGGCGAATTGCCGGATAGCATTCACCTGCGCGATTATTCGCCGATCAATGTGCTGGCGGGCAACAAGCTCATCCGGGATCGCGGGCTGGAGGCGATTGCCCATATGGAAGAGGGTGACGCATTTAACGAGGAAAGCCTTGCAGTGGTCACGCCGCAGCCGGACCTCGCCATCGTGTCCGGTCTTTACGAACTTTTCCCCGATAATGCGCTGATCAACCGGTCTCTTTCGGGCCTCGCCCGCGTGCAGAAACCCGGCTCATTGCTGATCTACACCAACCAGCCATGGCATCCGCAGCTTGAAATGATCGCGCGTGCGCTCACGTCACATCGCGGCGGCGAGGCATGGGTGATGCGCCGTCGCACGCAGGGCGAAATGGATCAGCTTGTCGAGAAGGCCGGTTATCGCAAGATCGAACAGCGCGTCGATCAGTGGGGCATTTTCACCGTCTCGATTGCGGAGCGGGTGGGAGACGGCGAAGCGTGACAGTGCATTTGACGGAACTTGACGGATCTTCGCGGCGGCCTGTGATCCGTCGCGCGATCCTTTGGCTTCTGTTTCTCGCCCCCTTTTTCTACCTGACCTACGGTACGGCCAACTGGCTCGCATCGCAGCAAGGTCATGTGCCGAACCTTGCTTTCGGATGGGAAAGCCAAGTTCCGTTTATCGCGTGGAGCATCGTTCCCTATTGGTCGGTCAATCTGTTTTATGCGATTGCGCTGTTCGTCAATGACAGCCCCGAACAGGTCGACCGGCTGGCAAAGCGCTATCTGACGGCACAGATCATCGCTGTTCTCTGCTTCGTCGCTTTTCCGTTGACCGCAACTTTCGTAAAACCGGCAACGGCTGGTCTTCCGGGTTTTATGTTCGATGTGCTTGGCGGCTTCGACAAACCCTTTAATCAGGCGCCCTCGCTGCATATCGCGCTCTTGATCATCATCTGGGATCAGATGCGCCGCGTGATGGGCGATGCCATGCGCGTGATCTGGCATGTCTGGTGTCTGCTGATCGGTCTGTCGGTGCTGACCACCTATCAGCACCACGCGGTCGATATTCCGGCAGGTGCTTTGCTTGGCCTGTTTGCCTTGTGGCTTTTCCCGCGCAGTGGTCCTTCGCCGCTGGAAGCGTTTCAGTTCACATCAGACCCCAAAGCCAGAAGGATCGGGTTTTACTATCTGGCAGGCGCAATCCTGTTTCTGGTGCTCGCCATCCACGGCCTGACCGTCACCGGCTATGCAATTTTCTGGCTCTGGCCAGCAACCGCACTGGCCATCGTGGCGCTTGGCTATTTCGGTGCAGGTGCTGGCATTTTCCAGAAGCAGACAGATGGTTCGGTCAGTCTCGCAAGCCGGTGGCTGCTTTGGCCTTACCGATTGTTTGCCCGGCTGAATGTGCGGTTCTGGACACGCAAGCTGCCGCCGCATGTCGAGCTTGCCGACGGGGTGTTTCTCGGGCGTTTTCCAAAAGCCGCAGAACCCTCATCCTTTGCTGCCGTCATTGATCTTGCCGCTGAAATGGTGCCGCCGCTGCATGCCACGGAATGGAAAAACTTTGGCACGCTCGATCTGGTCGCGCCGTCATCGGAAAAGGTGCAACTGGCCTCCGATGCCGTTGAATCCGCACGCCATCACGGTCCGGTGCTCATCTGTTGCGCGCTTGGTTTTCAGCGCAGCGCAACAGTTGCGGTCAGATGGCTCGTCTCTACCGGGCGTGTCGCCAATGCGCGAGAAGCCGAAGTGCTGATCCGCGCAAAAGGCTGGCCGGTGCATCTGCATTTGGCGGAGGAGCTGACATGAATTCTCCGGCAGCGTCCATAGCAATTGTTCTGCGTCGCAATGCCTTTCTCGGCATCGTTGTCGCCGTGGCTTTGCTTGCGGTCGCGCCCTACATGCGCCCGGTGCATGATCTGGCCTTCTGGCTGATCTGGCCGCTTTTGTTGGTAAGCGCGTTGATCGTGCTGGGTATCGCTGCGCATCTCCTGTTCGATGCCGCGCTTTTCAAGCTGATCGCCGGTTCCGGTGAAACGGGCTTGGGTGAGGTAGACAGCATTCTTGAGCGCATGGGTTTGCGCTCCAATGACGGCACGGTCCGTCCACTTGCAAAAAGGATAGAAGGCTCGCGACGCATCATGGGGCGTCTGCGGTTCTTCATGGGGCTGGGTATCGTACTTTTCATTCTGCTGGCCACGGTGCCATTGGGTCAGGGGCTGTAACATGCGGGAACTGATCCGCCATCAGGTGCAATCGACGTTCGGTTCGTTTCTGGCAATCCTGTCGCGCGGGATTACCGGCGTGCGGCCAATCTGGAGCGGCACCGGTCCGTCGCGCAATCAGCGTATCTATTTTGCCAACCATACAAGCCATGGCGATTTCATCCTGCTTTCCTCCTGTCTCGATCAGGAAGAACGCGCGCGTACCCGTGCTGTCGCTGGTGCCGATTACTGGCGGGGCAACCGCGTGCGCCAGTTCATGGCAGAAGTTCTGTTGCGCACCGTGCTTGTCGAGCGCAATTGGGTGGAACGCACGCAAGACCCGATGGAAGTCATGCTGAAAGCGCTGGCCGATGGTCATTCGCTCATCATCTTCCCCGAAGGCACACGCAACATGACCGACGAGGCGCTGCTGCGCTTTCGTTCCGGCATCTATAATCTGGCGCTGGCACGCCCCGATGTCGAGCTGGTGCCGTGCTGGATCGAAAACATGTCACGCGTGCTGCCAAAGGGCGCAATGCTGCCGGTGCCGCTTCTTTGCCGTGTCATTTTCGGTGCGCCGGTGCAGCTTGGCGAGGGTGAGGACCGCAAGGAATTTCTCGCCCGCGCCCGTCAGAGCCTTCTCGATATTCAGCCTCAGAATGGTAATCACTCATGAGTGAAACGACCCGATTATTCCTTGGCCTCATGGGCGTTCTGATAACGGCAAGCGCCGTCGCCGGTGTTCTTTCATGGCGCGCGCCGAAGCCGCTTTCGTCCACGCTGATCAATCTCAATGCCCGCATCAAGGCGTGGTGGATCATGGTCGGGGCCATGTGTATCGCCTTCCTGTTCGGCAAGGGCGGCGTGATCGTGCTGTTCGCGCTGATCTCGTTTGCCGCCTTGCGCGAATATGCGACACTGACGCAGACACGACGCGCCGACCATCGCGTGCTGCTCGGCATGTTTCTGCTGGTCATTCCGGTGCAATACTATCTGATCTGGATCGACTGGTACGGGCTCTATTCCATCTTCATTCCGGTCTATTGCTTCCTCGCCATGCCGGTTCTGACTGCACTTTCCGGCGACACGTCGCGCTTTCTGGAGCGTATCAGCGAGCAGCAATGGGGCATCATGCTGTCGGTTTATTGCATAAGCCATGTGCCCGCGCTGATGACGCTGGATATTCCCGGTTTTGACGGCAAGAAACTGCTTCTGATCGCGTTTCTGGTGGCCACGGTGCAGGGCAGCGATGTGCTGCAATATATTTTCGGGAAGCTGTTCGGAAAACATCGCATCGCGCCCAGCATATCGCCGTCCAAAACCTGGGAAGGTTTTGTGGGCGGGGTTGCGAGCGCCTCTCTTCTGGGAGCCGGTCTCGCATGGCTCACACCGTTTTCGCCTGTGCAGGCGGGTGCCCTTGCGGCCACATCATGCATCATGGGCTTCTTCGGCGGGCTTGTTGCTTCCGCTATCAAGCGCGATCGCGGCGTGAAGGACTGGGGCCACATGATCGAAGGACATGGCGGGATGCTCGACCGGGCCGACAGTCTTGTCTTTTCCGCACCGGTCTTCTTCCATATCGTGCGCTATTTCTGGACCTGAGCTCTGAATATTTGTTTCATCGCATTATGCTACGCAAAACCGCTTCGCACTTTTGCTGGAAATGCTCGGGTCGGTCAGGGCAGCTTCAAAGCAATGAACTGTGAAACCTGACCGTGGTTGAAATTGTTGTCCGAGGCAAGGATCAGCGTTCTCTTGCCGTCAGTCACCGGCCCGAAGGTGATGGCCTCGATATTGTCGATGTCGAGGCCGAAATCACCTTCGTTGAGCTGGAGGAAAAGTTTCTTGCTGAGCGATGTCACAGACTGACTGGCCAGTGAGGGCACATCCTTCACATTGCTGGCGCCATCGAAAGATGCGCGGTAGAGCGTAATGCGATTGCCCACACCCATGGCGAAGGAGCGTTCGACAGTGAGGAGATCGTTTCCATCGGAAACGAATTCCGACAGGCCATTATCGTTCCAGAAGGGCGGCAGCGTCGCCTTGGTGAAGATCGGGTCGGTGTCATAGGCATATTCTGCCGTCACATTGCCTGAGGCGAGGTCAAAGGCGATGATGCGTGAACGGCTGCCATGGTCGAGTGTCGCCTTGTCTCCATCCTGTGTCAGGGCGTTTTCCGTCCCCGCCAGAAGCGTCTTGCCGTCCGGTGTGATGGTCAGGCTTTCAAAAGACAGATTGTTGCGGACGCCGCGTGTCTTGCCTTCGTCGGGAATGTAGGCTTCCGGCAAAGCAAATTCGCGAATAAAGCTGCCATCGGTCTTTGCTTCGCCGATAAAAGGCCTGCCGTTCTTATCGCCTTCGCTTGACCAGTAGATCGTGCCGGTCGCCGTGTTGAAACGGATGCTTTCAGGGTCCACATCCTTCAGCGCAAATGATTTGCCGGCCTTGTCCAGAAGCGTGACTGTTTCCAGAACATCAAGGCTTTGCACGCCGGAACCGTCGATGGCGAGCTTGAGCTTGTAAAAGCGCGCAGGTGCGTTTTCCGAGCGATCGTCGGATATGGCGTAATAGACATCTTCACGTGGGTCGTAGTCGAGGCCGGAAATTCCGCCGAATTCGATGCCGCCGATTTTCAGGCCGGTCGGTAGCGTTATAGCGCCGATAAGTTCCGGCTTCTGCATTTCCTGTGCCGCAGCGCTGGTGGCAAGGGCAAGAAACAGTGCAACAAAAGGTGCTTTCATGGCGGATATCCGTTCGATCAGGAAAGTCACCGGATAGTCGTTCTGTTTGACAGGACGATGAAAGCCGGTCTCATACCCTGTCGGCGGTGCGTGTCGGTTCTTCCCTGTCGATCAGATGGGAAGGTGCCGCAAACTGCAGCAGCTTGTTCTTGTTCGTGATCTTGATTGCAGAGGCCTGCACACTGACACCGTGGGACCCGAGCGTTGCAAAACTGCGCGACAGGTTCTCCGGCGTCATGCCGAGATAGGCGGCAAGTGTCCGTTTTTCATAAGGGATCATTACGACATCTGCGCCGTTGTTAAAAAGCGATTCCTTGACGATCCAGTTGGCGAGGCGCTGCACACTGCTTCTAAGCTTCTGCGCCTTCAGCTCTTTGACCAGACGACGATAGGCGCGTGCCGTTTCAAAGACGACGGCGCGCATGAAACCGACGTCCTCGCTCATCAAGTCCCGAACCAGACTTGAAGGCACCATCAGCACACGGGTTGGCGTGAGAGTCTGTGCAGTTTGCAGGCACACATCGTCATTGAGCACGGCTGCGAGAATGAAAATATCGGCGGCGCGCAATATTTCCAGCGCGGTTTCGCCGTCGTCCGATTTCGCGGACATCAACACGAGGCCGTCCAGGATTGCGAACAGGAAGTCCGCAGGCTCGTCTTCCTTGATAAGGGTCGTGCGTGGCGGAAACGACTGCACGAAGCTCGGGCGCATGATCCGCTCGAAAGTGGCATCTGCCATATCCATGAAGAGCGGCAAATTCTTCAGCGCGTCGATGTCTTCTTTCCGCATTAAACCTCACTTTTGGGGTCAAGTTTTCATCAGTCTATTATGCTTGATAAATATCAATTGCGCAATGCGCATAAATCAATACTTTGAACTAACTAGGTCTATTTTGGTCGTTAAGCCACGAATATCTAAAATTCAACTTGAATAGTCTAAAGATATTGATCTTAATCAATGTATTCATCTGAAAGTCGACGCATAAGTGCATACGAAACCTCCAATGGTATTCAATTCGGAGTACGCCTATGCAACATGTCGCAGGGGAAAATCCCAGGGCGCAGACCACGGCGCTAGCGATGAGTACGACCGCTTTCACAGTGTGTTTTGCGGTCTGGACCATCTTTGCAATCATCGGCATTGAAATTCGATCCGAGCTGGGCTTAAGCGAAACCCAGTTCGGCTTGCTCGTCGGTACGCCGATCCTTACGGGATCGCTGATCCGCGTCATTCTGGGCATCTGGGCGGATCGCTATGGCGGTCGGGCCATCTTCACGCTCACAATGCTGGTCTCGGCGGTTGCCACCTATCTTCTGACCTACGCCACCACCTATCCGCAAATGCTGATTGCAGCGCTTGGCGTTGGCGTGGCGGGCGGGTCGTTCTCGGTTGGCGTTGCCTATGTCTCGCGCTGGTATCCGCCGGAAAAGCAGGGCGTTGCGCTTGGCATTTTCGGCGCGGGCAATGTTGGAGCGGCGGTGACGAAGTTCTTCGCGCCGATGGTCATGGTTGCATTCGGCTGGCATACGGTCGCCGAAGTCTGGGCGGCCGCGATGGTCGTCATGGCGCTGATTTTCTATTTCACCACGAGTGACGATCCGGTCCTGGTCGAGCGTCGGCGCAAGGGCGAAAAACCCGCCAGCACCCTGATGGAGCTGGAGCCGCTGAAGAATATTCAGGTCTGGCGTTTCTCGCTTTACTATTTCTTCGTCTTCGGCGCCTTCGTGGCTCTCGCGCTGTGGCTGCCGCAATATCTGATCCATGTCTATGGCGTCGATATTCGCCTCGCAGGTATTATCGCTGCGTTCTTCTCTGTCCCGGCAAGTCTTTTCCGCGCCTATGGCGGACATCTTTCGGATGTCTATGGCGCGCGCCGGGTCATGTACTGGACCTTCGCCGTCTCGCTGGTCGCGACATTCATACTGTCCTATCCGCCGACGGATTATGTCATCCAGAGCGATAATGGTCCACTGGCCTTCCATGCCGAAATGGGCGTAATCGGCTTCACCATCACCGTCTTCATCCTCGGCTTCTTCATGGCCTTGGGCAAGGCGGCCGTCTTCAAGCACATTCCGGTCTATTATCCGGGCAATGTCGGCTCCGTCGGCGGTCTGGTGGGCATGATCGGCGGTCTTGGCGGCTTCATCCTGCCGATCCTGTTCGGTGTACTTCTGGACCAGACCGGCCTCTGGACGAGCTGCTTCATGCTGCTCTTTGTCATCGTCGCGGTTTCCTTTGCGTGGATGCATGTCTCGATCCGCCAGATGGAGCGCGCAGCCGAGGGCAAGACGACGGAAGAGCTTCCGGCCTTTGCTGAATTGCAGGGCTTGAAGAAAGCCGATGTCAAGCCGGCAAAGGGCGATTCCGTCCTGACCGACTGGCGCCCGGACGATCCGACCTTCTGGGAAGAGAAGGGAAGGAGGATCGCCAAGCGCAATCTGTGGCTTTCGATCCCGGCACTGCTTCTGTCCTTCGCCATCTGGCAGGTCTGGTCCGTGGTGGTGGCAAAGCTGCCGCTGGTGGGCTACCAGTTCACGACCGACCAGCTGTTCTGGCTGGCAGCGCTACCCGGCATTTCGGGCGCGACCTTCCGCATCTTCTATTCCTTCATGGTGCCGATCTTCGGCGGCCGCCTGTGGACCACACTGACGACCTGGTCGCTGGTCATTCCGGCCATCGGTATCGGCTATGCCGTGCAGAACCCGAATACGCCTTACTTCATCTTCCTGCTGCTGGCGCTCTGCTGTGGCTTCGGCGGCGGTAATTTCGCCTCCTCCATGTCTAACATCTCCTTCTTTTTCCCGAAGAAAGAGAAGGGCAATGCGGCAGCGCTCAATGCAGGCCTCGGCAATCTCGGCGTCAGCGTCGTGCAGTTCGTGGTTCCGCTGGTCATCACTGCCGGTATCTTCGGCAAGCTTGGCGGCGATCCGTCAATGGTTGCGACCGAAGCGGGCAGCACGCCGCTCTGGCTGCAGAATGCCGGCTTCTTCTTCGTGCCGTTCATCATCATCACGGCTTTCGCCAACTGGTTCGGCATGAACGATATCGCGTCGGCCAAGGCTTCGTTTGCCGATCAGGCCGTCATTTTCCGCCGCAAGCACAACTGGATCATGTGCTGGCTCTATACCGGCACGTTCGGCTCGTTCATCGGTTATTCGGCTGGCTTCCCGCTTCTGACCAATATCCTGTTCCCTGAGGTCAATGCACTTCAGTTCGCCTTCCTCGGACCTCTCGTCGGCGCGCTGTCGCGGTCGGGTTCGGGCTGGCTTGCCGATAAATATGGCGGCGGACGCGTCACCATCTGGGCATTCGTCCTGATGATGATCGGCGTGGCGGGCGTGCTGTACTTCGTCGGCATCAAGGATCAGCCGAATGCGTTCTGGGGCTTCTTTGCTTCCTTCATCCTGCTGTTCTTCGCAACGGGCATCGGCAATGCCTCCACCTTCCAGATGATCCCGGCGATCATGTCGAAAGAGATGGACAGGCTTATGCCCAATGCCACCCCGGAACAACGCCGTCACGAAGCAGACAAGGAATCTGCGGCCATCACCGGCTTCACCTCGGCCATTGCTGCCTTCGGCGCCTTCTTCATCCCGAAGGGTTACGGCACCTCGATCAGCATGACCGGCGGACCGGAAGCCGCGCTCTGGGCCTTCCTGATCTTCTACGTGACCTGCCTCGTCATCACCTGGGGCGTCTACACCCGAAAAGGCGGTCTGCTCTACGACGTGGAGCACCGCAGCAAACCAGCCGCTGCTGCTGCCTGAAGAAATAAAGTGAGGATATAATCATGAGTCTACTCCTCGATCGCCTGAACTTTCTTGCGCGCAAGAATGTCGGCACCTTCTCGGAAGGCCATGGCGTCACGACCAATGAGAACCGCGACTGGGAAGACGCCTATCGCAAGCGCTGGCAGCACGACAAGATTGTCCGCTCCACCCATGGCGTGAACTGCACCGGCTCCTGCTCGTGGAAAGTCTACGTCAAGGGCGGCATCATCACCTGGGAAACCCAGCAGACGGATTATCCGCGCACCCGGGCCGACCTGCCGAACCATGAGCCGCGCGGCTGTTCGCGCGGGGCAAGCTATAGCTGGTATGTCTATTCTGCCAACCGGGTGAAATATCCGCTGATCCGCTCGCGTCTCCTGAAGCTGTGGCGCAAGGAACGCACGCTGAAAACGCCTGTCGCGGCCTGGGCCGCGATCCAGCAGGACCCCGCCAAGCGTGCCGACTATATGAAGGTGCGCGGTCTCGGCGGCTTCGTTCGCGCAACGTGGGAAGAAGTCAACGAGATCATCGCCGCGGCCAATGCCTATACGGCCAAGACCTATGGACCGGACCGCGTGATCGGTTTCTCGCCGATCCCGGCCATGTCGATGGTGTCCTATGCGGCGGGCTCGCGTTACCTGTCGCTGCTCGGCGGCGTCTGCATGTCGTTCTATGACTGGTATTGCGATCTGCCGCCCGCTTCGCCGATGACATGGGGCGAACAGACCGACGTGCCGGAATCGGCAGACTGGTACAATGCCGGTTTCCTGATGCTCTGGGGTTCCAACGTGCCGCAGACCCGCACGCCGGATGCGCATTTCTATACGGAAGTGCGTTACAAGGGCACCAAGTCGGTCGTGGTCTCGCCCGACTATTCGGAAGCAGCGAAGTTTTCCGATCTGTGGCTGCATCCCAAGCAGGGCACCGATGCCGCGCTTGCCATGGCGCTTGGCCATGTGATCCTGCGCGAATATCACCTTGACCGGCAGGTTCCCTATTTCGAGAATTACTGCCGTAAATATTCCGACTTCCCGATGCTGGTCATGCTCTCGAAGAAGGACGGACGTTATGTGCCGGACCGCTTCCTGCGCGCTTCCGACTTCAAGGGCGATCTCGGCGAAGGCAATAATCCAGACTGGAAAACGGTCGCCTTCGACACGAAGTCGGGCGCCTATGTTGCGCCGCAGGGCTCCATCGGCTTCCGCTGGGGTGACGATGGCCAGTGGAACCTCGAAGAAAAGGACGGCAAGGGCAAGGATGTGGAACTTGCCAAGAGCTTCATCGACAAGGACGGCCATGATGCCGTTGCCGATGTGGCTTTCCCATATTTCGGCAACCGCGAGCACGATTATTTTGAAGGCACGGACCATGACAGCGTGCTGGTGCGCAAGGTTCCGGCCCGCAAACTGAAGATCAAGGGCGGCGACGTCATGGTTGCGACGGTGTTCGACCTGTTTGCCGCCAATTACGGTCTTGATCGCGGGCTTGGCGACGCGAACTCTGCCAAGTCCTATGACGAGGGCCTGCCATATACCCCGGCCTGGGCTGAGAAGATCACGGGTGTCCCGCGCGACCAGATCATTGCTGTCGCCCGCGAATTCGCAACCAATGCCGAAAAGACCAATGGTCGTTCCATGGTCATCCTCGGTGCCGGTCTCAACCACTGGTACCACATGGACATGAACTATCGTGGCATCATCAACATGCTGGTGATGTGCGGCTGTATTGGTCAGTCCGGCGGCGGCTGGAGCCATTATGTGGGGCAGGAAAAGCTGCGCCCGCAGACCGGCTGGACGGCGCTTGCCTTCGCGCTCGACTGGAACCGTCCGCCGCGTCACATGAACTCCACCTCGTTCTTCTATGCGCATACCGATCAGTGGCGCTACGAGACCGTGAAAGTGCAGGACATTCTCTCGCCCACCGCGCCTGAGGGCGCGTGGGACGGCACGATGATCGACTACAACATCCGCGCCGAGCGCATGGGCTGGCTGCCTTCCGCGCCGCAACTCCAGACCAACCCGCTGGAGCTTGCCAAGGAGGCAGCCGCATCAGGCAAGGAGCCGAAAGACTTTATCGCGAACGCGTTGAAGAACGGCACCGTCACCATGTCCTGCGAGGACCCGGATCACGAGGCCAACTGGCCGCGCAACATGTTTGTCTGGCGCTCGAACCTGCTTGGTTCGTCGGGCAAGGGGCATGAGTATTTCCTGAAGCACCTGCTCGGCACGTCGAACGGCCTGCTTGGCAAGGATCTGGGTCAGGAAGGCGCACAGGAAAGCCGTGAGGCCGTGTGGCATGAGAATGCTCCGGAAGGAAAGCTCGACCTTCTGGTCACGCTCGATTTCCGCATGTCCACAACTTGCGTCTATTCCGATATCGTTCTGCCGACTGCCACCTGGTACGAGAAGAACGACCTCAATACATCCGACATGCACCCGTTTATCCATCCGCTGTCAAGCGCAGCCGATCCGGCATGGGAAGCACGCAGCGACTGGGAAATCTTCAAGGGTATCGCGAAGAAGTTCTCGGAAGTAGCGCCGGAAGTGCTGGGTGTCGAGAAGGACATCGTTCTCGTGCCGACCCTGCATGACACGGCGGGCGAACTGGCCCAGCCGAAGGACGTTCTCGACTGGAAGAAGGGCGAAGTCGAGCCGATCCCCGGCAAGACCATGCCATCGGTTGTGGTTGTGGAGCGCGATTATCCGAACCTCTACAAGCGCTATACCTCCGTTGGACCGCTTCTCGACAAGCTGGGCAATGGCGGCAAGGGTATTTCGTGGAACACCGAACATGAGGTTGATCTGCTGGGCAAACTGAACGGCAAGGTTCATGAGCCGGGGGCAAGCGAAGGACGTCCGCGCATCTATACCGACGTCGACGCAACCGAGGTCATTCTGTCGCTCGCGCCGGAAACCAACGGTGAGGTGGCGGTCAAGGCATGGGAAGCGCTGTCGAAGTTCACAGGTCGTGACCATTCGCATCTGGCCATTCCCAAGGAAGACGAGAAGATCCGCTATCGCGATATTGTTGCGCAGCCGCGCAAGATCATCTCCTCGCCAACCTGGTCGGGCATTGAATCCGAAACCGTCTGCTACAATGCAGGCTATACCAACGTGCACGAGCTGATCCCGTGGCGCACGCTGACCGGCCGTCAGCAGCTCTATCAGGATCACCTGTGGATGCGCGCTTTCGGCGAAGGCTTCTGCGTCTATCGCCCGCCGATCGATACCAAGACGGTCAATCCGGCAATCCGTGAAAAGGCGGACGGCCAACCGCATCTGGTGCTGAACTTCATCACGCCGCACCAGAAATGGGGCATCCACTCCACCTATACGGACAATCTGTTGATGCTGACGCTCAATCGCGGCGGGCCGGTTGTCTGGATTTCGGAGCCGGATGCCGCAAGGGCAGGTATCGTCGATAATGACTGGGTGGAAGTCTACAACGCCAATGGCGCCATTGTGGCCCGTGCGGTCGTCTCCCAGCGCATGAAGGACGGAACCGTCTTCATGTATCATGCGCAGGAGAAGATCGTGAATACGCCCGGCTCGCCGCTCACCGGCCAGCGCGGCGGCATTCACAACTCCGTCACCCGCATCATCACCAAGCCGACGCATATGATCGGCGGCTACGCCCACCAGTCCTATGGTTTCAACTATTACGGAACCGTCGGCTCAAACCGTGACGAGTTCGTGGTCGTGCGCAAGCTTGAGAAAGTGGACTGGATGGAAGGTCCGCTTGAAGAAGGCAACCAGAGCTCCGCAGCGAAGGAGGCAGCAGAATGAAAATCCGTGCGCAAATTGGAATGGTGCTCAATCTCGACAAGTGCATCGGCTGCCACACCTGCTCCGTGACGTGCAAGAACGTCTGGACCAATCGTGAAGGCGTGGAATATGCCTGGTTCAACAATGTCGAGACCAAGCCCGGCATCGGTTTCCCGAAGGAATGGGAAAACCAGAAGAAGTGGAATGGCGGCTGGGTTCGCAAGAAGAACGGCAAGATCGAGCCCAAGATGGGCTCCAAGTGGCGCATCCTCGCCAAGATTTTCGCCAATCCGGACCTGCCGGAAATCGACGACTATTACGAGCCGTTCGATTTCGATTACGGCCATCTCCAGACGGCAGGCGAAAGCAAGACCATGCCGACCGCCCGTCCGCGCTCGCTGATTTCCGGCGAGCGGATGGAAAAGATCGAATGGGGTCCGAACTGGGAAGAAATTCTCGGTGGTGAATTTGCCAAGCGTTCGAAGGATTACAATTTCGAAGGCGTGGAGAAGGAAATCTACGGCCAGTTCGAAAACACCTTCATGATGTATCTGCCGCGCCTGTGCGAGCACTGCCTCAATCCAACCTGCGTTGCAGCCTGCCCGTCAGGGGCGATCTACAAGCGCGAGGATGACGGCATTGTCCTGATCGATCAGGAAAAGTGCCGCGGCTGGCGCATGTGCGTCTCCGGTTGCCCCTACAAGAAGATTTATTACAACTGGAGTTCGGGCAAGTCCGAAAAGTGCATCTTCTGCTATCCGCGCATTGAAGCTGGCCAGCCGACCGTGTGTTCGGAAACCTGCGTGGGCCGCATTCGTTATCTGGGTGTGATGCTCTATGATGCCGACCGTATTTCGGAGGCCGCTTCCACGGCCAATGAACAGGATCTCTATCAGGAACAGCTCAATATCTTCCTCGATCCGAACGATCCTGCCGTGATCGAACAGGCGCGCAAGGATGGTGTGCCGGAAGCCTGGCTGGAATCCGCCAAGCATTCGCCGGTCTACAAGATGGCGATGGACTGGAAGATTGCCTTCCCGCTCCATCCTGAATACCGCACCCTACCGATGGTCTGGTACGTACCGCCGCTCTCGCCGCTCCAGTCGGCTGCCGCTGCGGGCAAGCTTGGCATGGATGGTCCGCTGCCGGATGTTCGTTCCATGCGCATTCCGGTCCGCTACCTTGCCAATCTTCTGACAGCAGGCAAGGAAGAGCCGGTCATCTCGGCGCTGGAACGTATGCTCGCCATGCGTGCCTATATGCGCGCCAAGACCGTCGATGGCGTTATCGACGAGGCTATTGCCGACCGCGTCGGCATGAGCAGCGCGATGATCGAGGAGATGTACCACATCATGGCGATTGCCAATTACGAAGACCGCTTCGTCATCCCGACCACGCATCGTGAAATCACCGAGGATGCCTATGACGTGCGCGGCTCCTGCGGCTTCACCTTCGGCAATGGCTGTTCGGGTGGAACGTCGACCGAAGACCTGTTCGGCTCCAAGCGCCAGAAGGTCGTCCAGACACCAACGGATATTTTCCGGGAGCAGGTGTAATGAACAAGACCCTGAAAATCATTTCGCTGCTGCTTTCCTATCCGACCGCAGAGTTGCAACTCGGCGGCGAGGAACTGAAAAAAGCACTGGCCGGGGAAAAGCTTTCCCCCGGCATCCGCAGGCTGCTCGACAGCCTTGTCGATTATGTCTGCGACTGCGATCTCTACGAGGCGCAGGAACGTTACGTGCACCTTTTTGACCGCACGCGCTCGCTGTCGCTGCATCTTTTCGAGCATGTACATGGTGAAAGCCGCGATCGCGGTCAGGCCATGGTCGATCTCATGAAGATGTATGACGAGAATGGCTTCGTTGTCGATGCCAAGGAACTGCCGGACTATCTGCCGTTGTTCCTTGAATTTCTCTCGACACGCTCGCCGGAGGAAATCCACGATCTTCTCACCCAGACAGGCCATATCTCGGCTGCTATCGGTGAGCGTCTGCGCAAGCGCCAGTCGCCCTATGCCAACGCCTTTGCGGCGCTGCTTCATGTCGCCAATGCCAAGCCGGACAAGAACCTCGTCGGAGAATTGCTTCGGCAAGAGGAAGACGACCCGAACGATCTCGCCGCGCTCGACCGCATCTGGGAAGAAGAAGCGGTAACGTTTGGCGGCAATGCGGGCGACAATTCCTGCGGCCCGGACCGGTTGCGCACGCAGATGCGTGCAGCACAGCGCAAGCCCGGCAACCCGTCCAACCCTTCACATATATAGGAGACGGAAAATGGCTTATCTCCATACGTTTCTTTTCGGCATCTATCCCTACATCGCACTGAGCGTGCTCGTGCTCGGTTCGATCTTCCGTTACGACCGCGAGCCCTATACGTGGCGTTCCGGCTCAAGCCAGCTTTTGCGGCGCAAGCAGCTCATGTGGGGTTCGGTTCTGTTCCACCTTGGTGTGCTGTTTATCTTCGCCGGTCATTTCGTCGGCCTGCTGACGCCGATCTGGGTCTTCGACATGCTCGGCGTCAGCCATGAGGCAAAGCAGATTCTCGCTGTCGTGGCGGGTGGCATCGCCGGTGTAATGGCAATCGTCGGCGCCAGCATGCTTGTGCATCGCCGTGTGTTCGACCCGCGTGTTCGTGCGTCCTCGCGGCCATCCGACACGCTGATCATCATTCTGTTGTGGTTGCAGCTTCTGCTCGGTCTCAGCACCATTCCGATCTCGCTGCAGCATCTGGACGGCGGCGAAATGGTGACATTCATGAACTGGGCGCAAGGCATCTTCACCTTCAATCCGGCTGCATCAAGCTACATCACCAATGCGTCGATCATCTTCAAGATGCATATCTTCCTGGGGCTCACCATATTCCTGCTGTTCCCGTTCACGCGTCTTGTGCATATGCTGAGCGCGCCAGTGCGCTACATCTGGCGTCCGGGCTATCAGGTCGTGCGTGAGCGCAACCATACGGCTCAGCCCTCGCATATGCGTATTCCTGCGGAGTAAGGCTCATGGTGACACTTTTTGACCGGAAGCAGCCAACTGAACAGCCAGCTGAACATTCGCACGGAGCACATGCTCATAATACGGGCTACACGACCTATCAGGAGCCGGATACGCGCGTGCCGCCGAAGCCGCGCCCGGTCTTCGATGCGGTGTCCGTCAATGGCGTGGCGATCAACGAAACCGACATTCTGACGGAGGCACAAAACCATCCGTCGGAAAATCCCGGCGCGGCACTGCTCGCCGCCGCGCGGGCGCTGGCGATCCGTGAGCTTCTTCTGCAGCGTGCGAGGGAAACCGGCATCGTGCCCGAGCACGAGAAGGATGCAGAAGGGCGCAGCGAGACCGACGAGGATGCGCTGGTGCGCATGGTGATCGAACGGGAGGTGGAAGTGCCTTCCGCCACACGCGAGGAAGCCTTGCGCTTTTACGAAAACAACCGCCACCGCTTCACCAGTGCGCCTATTCTGGAGGCGAGCCATATCCTGATCGCTGCCGATCCTGCCGACAGCCAAGCCCGCGAAAAGGCCCGCACGACCGCATCCCATCTGGCATCCTCGGTGATTGCCGCGCCTGCCACATTCGCCTCGGTTGCGCATGAATATTCGTCCTGCCCTTCGGGCGCGCAAGGCGGCAATCTGGGTCAGCTCACACGCGGCAGCACGGTGCCTGAATTCGAGCGGGCGCTGGAACGCCTAACACCTGGTGAAATAACGCCAGCCCCGATTGAAAGCCGTTTCGGCTTTCATATCGTACGGCTTGACCGCCGTATCGAGGGCGAGGAACTGCCGTTCGATTATGTTGCCGACAGGATTGCCGGCTGGCTTGAAGCCTCCACCTGGTCGAAGGCCGTGTCGCAATATATCGCGATCCTCGCAGCCGATGCCGACATTACCGGCATCGATCTGCTGTCGAACGAGGGAGCCGAGGCATGACCCGCGAACCGACACTTGCAGCCATCCTGGCCGCAAAGGATGTGCCGGTGGACCAGCTTCTGGCTGGCGTAGCGCATCGGGCGAGGCAGGCAGGGCTGCGCGTGGCGGGCTTTCTCCAGCACCGCGAGAGCAATACGGATGAATGCTGCCGCGATATCGAGATCGAGCATATTGGCACCGGCGTGACGCAGATTATCTCGCAGTCGCTCGGTTCGGGGTCGAAGGGGTGTCGTCTCGATCCAGCGGCGCTTGCCGATGTGGCAGGTTCGCTTCTGGCGGAACTCGATAGCGGCGCCGATATGCTGATCCTCAACCGTTTCGGCAAGGGCGAGACGGAAGGGCATGGTTTCCGCTCCATCATCGAAATCGCCTATGCGCGCCAGATTCCGGTGCTGACTGTGGTACGGGAAACCTATGTCGAAGGCTGGAACGACTTCGCCGGTGATTGCGGCGTTCTTTTGGCTCCTGATAGCCAGGCAACGCTTGGATGGTTCGACCGGGTAACAGAACCCCGGCAGCTGTCGGAAGCCGTTTGACGGCGGATATACTATTTTTTACGCATTATCCTGCGCAAAACCGCTTCGCACTTTTGCTGGAAATGCTCTACAGGTCCAGCTGGTCGCGACGGTCTTCCGCAATCAGCTTGCGGATCTGATAGACGATCTGGTCTCCATGCGCCTTGCCAAGCAGATCGGCTGTATCCACGTCCCGTTCTTCGATGGCGCGGATCATGTCTTCATGCTCGGTGACGTAGCGCTCGGGCAGGCGATCGGCGAAAGACTGGTAATAGAGGCGCAACAGCCTGCGCCCTTCATCGAGAAGCCTCGAAAAGAAGGTGGTGTAGAAGGGATTGCGACCCGCTTCAGCAATAGCGGCGTGAAAATCGCGGTTGGTCGCGATCATTTCCAGCGCATTTTGTGAACGGACTGCGCGGGCAAAAGCTTCCTGATGCGCACGGATGTTCTCAAGATCCTTGTCGGTCCGGTTGCGGGCGGCAAGCCGCGTGGTCACGCGGTACATCAGCGTTACTGCGTCGAAAAATGCGGGCAGGCTCAAAAAGTCGATATTGGACACAACGGTCGAGCGATTGGGAAGCGTGGTTACGAAACCGTCGCTTGCCAGCCGCACCAATGCTTCGCGTATAGGCGTGCGCGACATGGAAAAGCGTTCGGCCAGCTGGTTTTCATCAATGGGGCTACCCGGCGCGAGCGAAAGATCGATGATCTCGTCGCGCAGCACGTCGTAAACCAGCTTGACACCTGAACCCTTTTTCCGGTCGGCTGTCTGGTTTGCGTCGTCTTTGTCCATGATCTTGTCTGTCCTCTGTCGGTGTATTTGCCGCAGCACAACTGCATTCTAACACCAGTTTAAATCTCATCGGTCAAGCAATCCTATCCCGAAATAAAATTTTGGTCGACAAGAAAAATACAAAGTGTATATTTGACTTCAATACAAGGTTCGGCAGACCGATTGTAGATCCAGCCCGCGTGAAGAACGCTCAAGGAAAAACGTCCAAGGAACGACGCTATGACCTCTAATATTTTCTCCGGTTGCATTCCGGCCCTCATGACCCCCTGCAAGCCCGACCGCACGCCGGATTTCGATGCGCTGGTCCGCAAAGGCAAGGAACTGATCGCGAAGGGCATGTCTGCGGTTGTCTATTGCGGTTCCATGGGCGACTGGCCGCTTCTCTCGGATGAGGAACGCATGGCTGGCGTTGAAGCGCTTGCCAAGGCAGGCGTGCCCGTCGTCGTCGGCACCGGCGCTGTCAACACGAAGATCGCTGCCGCCCACGCAGCCCATGCGCAGAAAGTTGGCGCGAAGGGCCTGATGGTCATTCCGCGTGTTCTCTCGCGTGGTTCGTCGATCTCGGCGCAGAAGGCCCATTTCAAGGCGATCCTTGCGGCAGCTCCCGATCTGCCAGCCGTTATCTACAACAGCCCGTACTACGGCTTTGCGACCCGCGCCGACCTGTTCTTCGCACTGCGTGCGGAACATCCGAACCTCATCGGCTTCAAGGAATTCGGCGGTGCGGAAGCCATGCGTTATGCAGCCGAAAACATCACGAGCGCCGATGACAATGTAACCCTGATGGTCGGCGTCGATACCGGCGTTTTCCACGGCTTCGTCAATTGCGGTGCAACCGGTGCGATCACCGGCATCGGCAATGTGCTGCCGAAGGAAGTCCAGCATCTGGTGGCACTGTCGAAGGCCGCCGCCAAAGGCGATGTCGAGGCACGCAAGCTGGCGCTGGAACTGGAAGCCGCACTGGACGTGCTGTCATCCTTCGATGAAGGCCCGGACCTCGTTCTCTTCTACAAGCATATGATGGTTCTGACCGGCAATCCGGAATATGAACTGCATTTCAATGAGACGGACAAGCTGTCCGATAGCCAGCGCGGCTATTGCGAAACCCAGCTTAAGCTGTTCCAGACCTGGTATGCCGACTGGCTCAAGCAGGGCAGTGCGGCGGCGAAATACGCTGCCTGAAACGCATACAGATAAAAGAAAAAGGCGCCGAATTCCGGCGCCTTTTTTGTGTCTGGTCAGGATATGGCGTCCAGACCTTTATCTTTCAATTTTTCCAGAAGCGCCATTTCGGCAGCCGTAAGCGTGATGCCTTTGGCCAATGAATCGCGGCGGGCGGCAAAGCGGCGCTGCGACGGCAGGCGCGCGCCCTGTCCGGCTATCGCTTCGATCAGGATTTCGCCGCGCTCCTGCGGGTTGCCGCGACCACCTGCCATGCGAGCAGGGTCGAAGGCAATGATGAGTTCGCCATGGCGCGGCGCCAGCGTCGTCGTGCCAAGGAAATCGAGCGCTTCGGGGCTGGTGAAATCACCGATCATCACACCGGCCAAAAGTTCGATCATCGTGGAAATGGCCGATCCCTTGTGCCCGCCAAATGGCAGCATCGCGCCTGCAAGGGCGGCTTCAGGATCGGTCGTCGGATTGCCATCCGCATCGACGGCCCAGCCTTCCGGCAGCTGTTTCCCGGCGCGACGGTAGAGTTCCAGCTCGCCACGCGCGGCAACGCTGGTCGCAAAGTCGAACACATAAGGATAATCGCCGGAGCGAGGCCAGCCGAAGGCGAAGGGGTTGGTGCCGAGAAGCGGCTTCGTTCCGCCAGCGGGCGCCACGGTGGCATAGCTCGGGCACATGGCCATTGCCGCAAGACCTCGTTCGGCGAGTGCTTCGACTTCTGGCCACAAGGCCGCGAAATGGGTGCAGTCGTTGATCGCCAGCGCCGCGACGCCGAGCTTGCGCGCCTTCTCGACGAGGGCAGGCGTACCGCGCTCGAACGCCAGATTGGCAAAGCCGCCCTTGGCATCGACGCGAACGACGGCGCTGTCATCGGTCGTGACGACCGGATCGGCATCGGCGACGACCTTGCCGCTCTTCAGCGTGCGAAGGCAGCCTTCGATACGGTAGACACCATGCGATTTGCAGCCGTCGCGCTCACCCGCCACAATCGTCTTGGCAATGGCTGTGGCATGATCGGCGCTGAAACCTGCCTTGTGCAGGATTTCTCGCACAAGCCTGGCGAGTTCTTCTGTCGAAATCGAAATGGTGTCGCTCATTCTGTCATTCCTTGCCAATTCTCGGGGGCCGTTCTTAAGGGGGCAGTGCTGGGCTGTAATAGGCGTGAAGGCGAGTATCGTTCGTTGAATGCATACAAGATGCATGCAGGCTTGTCATGTCGCGCAGGCTGGCCGGAGGCTGCGGCAAAAGGGCTGGCGGGCACATCAAATGGTGCGATGGTGCGATGCAGAAAATCAATCAGTTTTATTCTGAGCGTCATTATCATGAATAACTTCACCTGTTTGATCCAGATCAAAGAGGTTGGCAGGCGACAGGTCTAAACCCCGTTACGTGGCGTGTTGAGGCCGAGACGGCAGGTGCGCCAATCGTTGGAGATCAGGACAAAATGCGTAACATCGCGATCAAATTTGCTGCCGCAGGCATCCTCGCCATGCTGGCTGCCCCCGCTCTTGCCGAAAATATCGAAGTTCATATGCTCAACAAGGGCGCCGAGGGCGCCATGGTTTTCGAGCCTGCCTATATCAAGGCCAATCCCGGCGACACGGTCACCTTTATTCCAGTGGACAAAGGACATAATGTCGAATCCATCAAGGATATGATCCCTGAAGGCGCCGAAAAGTTCAAAAGCAAGATCAACGAGAACTATGTGCTGACGGTTACCCAGCCCGGCGCATATCTGGTAAAGTGCACACCGCATTATGCCATGGGTATGATCGCACTCATCGCTGTCGGTGACAGCCCGGCCAATCTCGACCAGATCGTTTCGGCCAAGAAGCCGAAGATTGTTCAGGAGCGGCTGGAGAAGGTCATCGCCAGCGCCAAATAAGATTGACCGAAAACTCTCGATGAGCCGAACTTGAACCGGCTTCATGACGAGGACATCATGACCAGACAGCCAAGCCTGCAGGCAGTACCTGCTGCGATGCCATCCGATCAAAAAGGTATGCCGCGCGGACTGAAAATGACCGGTCCCGTCCTCCTCAGCTATGGCTTCCGCCCATTTTTTCTGGGCGGAGCCATATGGGCCGTTCTGGCCATGCTCTTCTGGATATTGTCACTGACACTCGGAATGCCGCTCGGCGGCTCCTATGGCGGGTTGAACTGGCACGCCCATGAAATGGTGTTCGGTTTCTCCTCTGCCGTTCTGGCAGGCTTTCTGCTGACAGCCATTCCGAACTGGACGGGAGGCTTGCCGGTATCTGGCACACCACTCGCCATTCTCTGCGGGGTATGGCTTGCCGGACGGCTGGTCTTTCTGGAGCCTGACCTGATCGATGTGCGCTTTGCAGTCGTTGTCGAAAGCCTGTTTCTGCCCTTGCTGCTTTTCATTTGTGCGCGGGAAATCATTGCCGGGCGCCAATGGAAAAACCTGAAGGTACTGGTTGGCGTGACGACGGTGATGGTTGCCAATCTTGTCTTCCATTATCTGATCCTGACTGACGGCGACGTGGCATTGGCCAACCGCATCGGGGTCAGCGCCTATGTCCTGCTGGTCATGGTGATCGGTGGGCGCATTGTGCCAAGCTTCACCCGCAACTGGCTCAACAAGATGGGACGGACACGCTTTCCGGTGCCGTTCAATCGCTATGACGGTTTCAGCATTCTTGTCGGGGTGGCTGCCTGCATCGGCTGGATCGCCGCTCCCGATCAGACGATAACGGCGGTGCTGGCGTGGATCGCAGCCCTGTTTCACATCGTGCGGCTTTACCGCTGGCGGGGATGGTCTGTGGCGCGGGAAAAGCTGCTGCTGGTTCTTCATGTCGCCTATGCGTTCATCCCGCTCGGTTTCATCGCCATCGGCCTTTCCGCCATTGATCGCCTCAACCCCTATTCTGCCTTGCATGTCGTGACTGTCGGCGCAATCGGCTGCATGATGCTGGCGGTCATGACGCGGGCCACCCGCGGCCATACCGGGCGCGAACTGACTGCCTCGCCCGTCACACAGGTCGCTTATCTTTGCCTTGTCGCGGCAGCGCTGATCCGTCCGCTGGCGGAAGTCATGCCGAATTTCTTCCACACCATCCTCGCAGCATCGGCTTTGCTTTGGATGGGCGCTTTCGGGCTTTATGTTCTGGAATACGGTCCGATGCTGTTGCGTGAGAGACGCCAACGCATGGCCGGGGCGTAATCCGCCTCATCTCGATACCATTATAAAGCGCAGTCCGTGGTGATCTACGGGCTGCTTTTTTGTGTTTCGAGAGGTGAGTCGCGACGCCAGAGCTGCGATTCGGCCCGTCCGAAGGGCCTGAAACAGGGGTGTGGAAAGAAAAATCACACTCAAGATCACATTTAAATCGTTATAATGTTATGGCCGTATTGTTATGCTTTTGAAACGGTGTTACCGGAATTGGTGCCTGAGAGGCTGGCCTTAAAAGGACTGCGAAATCTCAGGCAGCACGAGCGCAATGCGCTCTGGCTTAGTTGTTTTACGCATATCGGCACCGAACCGGGTTTCGTTTGCCGGACATGCTCAAGGCTTTGCTTTTGGCAAGGAGGTTGCCGCCGATGAATTTCGCCCCGCCCGTATCAGATATGCTGCAACTCGCCAACTGCATTCGCGCCCTCTCGATCGATGCCGTCGATGCCGCCAATTCCGGCCATCCGGGAATGCCGCTCGGCATGGCTGACGCCGCAGCCGTTCTGTTCTCGAAGCATCTGAAATTCGACGCATCGGCTCCCAACTGGGCGGACCGCGACCGTTTCGTGCTCTCCAACGGTCACGGTTCGATGCTGCTTTACAGCGCGCTCTATCTGGCGGGCTACAAGGATGTGTCCATCGATGAGCTGAAGAACTTCCGCCAGTGGGGTTCGAAGACCGCCGGTCATCCGGAATATGGTCATACAGAAGGCGTTGAGCTGACCACCGGCCCGCTCGGTCAGGGTCTCGCCAGCTCTGTCGGCATGGCAATCGCCGAACGCGCGCTCGCCGACCAGTTCGGCAAGGATATTGTCGATCACCGCACTTATGTGTTCTGCGGCGACGGCTGCCTCATGGAAGGCGTGGGACAGGAAGCGATCTCGCTTGCCGGTCACCTTCGCCTCGGCAAGCTGATCCTGCTTTATGATGATAACGGCATCACCATCGACGGCAGCACGGAAATCGCCTTCACGGACGATATTCCCGCCAAGTTCAAGGCTTGCGGCTGGAATGTCGAAAAGGTCGACGGTCACGATCACGACGCCATCGATGCGGCGCTGACGCGCGCCAAGGCTCAAGCCGACCGCCCGACGCTGATCGCGCTCAAGACCGTCATCGGCTATGGTTCGCCAAATCGCGCCGGTACGAGTGGCGTGCATGGCGCGCCGCTGGGTGCCGCTGAAAACGCCGCCACCAAGGCAGCACTCGGCTGGACGGCGGAAGCTTTCGAAGTCCCTGCACCGTTGCTCAATGCCTGGCGCGAAGCCGGTGCGCGTGGCGTTTCGGAGCGTGAAGCATGGCAGAAGCGCGTTGATACGCTGCCTGCAACCGAACGCGCCGAATTTGACCGTCGTATTGCCGGCGTTCTGCCGGAAGGCTTTGCGGCAGTTGTCCACGACGCCAAGCAGCGCCTCCTCGACAAGCCGCTGAATGTTGCGACCCGCAAGGCAAGCCAGATCGCGCTTGAAAGCCTGACGGCAGCTCTGCCGGAAATGATCGGCGGTTCGGCTGACCTTACCCATTCGAACCTCACCCGCGTTCCTGCCGTCGACAGCGATTTCACGCCGGAAAAGAGCGGTCGTTATGTCAGCTACGGCGTGCGTGAATTTGCAATGGGCGCGGCTATGAACGGTATCGCGGTCCATGGCGGTTTCATCCCTTACGGCGGCACCTTCATGGTGTTCTCCGATTACGCCCGCAACGCCATCCGCCTTTCGGCGCTGATGGGCGTGCGTGTCATTTATGTGCTGACACACGACTCCATCGGTCTCGGCGAAGACGGTCCGACCCACCAGCCGGTCGAACATCTGGCCAGCCTGCGCGCCATGCCGAACCTTCATGTCTTCCGTCCGGCAGACACGATTGAAACGCTGGAATGCTGGGCTGTGGCGGTTTCTGATCCGCATACGCCTTCGGTTCTGGCCCTGTCGCGCCAGAACGTGCCGCAGCTGCGCACCGATAATGGCGAGAACCTTTCCGCACGCGGCGCCTATGTGCTGCGTGAGGCGAAGGGCGAACGCCAGATCACGCTGCTTGCCACGGGCACGGAAGTTTCGCTCGCAGTGAAGGCCGCCGAAAAGCTTGCAGAAGAAGGCATCGCAACGGCGGTTGTCTCCATGCCGAGCTGGGATCTGTTTGAAAAGCAAAGCAAGGATTACCGCAACGGTGTTCTGGGCGATGCGCCGCGCATCGCCGTCGAGGCCGCAGGCAAGTTCGGCTGGACACGGTATGTCGACAGCGAAGACGACGTGATCGGCATGGATGGCTTCGGCGCTTCGGCACCTGCTGAAGTGCTCTATGAAAAATTCGGCATTACGGCCGAGGCGATTATCGCCCGCGCCAAATTCTTGCTGGAGCAGGGCAAATGACGATGGCTGGCAATTTTTCTCCACTGGTTCTGGTGGGCGATAGCGATCGCGTGGAAGCCGAAGCGGTCGGCGCCTATCTCGACAACTGGGCTGGCAAGGACGGCTTGCGTCTTGCGACCGCCGACGCCATCAAGGCTATTCTTGCTGGCGCAACGCGGCTTGCCGGTCGCATTGCACGCGGTTCGCTTCCCGGCGATCCGGGCAAGCTTGTCGGCGTCAATAGCGATCAGGACCAGCAGAAGTGCATCGATGTCGGTTCGCACAATCTGTTTGTCGAGCTGTTGATTGCGGCGGGCGCAGCCTCCATTCTTTCAGAAGAAGCAGACCTCCCCGTAGCAGGCAAGGCCGATGGGCTGATTGCCGTTGCCATCGATCCGCTCGACGGTTCGGGCAATGTGGGCCTTGGCGCCCCGCTTGGCACGATTTTCTCGATTTTCCCGGCTGATACGGCTGAGCCGTTTTTGCAGCCCGGCAATCGCCAGATTGCAGCCGGTTATGTTTCCTTCGGCAATTCGGTCGATCTCGGCTTTTCGGTCGGCGAGGGCGTGATCTTCGCGACCTTCGATCCGGCAAGCGGGATTTTCCATATCACGCGCCGCAATGTGACGCTGCCGGAACGCACGTCCGATCTGGCGTTCAACGCATCCGTCCAGCGGCATTTATCCGCTGGCATGCAGGCCTATGTCAACGACGCTTTCCTTGGCAAGGATGGTCCGCGCGGACGTAACTTCAACATGCGCTGGCTCGGTGCTGCGGTGGGCGACATGCACCGCATCATGCAGCGCGGCGGCTTGTTCTTCTATGTGAATGACAGCCGCCCCGGCTACGAAAAGGGCCGCTTGCGGCTCGTCTACGAAGCCAATCCAATTGCTTTCCTCGCCCGTGAGGCGGGTGGCAAGGCGACCGACGGTTCGAGATCCATTCTCGATATCGTCCCGCAAACCTATCACGAGCGCAGTGCGCTGGTGTTCGGCGTGGCCGAAGAGGTGGATATCCTCGGCGAATACTTCGCGAAATAACCTGATCTGACATCGTCTGGAGCATTGGAAATGCTCCATCCATTTGTTTTTACGCGCATCTTGTTCCGAAAACCGTTTCACACTTTTCGGGATGCGCTCTAGGAGGCTAGAAATGGCGCGCATTACGCTGCGGCAATTGCTCGATCACGCCGCTGAAAAGGGTTACGGCGTCCCGGCATTCAACATCAACAACATGGAACAGGCGCTTGCCATCATGGAAGCGGCGGATGCCGCCGATGCGCCGGTGATCCTGCAGGCTTCGCGCGGCGCGCGTTCCTATGCAAACGACATCATGCTCCGTCACATGATGGATGCTGTGACGGAAATCTATCCGCACATTCCGGTCTGCGTGCATCTGGACCATGGCAACGAAGCCGCCACCTGCATGACCGCCATCCAGGCAGGCTTCACCTCCGTCATGATGGACGGTTCGCTCAAGGCTGACGGCAAGACGCCTGCCGATTGGGACTACAATGTTTCCGTCACGCGTCAGGTCAGCGAGATGTCGCATCTTGGCGGCATTTCGGTGGAGGGTGAACTCGGGGTTCTGGGTTCGCTCGAAACCGGCATGGGCGATGCAGAAGACGGCCACGGCGCGGAAGGCGTGCTGTCGCACGACCAGCTTCTGACCGATCCGGACGAAGCCGTGAAATTCGTGCGCGAAACCAAGGTCGATGCACTGGCGATCGCCATGGGCACGTCGCATGGTGCTTACAAGTTCAGCCGCAAGCCTGACGGTTCCGTCCTCGCCATGAACGTGATCGAGGAAATCCATCGCAAGCTGCCGAACACGCATCTTGTCATGCACGGTTCGTCTTCGGTGCCGGAAGAGCTGCAGGAAATCATCAACAAGTATGGCGGCAAGATGAAGCCAACCTGGGGCGTTCCGGTTGAGGAAATCCAGCGCGGCATCAAGCATGGCGTGCGCAAGATCAACATCGACACGGACAACCGCATGGCGCTGACCGGCCAGATCCGCCGCGTCCTGCAGGAAGATCCAAGCGAATTCGATCCGCGCAAATACCTGAAGCCTGCAATGGCTGCCATGACCAAGCTCTGCAAGGAGCGTTTTGAGCAGTTCGGCACTGCCGGTCATGCTGCCTCGATCCGTCCGATCCCGCTTTCCGAAATGGCAAAGCGCTATCGCGATGGTTCGCTGGACCCGAAGTTCAGCTAAATTCTGCTGTTAAACCAAGTCTCGCTGAGACTTGGTTAAGCCCGTGCGGCGATTGAGCATCTTCAGGGCGTGATGCGTTAGCATCTTAGCGCCCTGCTATAAGCCAAAAGAAAAGCGGCCTGATGGCCGCTTTTTTTGTTTTCAAGAAACTGAATAATCAGCCCTTGTTGTACTTCGCGTCAACTTCGTTGATCGCGTTGACATTGCCAGCCGAACGGCCATTTTCGTCAAAGGTCTCAGCGAGGAAGGCGTCGGCAATGGTCTTGGCCACTTCCGAGCCGATGACGCGGGCGCCCATGGTGATGATCTGGGCATTGTTGGAAAGCGCTGCGCGCTCTGCCGAATAGGTGTCATGCGTCAGCGCGGCGCGGATGCCCGGAACCTTATTGGCTGCAATGCATACGCCGATGCCGGTGCCGCAAACGAGGATGGCGCGGTCATAGGTGCCGTCGAGAACGGCGGAAGCCACGCGGTCGGAGAGGTTGGCGTAGAATGTATCTGCGCCAGCGTCTGTACGCGAGATTTCCGAAACCTCGAAGCGATCCTTGAGGTGATCGGCGAGAACCTTGGCCAGACCTTCACCGGCGCTGTCGCCTGCTACTGCTACTTTCATCATATTGCTCCTTAATTAGCTCGAATCTTGGCGGCGCACTTGGCCAGAATGTCGAAATAACCTTCGACGTTCCATGCCGAGCGACCGATGAAAAGCCCGTCAATGTGCGGGCAGGCAATCAGCTCTTCGCAATTGCCCGGATTGACCGAGCCGCCATAGAGGCAAGGCACGCGACGACCGAGCATGCTTTCTGCAACCGCAATGATTTCCGCCTGGCGCGCATCGGCATAATCTGCTGATGCCGGGATACCATTTTCGCCGATGGCCCAGACCGGCTCATAGGCAAACAGGATTTCCGCCTGCTTCTGATCGTCGGAAAGCTTGGAAAGTGCTCCGCGCACTTCTTCCTCAAGCACTTCCGCGGCGCGTCCGCTTTCGCGGTCTTCCAGCGTCTCACCGATGCAGATGAGCGGGATCAGGCCGTGGCGCACCGCAGCTTCGACCTTGAGGCCGACCGTTTCGTTGGTTTCACCGAAATGTTCACGGCGCTCGGAATGGCCAAGCTCGACGATATCGAGATTGCAGTCCTTGAGCATCAGCGGCGAAATCTCGCCGGTCCATGCACCCTGATCGGCCCAATGCATGTTCTGCGCGCCGACCTTGACGGAAGTGCCGGACAGGATTTCCTTCACTTCGCGCACGGCGGTAAAGGGCGGGATGACGAAACGCTGAATGTCGGTCGAGCGGCTTGCATCGGCAGCTTTCAAGGCTTCGGCGAAAATGCGGGCCTCGGCCAGCGTCTTGTTCATCTTCCAGCTGGTGCCAATCCAGAATTTTGTCATGCTCAATTTTCGTCCTCTAGGTTTATGCGCAGTCGTCAGCGATGGTCAGTGCAATGCCAGCCTGTTCAAGATCGGCCAGTACAGTCGCGTCGGGGGAGGCATCGGTGATGATCGCGTCGAAATCGGAAAGATCAGCCATCACATGCAGGGCAGGGCGTCCGAACCGCTGGTGATTGACCAGAAGGCAGGTGCGGGCGGCGGATGCCGTCATGGCGCGCTTGGTGCGAACAACATTCTCATCCATGTGATAGACGAGCTTGCCATTGACTGCAGGCGAGGAAATGAAGGCGATGTCGGCGCTCAGATGCGACAGGGCTCCTTCCGTCAGGATACCGAAAAACGCATTGAACTTGGCTGAATAGGTTCCGCCGAGCGCAATCAGATTGATCCCGTTCTCGCCCTTCAGCTCATCGATGATGACGGCATTGTTGGTGATGACTGTCAGCGGGCGCTTTTCCAGAAGCATGCCGCCAAGGACAGCCGCCATGGAGCCGTCATTAATCATCACCGTCATGCCGGGTTCAACAAGCTCAAGCGCGGCGCGGGCCATTTTCTGCTTCGCTTCGCCGTCCTGCCGTTCGCGGAAGCGGAAATCGCTTTCAAATTGTGTGCCGGTATCGATCGTCGCTCCGCCGCGTACCTTGCGCAGCACGCCGGTATGTTCCAGCGAATCCAGATCGCGATGGATCGTCATTTTGGAAACAGCAAACCGATCCGCCAGATCGTCGAGATCGACGGCCTGATTTTCGATCAGAAGGTTGATGATTGCCTGTCTTCTGTCGTCGCGCTTCACGCTCTCGTCCGATCTCATTGGCGGAACATTTATCGCATGAAGTTAGATCACAAAATCACAAAATAATCCATTGCAAAAATGTTATTATGTTATTTTCCGTTCGGCTGCTCAACGAGCGTCTTTGCCGTGCGTTCATCGGTGATGAGACCGTAAAGACGACCGCTTTTCAGCACGGCGCGGATGGCTTCCGCCTTGGAAATTCCACCGGCAAGGCCCACGATTCGGCTCATATCTGCGTTTTCGACCGATGCGGCGATGGTGCGGGCGGTCAATGCTGTTTCGAGGCGCTGGCCATTGGCGTCAAAGAAATGACCGAGCATTTCGCCAACACCGCCGAGGCTGGCGATCTCTTCCACTTCAGCCAGTTCTATCATGCCGGATGTGACAAGCTGCGCCTGCGCATCGACTGTGCCGATGCCGACGATCTTCAGTTCGGCCTGGCAACCCATGTCGAAAACGGTGGTGACGCCGCGCTGCGCGAGTAGCACTTCGCGGTCTTCCGCCGTGTTGGCGAAGAAGGGCACCGGCATCACATAAGCAGGCATACCGGTCTTTTCGGCGATGCGGTGCATCACATCATGCGGGTTGGCGGCGAAATTGCGCGTCAGGCCGCCGAGCAGCGACACGAAGCGCAGGTCATTAGCAACGACGCGGGGCATATAGTTGACTGCAGCCGAAAGCGTGCGGCCATGACCGATGCCGATGACTTCATGGTCGCCATGCTCGATCTCGCGGCGCAGAAAATCTGCACCCGCATGGCCAAGCGCCATGAGCGGCAGACCTTCCTCACCGATGTCGGGAACGACTTCGCAATAGTCGAGGCCGTACATATCGGCGAGACGATTTTCGAGGTCGATACATTCGGTAATGTCGCCGTCGATACTGACTTTCACCGCACCGTCGGCGACGGCTTTGGCAATAAGGCGATGCGCTTTCACGGAGGGCAGACCAAGGCGCTTCGCAACGGCTGACTGGGTCATGCCCGCCACGAAGTGAAGCCATGCGGCGCGCAGCGCCAGTGAATCGTCAGCATCTGCCATTGAAAGCGGTCCGGTTCCTGAAATCGTTTATATCTTCAAGTCCTTAGCGCCGGTGTCAATGTGCGGAGCCCAGAAAGCCACACTTTCCGCAATCTGCGGAATGACTTCACGGTCATTCGGCTCGCGTTCCTTGAACGACAGTTCGAGGCAGATTTCATTGTCCACAGCGCCGCCTTCGGCAAAGGCTTTCAGAAGCGGTTCCGGCTGGATGCGTCCTTTGGCATTGAACGCGGCTGTGAAAGGACGATGTCCGCCCTTGTCCATCAGGCTCTGCTTGATGTGAATGATCGGCGAGACTTTCGGCACGGCGCGTGCCCAGGCGTAGGGATCGAAATCGTCCGGATTGGCGGACGTCACATCGCCGTGGTCGATATCGGCCATCATCCACATCGGAATAGCCATGCCGGCGGCGGTCAGGCGATCCTGAAGCTTCATGCATTCGGCAATCGTCTCGCCAAATTCACGCCCGATGCTCATCGGTTCCCAGAACACATAGTCGAGACCGGCACGGCTCGCATGTTCGGCGACTTCCGCCCAGCAATCGATGGCGATCTTGATCAGGTCTTCGCGGCGCGCAGCGTCATCGAAATCCTTATAGGTGAAGATCGCAAACTGCGTGCCGACCGACTTGCCGCCAAGATCGCCGATAATGTCGGCAAAGGTCTTGAACCAGTCGATATAATAACGACGTACTTCTGCATCCGGATGGCCGAAATGGTTGAGGCGGCCATAGGGGCCGGTCATACCCGAAGTGACGCGGACACCGGTGCGCTGCAAGGCCTTGTCCATATCGCGCGTCAGGCGGCGAATGGTTGAAGCCTGCCAGCTTGGATTGATGAATTCGTGGGTGAGCTGGAGGTCACGCAGGCGCAGATCGCGTGCAACTGTTTCGATCAGATCATCCGGCTCGGCAAAGCGGTTCACAAGTGGATTGGTGTTCAGAGAAAGCGTAAGGGCCATAGTGTCCTCAAGAGACCATTCTAGCGTTGTCGAACCATTCCACGAAAGCGGCACGTTCGGCTTCGGTCAGGTGCAGATAGTGCTTGGTGCGGCGATAGAGAATGTCTTCCGCCGTCTTCGCCCATTCCCTGGCCACCAGATAGCGCACTTCCGCCTCATGGAAATTGCCGCCGAAATGACGGCCAAGCCCTTCGAGGTTCTGTGCGCCTGCAACAACGTCTTTCGTGCGCGCTCCGTAGAGACGACCATAGTGCTGGACAAGCGTGCGCGGCATCCACGGATAGGTGTCGCGCAAGCTATTGGCGAAAGTTTCATAATCGGCATTGGCGATTTCGCCGCCCGGAAGCGGTGCGCCATGAGTCCAGTCGCCGCCCATCTTCGGGAAGATGTGCTTGAGGCGATGCATGCCGCGCTCCGCCAGCTCGCGGAAGGTGGTGATCTTGCCGCCAAAGACGTTGAGCAGCGGCGCATCATTGGTTTCATCGAGGTCGAAGACGTAATCGCGGGTGACGGCGGAAGGGTTGCCCTTGCCGTCGTCGAACAGCGGACGCACACCGGAGAAGGAATGCAGCACGTCTTCGCGCCTCAGCTTTTCCTTGAAATAGCGGTTCACTGCAGTCAGCAGATATTCGATTTCCTTCTCATCTGCTGCAACATCTTCGGCACGGCCTTCATAGGCGATGTCGGTGGTGCCGATCAGCGCCTTGTCGCCCTCGTAAGGATTGATAAAGATAACACGCTTGTCGTGGTTCTGGACGAGATAGGCATTTGCGCCCGACCAGAATTTCGGAACGATGATGTGGCTGCCCTTGACGAGACGCACATTGCGCGACGAGTTGGAGCCGGCAACATTGTGGATGACATCCGTGACCCATGGTCCGGCGCAGTTGATGATGCAGCGCGCGCGGAATGTGCGGGTTTCGCCCGTGTCGCGGTTCTTCGTTTCCACGATCCAGCCGCCTTTTTCGCGGCGTGCGGAGACGACAGGCGTGCGGGTCAGAATGGTCGCGCCTTTTTCAGCAGCGCCAACCGCATTCAATGCAACGAGACGGGCATCATCGACCCAGCAGTCGGAGTATTCGAAGCCCTTGGTATATTGGTCGAGGATCGGCGTGCCTTCCGGATCGCGCCGCAGGTCGAGCGTGCGTGTGCCGGGAAGCTTCTTGCGACCGCCGAGGTGGTCATAGAGAAACAAGCCAAGCCGCACCAGCCAGGCGGGGCGGTCCTGCGGGCTGTGCGGCAGAACGAAACGCATTGGCCAGATGATATGGGGAGCGGCGTTCAACAGCACTTCGCGCTCGATCAGCGCTTCGCGCACAAGGCGGAACTCATAATATTCGAGATAGCGCAGGCCACCATGCACCAGCTTGCCGGAGCGCGACGAAGTTCCCTGCGCGAGATCGTCCTTTTCCGCCAGCACCACCTTGAGGCCGCGCCCGGCGGCGTCACGGGCCACGCCCGCGCCGTTGATGCCACCGCCGATTACAAACAGATCGCAGGTTTCCGGTTCAGCCATTTCATGCTCCTTCGGATGCAATCGCATCCCACAGTCTATATGTGCCGGAAGAGAGGTCCGGCTTTATGTGTTTTGTTCACCGCATTTCCGAACGCAAAACCGCTTCACGCTTTTGCTGGAAATGCTCTATCGGAAGCCAACTTGTCCCAGACGGGCGTCAGTGCCAGCCGGGCTTCCTGATAGGCAACGAAGAGTTCTTCATAGTGCTTTGCGCGCGGACCATCCGGGGCCTCGCAAGGGCCAAGCAGCGGCTCGACCCATTCCGCAATACATGCATCCATGCTCGGATAAGCGCCGATGGCTACCGCAGCCATCATGGCAGCACCTGCGGCTCCGGCCTCTTCACGCGAGGAAACGCGCACGGGCGCATTCACCGCTGCGGCAAGGGTGCTGCGCAATGCTTTTGAACGCGCTGCACCGCCGGTGATGCGCAATTCTGCGGGCATTTCACCCATGGCCGTGTAGCAATCGCGCGTCGCCATTCCGAGGCCCTCGACAACCGAGCGCACCATTTCTGGGAAACGGTCGCGACTGGAAAGGCCTACGAACCCGGCTCGGGCATAGGCATTGACGAAGGGACCGCGTTCGCCCGCTTCCGAAATATACGGATGATAGAGGATTGCACCCGGACGGCTGGCATTAAACCAGTCATCAAGACGGGGAATGAGGTCACTAAGCGAAACAGGCTTGTCTGGCGTCGACATGAGATCGGCTGCGACCTGCAATATCCAGTCGATGTTGATCGTTGCCCCCATATTGGTCTGCACCTGGGTGACGATGCCGGGAATGGGCAGCGCGATGACGTAACCGGTGCCTTCCTTGTTCAGGTGGATATCGGCAACCGGCTTGGCGCGCATGTGCACGCCTGTCGAACCAATGGTCGAGCACCCGGCGCCTGCTGTGCCGCCGCGCACCCCCGCACCAAGTGCTGTCATGGCCATATCGACATAGGCGAGACTCACCGGCGTCCCTGCCCGCAAACCCGTTGCAGCTGCCGCTTCGGGGGATAGCGGATGCTGCACTTCGGTGCCGTCGATGATTTCCGGCAGCAATCCACGCCGTTTCGTCAGACCGAGCGCGTCGATGACGACATCGTCATACTGGCGATTGCGGAAATTGCCGAAGGTGAAGCTTGCTTCCGAAGGGTCGGTGGCGCGAACGCCGGTGAGATTGAGATAGAGCCAGTCCTTGCAGTGGAGCGCGACTTCGGCATTGTCCAGCAGCTCGGGCGCGATGCTGTCCATATGCGCCATCTGCGAGCCTTGCTGGCAGGTGTTCAGCCCGGTGCCGGTCGCTTCAAAGCGCGCACGGTTCATGGGGCCAGCGGCGAGGCGCGTCACCGTCGTTGCCGCGCGGGCATCGAGCCACAGCCAGGCATCGCCGACCGGCTGGTTGTCGCGGCCGACAAGCCAGGTTCCGTCACCCTGACCGGTAACGGCGATTGCCGCAGTGCGTTCGGCAAGGCCGGGCATCTTCGCGCCGAGGTCGCGCAATGCTCGCGCGCAGTCCTGCCACGTCTGGGAAAGCGATTGTGTGACAGCGCCATGTTCGCCGGTATCGTATTTGTTGCGAACGGCAGCAGATTCGATCTGGCGTCCGCTAAGGTCGAAAGCGACTGCCTTGAGCACAGACGTGCCTGCGTCGATCCCGATGATGATGTCACCTTTCTCACGCATGGCGGCTATGTGCTTTCATTGACATTTGGATTCCTCCCGCGACTGAAAATACGTCGCTCGCAGCCCTGTTTATAATGAAATCGGGCGATGGCGTATGCTGGAGATAACATAACGCTATCACGTTGTCTGTAAAATTTTCTAGAAGGAGCATTTTTTTTCACCAAAGAGTGAATGCAGGGGAAATCTCCGCGCCTTCGAGTGCGGTTTTCCCACTGTTTTCCATCGATGGCTTAATGTTTCTTTGGTTTTGAGTATACTTAATTCATTGAAAATAAAAGAAAATATAGAAATTTGCGAGTATCTCTATGGCTGACTTTGCGAGAAAAGACGGCGCTGTGAATAGTGCGATTGATAACGAATTATGTAGTGGATTTCTCTAGATCGTGATCGAGATTCGGCGCGAAATTGTGCTATTTCACCGGTGTTTCGAAAACATCCGATTGACAGCTTTCGAGCTTTATAACATCATTATTGGAGTTAATAACACGCCGCTATCATAGGTTTTGATTGCGGCGCATCTGTTTCCAGGATGCACGGAGGAGCGGGGCCCTGGAATTCATGTGGAGGCTATCATGATCTCGTCTGTCGCGTCCTGCACCGCTTTGGCGGAGGCTTTTGCCTATCCGGTAAGCGTGATGACAATGGTCGAGGGTAATCTCCGGGCGGTCTAATTCAGCCGCATCATCCGTTTCCATAACGACAATACGGCAGAATTGCTGAAGGCGTTTGATAATGAGTGCACAAACCAGTCAAGTTTCACAAAAACCCGCCAAGCTGAGCCGCGCCGTCGTCTGGAGCGTGATCGCTGCGATCGTGGTTGTCGGTGCGATTGCCTTCGACACGAAGGTCGTGAAGATCGGGTCTGATTCCGATGTGCGCCAGCAGGCTTTCTCCCCCGATGCCTACGGTGCTTCCGAATTCCCCAAGGTGAAGGCGAGCGTTGAGCAGCGCGCCGTGGATGCAGTGGAAGTTGGAACGGCTCTCGCCGCCGACAAGGCCGCCGCCGGAAAGAAATATGGCGTCGGCGACGTCAATCCGGTTGTCCCGGTCAAGTTTACAGGCACCGTTGAGGAGCGCAAGTCCAACTACAATGTCGTGAAGGTCGACGGCCTGCCGGAAGGCGTTGCCATCCGCGTTCAGACCGGCCCTGCCGTCAACGGCACCGATCTGCGCGATGCAACCGGCGAAATCCAGTTCGGCCAGTTCAAGAACCAGATCGAATATCAAAATGCCGGTTCTGCGCTGAACAACGAGATGAAGAAGCAGGTGCTTTCCGGCGTCGATGTCGAGAATCTCGTCGGCAAAACCGTGACGGTTGTGGGCGTGTTCAAGGTCGTCAATCCGAAGAACTGGCTCGTCACGCCCGTGGGGCTCGAAGTGAAATGAGCACCGCTTCGAAAATCGAAGGCAAAAACGGTGATGTCGTTCTTGCCGCAAACAACGTTGCCAAATCCTATGGTCGCATTCATGCCCTGAAGGGCGTGAATTTCGAGATTCGCCGTGGTCAGGTCACGACGCTTTTCGGCGAAAACGGCGCTGGCAAATCGACGTTGATGAAAGTGCTTTCGGGCGTCATCCAGCCGACTTCGGGCACGATCATTCTCGATGGCGAACCTGTGACGTTCAATTCGTCCACCGAAGCGCGCGACCTCGGCATCTCGATCATCCATCAGGAATTGAGCCTCGCGCCCAACATGAACGTGCGCGACAACATCTTCATGGGGCGCGAAATCCGCACCGCCACCGGCGTTGATTTTGCCGAGGAAGAACGCCTGACGCGCGCGCTTCTGAAGGAACTGGAAGAAGATATCGACCCGCTGACGCCGGTCGAGGAACTTCGTCTCGGCCAGCAGCAGGTCGTTGAAATCGCCCGCGCCCTTTCGGTCAATTCGCGCATTCTCATCATGGATGAGCCGACTTCGGCGCTCAGCGCCTCGGAAGTGGAAGTCCTGTTCAAGGTCATTCGCGACCTGACGGCGCGCGGTGTCGCCATCGTCTACATTTCGCATCATCTGGAAGAAGCGTTGCAGATCACCAATCATGCGGTGGTGCTGCGCGACGGAACCATGACGGCCTATGCGCCGCGTGAGGAAATTGATCTGGAATGGATCGTGCGCAACATGGTCGGCGAGAACTTCGATCTCGGCTCGCCTCCAACCGGATATGACTGGGGCGATGTGGCGCTCTCTGTTGAGAACCTGACCGTTCCCGACCCGGGTGGCGCGGGCTTCTCGCTGGTCGACCGCATGTCGCTCAATGTGCGCGCAGGTGAAATCGTCTGCATTTATGGTCTTATGGGCGCCGGTCGCACGGAACTTCTGGAAACCGTTGCCGGTCGTCTCAAGGCAAGCGGCGGACGCGTTCTCCTCAAAGGGCAGGACGTTTCCGGCCTCACCATCGCACAACGTATCGAGAAGGGCCTTGTGCTGGTGCCGGAAGATCGCCAGCGCGACGGTCTCGTCCAGACGATGACGGTCGGCAAGAATCTGTCGCTCGCCAGCATCACCGAAATGACCAAGGGCCTTTTCACATCGCGCAAGCGCGAAAAGCAGATTGTCGATCAGTCGATCAAGAATGTGCACATCAAGACGGACGGCGGCGAAGCGGCAATCGGTTCGCTTTCCGGGGGTAACCAGCAGAAGGTCGTGATCGGCAAGATGCTGGCGACCGAGCCGGAAGTCATTCTGCTCGATGAGCCGAGCCGCGGCATCGACATCGGGGCGAAGGCGGAAGTGTTCAAGCTTCTGGCTGAAAAGGCGAAGCAGGGTCTGGCTGTCGTCTACACGACTTCGGAAGTCGGCGAATGCCTCAGCATCGCTCATCGTATCATCGTCATGCACCGTGGACGCATCTCCGCCGAATTCGGATCGGACGTGTCCAAGGAGAAGATCATGGCCGCCTCGGGCGAAGCCATGGTTGGTCACTAAAGCATTTCCAGCAAAAGTGCGAAGCGGTTTTGCGTCGGATAATGCGAACATACAAGAACATAATCCCGAAAAGTTGCAGACTTTTCGGACAAGATTATGCGTTAAAACAAAAGGATAGAGCATAAGACCCGACAAAGTCGGGTTGTTAAATGCTCTGGTTATGGAGCACTGATAGAATGTCAGTCACGAGCACCAACAAAGAAACAGCGGCTCCGAACGGCGCGAAGCGGAAACCCGGCATCGTGCATCTGCTGCTCGAAGGTCGTGCATTTTTTGCACTGATCGCGATCATTGCAGTTTTCTCGTTCCTTTCGCCTTATTATTTCTCGGTCGATAACTTCCTCATCATGTCGTCGCACGTGGCCATTTTCGGCCTGCTTGCCATCGGCATGCTGCTCGTCATCCTCAATGGCGGTATCGATCTTTCCGTCGGTTCCACATTGGGGCTGGCTGGTGTGGTCGCCGGTTTCCTCATGCAGGGCGTGACGCTGCAGGAATTCGGCATCATTCTCTATTTCCCGGTTTGGGCCGTGGTTCTCATCACCTGTGCGCTCGGTGCGTTCGTCGGTGCGGTCAATGGCGTGCTCATCGCCTATCTGCGCGTTCCGGCGTTCGTTGCGACGCTCGGCGTTCTTTATTGCGCCCGCGGCGTGGCGCTTCTGATGACCAATGGCCTGACCTACAACAATCTCGGCGGACGTCCGGAGCTTGGCAATACAGGCTTTGACTGGCTCGGTTTCAACAAGTTGTTCGGCGTGCCGATCGGCGTTCTGGTTCTGGCGGTTCTCGCCATCATCTGCGCCATCGTTCTCAACCGCACTGCATTTGGCCGCTGGCTCTATGCGTCGGGTGGCAACGAACGTGCGGCTGAACTGTCCGGCGTTCCGGTCAAGCGCGTCAAGGTGTCGGTCTATGTCATTTCCGGCATCTGCGCTGCCATTGCAGGTCTGGTTCTTTCTTCGCAGTTGACGTCGGCTGGTCCGACGGCAGGCACCACCTACGAACTGACGGCAATCGCTGCCGTGGTTATCGGTGGCGCTGCGCTCACTGGGGGGCGCGGTACTATCCAGGGCACACTTCTCGGCGCTTTCGTGATCGGTTTCCTTTCCGACGGCCTCGTGATTATCGGCGTGTCCTCCTACTGGCAGACCGTCTTTACCGGCGCGGTAATCGTGCTCGCGGTTCTGCTCAACAGCATTCAATACTCCCGGCGATGATCGATAGCGGCTCTGTCCACCGTTCCGGACGGAGCCGCGAAAATAACCGGGCGTATCGAAAGACTTCCAAAAAGGCACAAGATCTCGAAAACGGCCTGATGGAAATGAGTACCGCCGGGGAACCGGCATAACACAAACGAAAAATGTTAAGGGAGTGAGACCATGTTCAAGAAGGGAATGCGCGTTCTGTTCGCCGCTGCGGCAGCGTTGCCTCTCATCGCCAGCACGGCCTGGGCCGAAGGACTGATGACGATCATCGTCAACGATCCATCCAACCCGTACTGGTACACCGAAGGTGAAATCGCCAAGAAGACCGCTGAAGGTCTCGGCTACAAGGCTGTTGTCGGCGGCCACAAGGGCGACACCAACACCGAAAGCAACCTGATCGACACGGCTATCACCAACAAGTCGGTTGCCATCATTCTCGATCCGGCCAATGCGGACGGTTCGGTCGGCGCGGTCAAGCGTGCAATCGCCGCCAACATCCCGGTTTTCCTCGTCAATGCGGAAATCAACCAGGAAGGTCTGGCCAAGGCACAGCTCGTTTCCAACAACGCACAAGGTGCCGCTCTCGGTGCGACGCAGTGGGTCGAAAGCGTTGGCGACAAGGGCAAGTATGTCGAGCTGTTCGGTTCGCCATCGGACAACAACGCCGCAACGCGCTCGAACGGCTATGAAACCGTTCTGTCGCAGTATCCGGATCTGGTGAAGGCCGGTCAGGACGTCGCCAACTGGGACCGTACCCAGGGTCACGACAAGATGCAGGCTCTGCTTCAGGCCAATCCGGACATCATCGGCGTTATCTCCGGTAATGACGAAATGGCTCTGGGCGCAATTGCTGCTCTGAAGAAGGCTGGCAAGCTGGATCAGGTGAAGGTCGGTGGTTTCGACGGTTCGCCGGATGCGGTTGCAGCCATCAAGGCGGGTGAACTGCAGTACACCGTTCTGCAGCCGGTTGCCGTGTTCTCGGAAGCTGCGGTCAAGCAGGCCGACAACTTCATCAAGACCGGCAAGACTGGTGTGGATCATGAAAAGCAGCTCTTCGACTGCATCCTGATCACCAAGGACAATGTCGACAAGTACACCTCGCCGTTCGTTCTCGAACAGTAAGGTTTGAAAAGACGCATCCCGACAGCAGAAAGCTTTCGGGATGCGCATTCTGGAAGTCCCTCTCCGCAAGAAAGTCCCATGCAACCACTCGCTGGATTTTGGGGCTGAAGACCGCGCAATATGAAGCCTATCAGGCGATTTCGAGGCTTTCGAAACGCGCAAGCAAGGGGACAAGTGACAGGCATGGCAGTGAGCAACAAAGCAAGCATTGACAAGCTGATGACGAATGGCCTCACAACGGGGCAAGTGCCGAACGACAGCCGGCATGCGCGTCAGCTCGTCCGGCGCCAGCAGATTGCGGAAACTGTAATGGCTGAAGGCTCGATGCGTATCGAGGACCTCACCGAACGGTTCGGCATCAGCCTGATGACAGCGCATCGCGACGTCGATGAACTGGTAAGCCGTGGCCTGTTTCGCAAGTCGCGCGGCATCGTGTCGGCTGCGCCCACAAGCCTGATCGAGGCAAGCGATCTTTATCGCGTTACCCGCCAGTCGGAAGAAAAGAAACTGATCGCCGAAGCTGCAATGCAGTTCGTTGAACCGGGACAGGCCATTTTCTTCGACGATTCCACCACTGTTCTGCAAATGGTGCCGCATCTTCCGGGCAAGGGACCGCTCACCGTCATCACCAATTCGCTGATCCTGATGAACGAGGTGCGTGACATCAAGGATGTGACGCTGCTTGGCCTTGGCGGTCAGCTCTATAACTGGTGCAACGCATTCGTCGGCGGCATGACGATCCACGAAATTCGCCGTCTTCGCGCCGATGTGGCTTTCATTTCGATTGCAGCGATCACCGACGACCTTCTGTTCCACCAGTCGCCGGAAATGGTGGAAACCAAGCGTGCCATGCTGGACTGCGCCGCCAAGCGCATTCTTCTGGCCGATCACACAAAATTCGAGCGCCGGGCTTTGCACAATTTCGGTGCTCTCAGCGATTTCGATGTGGTCATCGTCGATGAGGCTACGCCTTTCGCGCATATCGAGCGCATGCAGGCGCAAGGCATCAACGTGGTGGTTGCCCACGCCGGAACAGGCGGAAAGCAAGACTAGAGCATAATCCGACCGGAGTGAAACGAGGATCGATAAGATTATGCTTGAAATATAATAACTTAGAGCGCCGATCTGATTCAATCAGATCGAAACGCGCTCTAGCCCGCGCATATTTATCAGGAATACGATACATGCCTTCTCTGCTCGGAATCGACAGCGGACTGACCGTCACCAAAGCCGTATTGTTCGATATTGACGGAACCACCCTTGCCGTTGCCCGCCGCCGCGTGGCGCAATCCTTTCCGCGCGCCCGCCATGTCGAACGCGACATGGATGAATTCTGGAATGCAACAGCGGATGCGATTGCCGAAGCGATAGCCAAAAGCGGGCGGCCTGCTTCCGACATTCTCGCCATCGCCACCACAGCGCATGGTGATGGCATCTACATGCTCGACAAGGACCGCCGTCCGCTTGGCGCAGGCATATTGTCGCTCGACAGCCGTGCCGTCGGTGTGGCCGAATGCTGGGTTGATGGCCCCGTTGCAGAGCAGGCCATAGCCATCACCGGCCAGCTTCCCCATGCATCGGCACCATCGGCCATTCTGGCTTGGGTGAAAGAAAACGAACCCGAACGCTTTGGCCGCATCGCGCATGTGATCGCCTGCAAGGACTGGCTGCGCTTTTGCCTGACCGGCGATGTGGGCACGGATCGCACTGAAGCCTCGACCTCCTTCACCGATGTCAACACGCAGGAATATTCAAAAGAAGCGCTCGCCCTTTTCGGGCTGGATGCGCTTTGGGATGCGCTGCCACCCATGTCGCGTTCCGATGAAATTGTGGGTAGCGTCTCGGGCGAATGCGCAGAGCGCACCGGCCTCGTTGCCGGAACACCGGTTGTCGGTGGCTTGCACGATGTCACCGCTTCAGCGCTTGGCGTCGGCGGGCTTGGCATCGGGACCGTTGCCGTGGTTGCAGGAACCTATTCCATCAACGAAACGCTGTCTTCCGAACCGCGTGTCAACAAAAGCTGGTTCTGCCGCAATGGCATTGCGCCGGGCGAATGGAACAATATGTCGATCTCGCCCGCATCGACGGCCAATTACGACTGGTTTCTCGACAAGCTCTGCCCGGCAGAACGGCGCGAGGCAGAGGAAACAGGACGTTCCATCCACGACATGCTGCGCCCGGAAATCGATGCGGCATTGGCAAAGCCTTCGACGGCAATGTTCCATCCCTACCTCTTCGGTTCGCCCTATGGAGCGATGGCGAGCGGTGCGTTTTTCGGTCTGCGTGGCTGGCAGGATCGGGGTGATATGCTGCGCGCAATCTGGGAAGGCATTGCCTTCAATCATCGCATCCATGTCGATCACCTGAAGGACGGGTTTGCAATCTCCGCTGCGCGCCTCACCGGTGGCGTGTCACGTAGTCCGGCTTTCGCGCAGATGTTTGCCAATGTTCTCGGCATGCCCGTTACCGTCACGGATACGGACGAGGCCGCCGCCTGGGGAGCTGCCCTTTGCGCTGGCAAGGGCGCAGGTGTCTTTGCCAATGTCTACAGCGACCCGCGTGATCTCGATGCCATAGGCCGCACCTATGAGCCGGATGCAGCGCGAAGCGCGCTTTATGAAAAGCGCTATGCGCTGTTCAAGGAGATTGCATCGGCACTGGGGCCGGTCTGGCCGAAGATCGAAGCCCTGACAGATTGAAATAAACGGCGTGTCCCGCGCCTTAGCGACGTAAAGACAGTAAGATGAATAACTTCGCAGGCAATGCCGAAATGAAAAGCCGCATCGGGCAACTGGAAGCCGAGGGCGTGGATGTGCTCATCCTTGGCGCAGGTGTCAACGGAGCAGGCCTTTATCGCGATCTTTGCGAGCAGGGCGTGAGCTGTCTCATTGTCGACAAGGCGGATTTTGGTTCAGGCACGAGTGCTGCGCCGTCGCGGCTTATCCATGGTGGCCTCAAATATCTGGAAACCGGCGAGTTCGGGCTTGTGGCCCAGTCCACTCTGGAACGTAATCTGCTTTTGAAAAATGCGCCGCACAATGTCGAGCCGCTGCCGACTTTCATTCCGGTCTTTTCGTGGACCAAGGGCATCCCGGCGGCGCTGCGCACCCTGTTCGGCTCGACGACCGCGCCGCGCAGCCGTGGCGCCGTGCTGATCAAGATCGGTCTGGCGCTCTACGATTATTTTGGTGCGCGTGAGCGCGTCATGCCACGTCACCGTTTTCTGTTGAAGGAGACGGCGACGAAGGAAATGCCCTATATCACGCCCGCAATCGTGGCGGGCGGCATCTATCACGATGCGAAGGTCAGCCAGCCGGAACGTCTGGTCTATGAACTCGTCAGCGACGGGCTGCGCGCCAATTCGAAAAGCGCTGCCGCCAATTTCACGATGCTGGTTTCCGCCGAGAACGGCCTTATCGGCTTTGAAGGGCCGGATGGCGTAAAATTCGCGGTGAGGCCGAAGCTGGTCATCAACGCGGCTGGGCCATGGATCGACCGGGTCAATGCTGCACTCGGCAAGCCGACCAAGATGATCGGTGGCACCAAGGGTTCGCATATTCTTGTCGACCACCCCGAACTGGTGAAGAGCCTCAACGGACGAATGATCTATTTCGAGGCGGATGACGGGCGCATCTGTCTCGTCTACGACTATCACGGTCTGGCGCTGGTGGGTTCCACCGACATTCCGTCGGATGATCCGGACAATGTGCGCTGCGATGATCATGAAACCGACTATTTCATCGACAGCCTGCGTTCGCTGCTGCCGAAGCTCACATTCGACCGCAGCCAGATTGTCTACACTTATAGCGGCATTCGTCCACTTCCGGCTTCCAATGCTTCCGAACCGGGTTTGATCAGTCGCGATCATTCCGCACCCGTCATCGAGCCGGATGGCAATCGGCCATTCGCGATCATTTCGCTTGTTGGCGGCAAGTGGACCACATTCCGCGGCTTTGCCGAGGAAGTGGCCGACAAGGTTCTGGGCCGGTTCGACAAGACGCGGCAGGTTTCAACGCGCAACCTCCCTATAGGCGGTGGCAGGGACTATCCGTCCGATGATCGCGCCCGCAAAGCTTGGGTGACGAAATATGCCACCGAAACAAGATTGCCCGCCGCACGGGTTGAGACATTGTTGAAGCGCTATGGCAGCACGGCTTTGCCGATCCTCCGCGAGGAAGCAGGGGCAACGGTTGCGATGCTGCCGGAAACCGACACGGTCAGCGCGACGGAAATCGCATGGATCGCACGCAACGAGCTTGTCGTGCATCTGGCGGATGTCGTTTTGCGACGCACCACACTTGCAATCGACGGGGCGCTGACGACCGGCAATCTCGCTGCAATCGCCGATGTTCTGGCGCGGGAGCTTGGCTGGGACGATGCGCGCAAGGCGCAGGAAATCGAAGCGGTCAACACAGAACTTACGAAACGACATAACGTGATTTTGCAGCGGAACCCGGCCAAAAGGCGCTGAACAGTCCGTGAAGTTGATCTATGTTGCGTTGTGAACAGGAAAGGAAACGCCTCATGGATATCAAGCGAAACGGAACCGATCCTTCGGGAAAAGGTCCAGCCGACTGGTTTACGGGCAATGTCCGTATCGATCCGCTGTTTTCTCCCAATAATGCCCGGCGTGCTGCGGCTGCGACCGTAACCTTTGAGCCCGGCGCCCGCACTGCCTGGCACACGCATCCGCTTGGCCAGACCCTGATCGTGACCGCCGGGCTTGGCCTCGTGCAACGCGAAGGCGGACCGATTGAAGAAATCCGGCCCGGCGATGTGGTCTGGTTTGAGCCGGGCGAGAAACACTGGCACGGGGCATCCGCGAGCAATGCCATGACTCATATAGCCATTCAGGAACAGCTCGACGGCAAAGTCGTTGACTGGATGGAGCATGTCAGCGACGTGCAATATGGCGGTGGGAAATAAATTTCGCCCCGGTTTTGCGCAGCTTTCAGAAATCGGCCCGATCGATCAATGGTCAAAGGTTGCGCAAAACGCAAAGATGATTGCGCATATTGCGAACAGGCGTTTCCTGTTTCCCCTATCATGTTGTTCTCAATAAAAACAAAGGGGAGAAGATAATGAAACGCCTATTTCTTTTGCTTGCAGCAAGCGTCGCCAGCGTGCAGGCGCATGCCGCTGAAGGCGCAAACTGCAAGGCACCCAAATTCTCCGATGTCGGCTGGACCGACATTACTGCAACGACGGCGCTCGCTTCTCTGCTGCTTGAAAAAGCCGGATACGAGCCGCAGACAACCATCCTTTCCGTGCCGGTCACCTTCCAGTCGCTGGAAAATGGACAGATCGATATTTTCCTCGGCAACTGGATGCCGCTTCAGGAAGAAGCGCGCAAACCCTATCTTGAAGGCAAGAAGATCGAGCAGGCTGGCGTCAATCTCGAAGGCGCAAAGATCGGTCTTGCTGCGACGGGCAAGGACCTTGGCATCAAGAATTATGCCGATATCGCAAAATTCAAGGACCAGCTTGGCGGCAAGATTTACGGCATCGAGGCTGGCAGCAGCGCAAACGCCACGATCCAATCGATGGTCGAGCAGGACAAATTCGGCCTGAAGGATTTCCAGCTCGCGGAATCGAGCGAGCAGGCCATGCTCTCGCAGGTTCAAAATGCGGTGCGCAAGGATGAGCCCGTTGTGTTCTTTGCCTGGACGCCGCATCCAATGAACATTCGCTACAAGCTCACCTATCTGGAAAATGGTGAAAACCTGTTCGGACCGGATGATGGCGCGGCAACCGTCGAAACACTGACCCGCAAGGGCTATGCAACCGACTGCCCCAACGTCTCGCGCTTTGTGTCGAACCTGAAGTTCAACACGGATATGGAAAGCACGATGATGAACATGATCCTGAACGATGGCATGGAAGCCAAGGATGCCGTCACGAAATGGATCAAGGAGAACCCGGCGCAGCTTGATGCGTGGCTTGACGGCGTGACCACTTTCGACGGCAAACCAGCACTTGCTGAGGTGAAGTCGGGGCTGGGCCTTTAAGTAAGGGTGCCTTTACTGCCGCAGCTTGCTCGGCGACTGACCGAAATGCCGTTTGAAGGCGCGTGACAGTGAACTGATCGACGAAAAGCCGGTCTGTTCCGCTGTGTCCGCCATGGAAAGATGCGTATCGAGGATCAGCCGCCGGGCTGCTTTCAGCCGAAGCGACAGGTAGTAATTGCCCGGTGACTGCCCGATCACATTGGCGAACAGCAATTCAAGGCTGCGCGTTGAAAGCGCAAGTCTTCGGGCGATGCTCGACACGGGGATCGGGCGGTCGATATGGGTTTCCATGATTTTTATGGCATCTGCCAAGCGTGGTTCGCGGTTGAGCAAACGGCCAAGAGAGACCAGCGGCTGTGCGTCGGAAGCCTGTTTCACCTCATCGTAAATATAGAGGCTCGCCACATCCAGCGCAATGGAATAGCCGTGGCGGGCGCGAATGAGTGCCAGCATCATGTCGAGCGCCGGTGCAGCGCCTCCGGTTGTCAGAAAAGCTCCATCCCGCACCCAACGATCCGATTGCATTTCGACTTCCGGGAAGCGCTGTGAGAATGCTTCCATGTCTTCCCAGTGCGTCGTTGCCTTGCGTCCATTGAGCAATCCCGCCTTTGCCAGCACCCATGATCCGGCTTCCACACCCACGACGAGTTTCGATTGCTTGGCCGCCTGGCGCAGCATGGCGAGAAGCTTCGGCGTCGCATGTTCCAGCGCATGAAAGGCGCTGACGATAATGAGAATGTCCTGCGCGCCGACCTCGAAACGGCCATTAGCCGCAACTTTGAGGCCACTGGATGTGACGGGATCGCTGCCATCCGGTGACACCACCCGCCAGCGATAAAGCGAGCGGCCCGTCACGCGGTTGGCACCGCGCATTGGGTCCAGCGTCGCGGCCAGCGACATCAGCGAACAATCCGGCAGGACCAGCAGGGTAACGCTCAGTTCTTCGTCGGAGGGTTCAAAGATCATGCGTTTCGCTCTTCGCCAAATAGATTTCGTAAAATGATAATCCCGTCATTTCGCGACCTGTCAAGCTCGGCGAAAATTGAGGGAAACGATCATGCCTTTAAAGCCCGCCCGCGAAATATTCATCACTGCTGCCGTCACCGGTGCCGGAGCCACCACGCACCGCTCAAACAAGGTGCCGATCACGCCGCGCCAGATTGCGGATGCGGCCATTGAAAGTGCGGAAGCAGGTGCCGCCGTTGCGCATATTCATGTGCGCGATCCGGAAACGGGTGAACCATCGCGTAAGCTGGAGCTTTTCCGCGAGGTTGTGGACCACATCCGGGCGTCCGGTGTCGATATCGTGCTGAACCTGACTGCAGGCGTTGGCGGTGATCTGGTCTTTGGGTCGCCAGAAGCTCCACTGCCACCCGATGCCGCCAAGACCGATATGGCGGGCGCGACGGAACGGCTTGCCCATGTTGCTGAACTCTTGCCGGAAATCTGCACGCTGGATTGCGGCACGATGAATTTCGGCGAGGGCGATTACGTGATGACCAACACGCCTGCCATGCTCAGGGAAATGGCCGGACAGATACAACGGCTTGGCGTGCGTCCGGAGATCGAGATTTTCGACACCGGCCATCTGCCGCTCGCCCAATGGCTGCAACAGCAGGGCCTGCTTGATGACCCGGTTCTGGTGCAGCTGTGCATGGGTATTCCATGGGGCGCGCCGGACGATCTGGCGACGTTGGTTTCCATCGTCCACAACCTGCCGGACAACTGGATTTTCTCGGCGTTTTCTATTGGCCGTAATCAGTTGCCTTATGCGGCCCTTGCCGTGCTGGCGGGTGGCAATATCCGTGTGGGGCTCGAAGACAATATCTGGCTTGACAAGGGCATTCTGGCGTCGAATGGCGATCTGGTCGAACGGGCCAAAGCCATCGCCGTTAATATGGGAACGAAAGTTCTGACGCCTGCTGAAGTCCGCGAAAAACTCAAGCTTACAAAGCGCTGGTGATATCCATGAACAGCCATCCTCCCAAGATTGCCTGCATCGGCAGCGGCGTCATCGGCAGCGGCTGGGCCGCACGCTTTCTGCTGAACGGTTTCGATGTTGCCGTTTACGATCCTTCGCCAGATGCAAAGGCGACGACCGAACACATTCTCGATAATGCACGCAAGGCGCTGGCGGCGCTGACTACCGTGCGCCTTCCGCAGGAGGGGCAACTGTCCTTTTCCGCTTCGCTGGCAGAGGCGGTTGCGGACGCGGCGCTTATACAGGAAAGCGTTCCCGAACGCCTTGACCTTAAACTTGCCGTGCTTGCGGAGATTGAAGCAGCTTGCGCAGACGATGCACTGATCGCCTCGTCCACTTCCGGCTTTCTTCCAAGCAAGTTGCAGGCTGGGTTGCGGCATCCGGAGCGCCTCTTGATCGCGCATCCCTATAATCCCGTTTACCTGTTGCCGCTGGTTGAACTGGTGCCGGGAGGCAAGACTTCCGTATCGACAATTGAAAGTGCGTCCGCTCTCTACCGCCAGACCGGAATGGAGCCGGTCGTTCTTGAAAAGGAAATCGACGCTTTTGTTGGCGACAGGCTTCTGGAAGCGCTGTGGCGAGAGGCCTTGTGGCTCGTGCGCGACGGCATCGCCACGGTCGAGCAGATTGACGACATCATCCGCTATTCGTTCGGGCTTCGCTGGGCACAGATGGGGCTGTTCCAGACCTATCGCATTGCCGGCGGTCCGGCAGGTATGCGACACTTCCTCGCCCAGTTCGGGCCTGCGCTACAATGGCCATGGACGAAGCTGACAGATGTGCCCGATCTTGATGACAGCCTGATCAGCCGCATTGCGGATCAGTCGGACGAGCAGAATGAAGGGCTTTCAATCCACGATCTGGAACGGATTCGTGACGAAAATCTGGTTGCGATCATTCGCGCTCTCGCGCATCAGCAAAACGGCAAGGGTTGGGGTGCGGGCGCGCTTCTCAATGCCTATACCGCACGGCTCGATGGGGCGGGCTCTTCCAAGGCAGGTTCCGGCCCGTTGCGTCTTCTGGATGCGCGCGTGATCCCGGAGTGGATCGACTATAACGGGCATATGACCGAGCATCGTTATCTCGATGTATTCGGCCAGACGACGGACAGGTTTCTGGCACATATCGGTGTGGACGAAGCCTATCTGAAATCCGGTCACAGCTACTACACGGTCGAAACCCATATCATGCATCGCGGCGAGGCCAAGGTAGGCGATGCGCTACATGTGGAAACGCAGTTGCTCTCCTTTGACGAGAAACGCGCGCATGTCTTTCACAGTCTGAGGCGGGGCGATACGGAAATCGCCAGCGCCGAGCAGATGCTGCTGCATGTCGATAGCACAGTGGGCAAGGCGGTCGCTGCGAAGGCCGGAATTCTGGCCGCATTGGAGGGGCTTTCTCATGCACACCGTGAGATGCCGACACCGATCGCCGTCGGGCGGCATGTTGGAAGACGGGGCTGAACAACGTCTATAATTTTCAGTGAAATCAAGGTGCTGATCCAAGATCGGCGCTTTGGTTTTTGTCGTGCTTGACATTTAATCAATCGATTGATTAAATCATGATATGAGCAAAGCGAAACATACAAGGCAAGAGCCTCCGTCACCTTCGGTCGATCAGACGCGAGCGGCGCTGATCCACGCGGCCTTGCAACTATTTGGCTCGAAGGGTTTCGATGCCACATCGACGCGTGAGATCGCCGGTCTGGCCAAGGCGAATATCGGTTCCATCGCCTATCATTTCGGCGGCAAGGAAGGGCTGCGACTGGCGGCGGCAGACTATATTGTCGAAACGATACAAGGCATAGCCGGGCAGGCGCTTGGACATCACGGTGTGATCAGTGCACCTGCCGAAACGAAGGAAACGGCCCGCCAGCAGCTCGGTCTGGCGCTGGAGCGGATGACGCATTTCATCGTCGCGCAACCACAGTCCGGCGAGATCGTTCAGTTTCTCTTGCGCGAACTGGCGCATCCGACCGCAGCACTCGATCGCATCTATTCCGGTGTTTTCGAGCCGACGCACAAAAGGCTTTGCGCCATCTGGGAAGTCGCGACGGGCGAACCTGCCGAGAGCGAGGCCACACGGCTTCTCATCTTCACCCTGCTTGGGCAGATCGTTTATTTCCGCATTGGCCGGGAAGCTGTGAAACGGCGCATGGGCTGGTCCACGATGGGCGCGGAAGAGGCGGCGGCTGTCGCGGCAATCGCACGCCAGAATTTGATGGCCATTCTCGCAGCGAAGGACGCCATCAAAGACGGCGAGGTGAAAGCATGAGTATTCTCTGTATTGTTCCTTTCGCCTCTTATCTTTTCGCCGCATGCAGCGCACAGCCCCTTGCTGTTGGTTACGTTGAGGGTGAATTCGTGCAGCTTGCGCCGCTGGAAGTGGCGCAGGTTCAGTCCGTTGCCGTCAGGCGTGGGGATCGTGTCGAGCCGGGCAAGCCCATAGCAATGACGGAGGATGCGGACGCAAAGATCGCCGTCGCGCAGGCCGAGGCAGCATTGGCGCAGGCACGCGCGCAACTGGCGGATTTGCAGGTTGGCAAGCGCCCCGATGAAATTGCAGTTCTGGAAGCGGCGGTCAGGACGGCCAAAGCACAGGCAGACGATGCCCAGCGAACGCTTTTGCGCACGCAAGACCTGACGAAACGCGGAGTGATGACACAGGCGCAGCTTGACGATGCGGCCACCAAGGTTGAAGTGGCTGAGGCCTCGATCAATCAGGCCACAGCCAATCTGGCGGTTGGTCGATTGCCCGCGCGCCCTGAAGAAATCAAGGCGGCAGAGAATGCCGTCAAAAGTGCCGAAGCGCAGCTGGATTCCGCACGCTGGCATCTGACCAAGCGAACGATTGAAGCACCTGCGCCGGGCCGGATCACCGATGTCATCCGCAATCCGGGCGATATTGCCGGTCCGTCTGCGCCGGTTTTGACGATGCTGCCCGATGGTGCGGTCAAGCTGAAGGTCTACATACCGGAAGACAAGTTTTCAGCAGTGCGGGTGGGCGATACGTTGTCTGTGCGCTGCGATGGCTGCGCGCCCGGCCTGCAAGCCCGTGTGAGCTATGTTTCGCCCGATCCGGAATTCACGCCGCCCGTCATCTACTCGCTCGAAACGCGCCAGAAGCTCGTTTATCTCGTCGAGGCGCATCCGGTCGATCCCGCATCGCCTTTGCAGCCCGGCCAGATCGTGGATGTCGATCTGGCTGCCCGATAGGCGGAGGCGGCAATGGCGAACGCTATCGATGTCAAAGGTCTCGTCAAGCGGTTCGGTGACGCTACGGTCGTTGATCATGTGAGCATGTCGGTGGCCGAAGGTGAGATTGTCGGCTTTCTGGGGCCGAACGGTTCGGGCAAGACGACCACCATCCGCATAATGTGCGGGCTGCTGACGCCCGACGAGGGTGAAGGCAAGGTGCTTGGTTTCGATCTTCGTACCGAAGGGCTGAAGATCAAGCGTGAAGTCGGCTACATGACGCAGCGCTTTTCATTCTATGAAGACCTGACAATTGCCGAGAACCTTGAATTCGTTGCGCGTCTCTACCGGTTGAAGCCAGTGAAGGAGCATGTGGCACGGACACTTGAGGAACTGGGCCTGACTTCACGTGGAGACCAGCTGGCGGGCACGCTTTCCGGCGGCTGGAAACAGCGGTTGGCACTGGCAGCCTGTATCATGCACAAGCCAAAGCTTCTGCTGCTGGATGAACCAACTGCCGGGGTTGATCCGAAGGCGCGGCGCGACTTCTGGGACGAGATACATCGCCTCGCCGATGGCGGGCTGACTGTGCTCGTTTCGACCCATTACATGGATGAAGCCGAACGCTGCCACCGCATCAGCTATATTTCCTATGGCAAGCTATTGGCGACGGGAACCGTCCGGGACGTTATCGATAAGGCAGGGCTAACGACCTTCATCGTCAATGGTCCGAGGCTCAGCGAAGTGGCGCGCGAACTGGAGGGCGAACCGGGTGTCGAGCAGGTTGCGCCTTTCGGTGCGACGCTCCATGTCGTGGGGTCCGACAGGGTGAAGCTTGAGGCGGCTCTGGAAAAGATCAGGCATCGTGAAGGAATTACCGTCGAGGCAGGTGAAACCAGCCTTGAGGATGTGTTCATCCAGTTCATGGCCAATGCCCAGGACAATATGTCGAAGGGCAGAAGTTCAGGGAGCGATAAGCAATGAGCGGCTGGTTCTCGTTTGAGCGTCTTGGCGCGATGCTGGTGAAGGAATTCATCCAGATGCGGCGTGACCGTATCACCTTCGCCATGATGCTGGTCGTGCCGTTGATGCAGCTGCTGCTCTTCGGCTTTGCCATCAACAATGATCCGAAGAGCCTGCCGAGCGCATTGGTTGTGACCAGTCAGGATCATTATACACGCGCCATGATTTCCGCTCTGGAAACCACAGGCTATTACCGTTTTGACCATGTTGTGCAAAGTGCGGCGGAAGCCGAAGCCTTGATTGCCAACGGTACGGTTTCCTTCGTGGTGACAATCCCGTCGGATTTCGCAAGACGTGTCGATGCAGGCGAACAGCCGCAAATTCTGATCGAGGCCGACGCGACCGACCCGTCGGTGGCAAGCGGTGCCATTTCCACGCTTGGAACGGTCGCAAGTCAGGCGCTCCTGCGTGAACAGGGCAAGCAGGCCGAAGCCGCAGATGCCGCGCGAAGCCAGCTACAGGTCGTCGTGCATCGGCGTTACAACCCGGAAGGCGTGTCGCAATATAATATAGTTCCTGGTCTGCTGGGTGTCATTCTGCAAATGACGATGGTGATGATGACGGCCATGGCACTGACCCGTGAGACCGAACGCGGCACGATGGAAAACCTGCTTGCCATGCCCGCCACACCTGCTGAAATCATGCTGGGCAAGGTTCTGCCATTTCTGGTCGTCGGCGGCGTGCAGGTTGTGGTCGTGCTGGTCGCGGCAAAGCTTCTGTTCGGCGTACCCTTTGTGGGATCGCTGGCACTTCTCCTGACCTGCGTACTGATCTTCGTCCTGTCGCTGGTCCTGCTCGGCTACACGATCTCGACAGCATCGCGCACACAGATGCAGGCCATGCAGCTTACCTTCTTTTTCTTTCTGCCATCGCTGATGCTGTCCGGCTTCATGTTCCCGTTTCGGGGTATGCCTGATTGGGCGCAGGCGTTGGGCGAAATTTTTCCGCTGACGCATTTTCTGCGGATCGTCCGCGCAGTCATGCTTAAGGGCGCCCACCTTTCCGACATCGCCGGAGAGGTGAACGCCCTCATATTTTTCGTGTTCCTGTTTGCGTCGCTGGCGCTTTTGCGCTTCAGGAGAACGTTGGATTAGCAGGCCGATGGCGCCAGTGCTGTTTTCGGGCGGCGGGACAGTGTGAACAACAGTCCTGCCGCTGCCAGAAGGCCGCCTGCGACGGGAATGGCTGCATAGCCATAGCCTGCGCTGATGACGCCGCCGCCAAGGGCCGCGCCCACCGCATTGCCGAGGTTGAACGCACCGATATTGATCGACGATGCCAGCCCCGGTGCTTCCGATGCAGCCTGCATCACGCGGGTCTGAACCGGAGGAACGATGGCGAAAGCCGCCGCACCCCAGGCGAGCAGGCCGATTGCCGCACCGATATGGCTTCCCAGCAGGAACGGCAGTACCAGACTGATGATGGCAAGTGCTGCAAGAAACATCCGTGTCGCGCCATTGAGCGACCAGTCGGCGAGGCGTCCGCCGAGTGCGTTGCCGATAGTGAAGCCCACGCCGATAAGAATGAGCGCCAGCGTCACGAAGCCTTCCGAAGCGCCGGTAAGGTCGGTCAGTACAGGTGCTACATAGGTGTAGAGCGTGAACATGGCGCCAGCGCCCATGACGGTTGTTGCGAGCGACATCAGCACGGTCGGGCGCATCAGGACGCCAAGCTCACGACGGATGTCGGGCATCTTGCCTGCTTCACCGCGTGGCAGTGAAAGCCAGAGCGCCGAGATGGCGAGCAGACCCAGAACAGCAGTACCGGCAAATGACATGCGCCAGCCGATCTGCTGGCCGATCCAGGTCGCAGCCGGGACGCCGCCGATATTGGCAATTGTCAGACCCATGAACATGGTGGCAACGGCGCTTGCCCGCTTTTCAGGAGGCACGACGCTGGCTGCAACAATGGAACCGAGGCCGAAAAATGCACCGTGATTGAGGCTCGTTACCAAGCGCGCTGCAAGCAGCGTCCAGTAATCCGGTGCGAGAGCCGACAGGATGTTGCCAAGCGTGAAAATACCCATCAGCAGCATCAGGGCCGTGCGTTTGCCGAACCGCCCGAAGGCAAGCGTCATGATTGGTGCGCCGACCATCACGCCGATGGCATAGGCGCTGACCAGAAGCCCGGCTGTCGGGATGGAAACGTCAACGCCGTCGGCAATGACTGGCAGCAGCCCCATTGGTGCAAATTCAGTGGTGCCAATACCGAAGGCACCGATTGCAAGCGCCAGAAGCGGCCAGTTGAAACCGGCCGTCTTCGTCGCGCTGTCGTGAGACGTCATCGTGCTCATCATAGTCTCCGTTATTTGTCCCAGACTGGAGCCAGACCGTCGGGGTTGACCAGTCGTCCATCGGTGCGGGCGAGTTTGGAAATCGCCGTCATGTCTTCAGCACTCAACTCAAAGTCGAATATGTCGAAATTTTCAGCGACACGCTCGGGCTTGGCCGTCTTGGAAAGGGCGATGAAGCCGCGTTCAATCAGCCAGCGCAGACCGACCTGAGCGGCAGTCTTGCCGTATCGGGCGCCAATGGCCTGCAAGATGGGGTCGCGCGGCACTGCGCCATCAGCCATACCGTAATAGGCGGTGATAGCGACGCCTGCTGCCTTTGCGGCCTCGGCTACGGCATTCTGGTCGAGATAGGGATGGACCTCGATCTGGTTGGTGACGATGGGCACGGCACTGCGAAGGATAGACTCTTTCATTTGCGCGACATTCTGATTGCTCACGCCAATGAAGCGCGTCTTGCCTGCCGTTTGCACTGTGTTCAGCATGTCAATCTGGTCGGCAATAGCCACCTTGTCGGCAGGCCAGTGCAGAAGCAGAAGGTCGACCTGATCCACTTTCAGCTTGTCGAGGCTTTCGTTGACGGATGTATTGAATTTGTCAGGACTGTAATTATCGACCCAGACTTTCGTGGTGAGGAACAGGTCCTCGCGTCGTGCGCCGGCCTTTTCCAGTGCACGCCCGAGAGCAGCCTCGTTCTGGTAGATCTGCGCCGTGTCGAAATGGCGGAAGCCAGCTTCCAGCGCTGCTGGAACAACGTTTTCCACTTCCGCATCCGTCATGCGAAAAACACCGAAGCCGAGCGCGGGTATGGCCGCGCCGTGTGCGTTCACGATTTTCATATTATCTCCTGTTGACTGGCCTTCGGCGTTTCGCGTGAGGAGCGCGAGCTTGGGAGGCTCATGCTTCGGGCTGTCATTTTGTTGATCCTGTACCAAGCAGCTTTCGGTCAGGTTTGATTTCGTGAAGCAGAAATAGGATAATCGCGCGGGCTTGAAAATCCGCTCGGAATCCACATTATCTGTGAAACGGTTTCATAGATGGAGCGGGCGATGGATAATCGCGTTGGTGAAATGCAGGTCTTTCTGCGGGTGGTGGAAACAGGCAGTTTCTCCGAAGCGGCCCGTCTTCTGCGCATGAACCCTTCGACCATCAGCAAACTCATATCCCGTATCGAAGCAAGGCTCGGCGTGCGGCTTTTGGAACGCTCGTCCCGCCGCCTGTCGCTGACGACCGAGGGGCAGATTTATTATGAGCGTAGTCAGGGGCTGCTGCGCGATTTCGAAGAAGTCGAACGCGAACTTTCGCAAGGTTCTGCAAGCACGGGCGGTACGGTCCGCGTCAATGCATCGGTTGCATTGGGCACGCTGGCGCTGGAGCCTTTGTTGCCGGAATTTCTGTCGGCCTATCCGAATATCGTGATCGACCTGTCCCTGTCGGACGAACTGGTTGATCTTTATCTTGATCGCACCGATGTGGCTTTCCGCATCGGCACTTTGCCCAATTCCAGCATGATGGCGCGCAAGCTTGGCACGGCTCGGCGCAAGATCGTGGCGGCTCCCGCCTATCTGGAACGCTGCGGGATGCCGTTGACCATAGATGATCTCATCGATCACAATTGCATCGGTTTCAATTTCCGCCGTGCAGCACCTGTCTGGCCGCTGAAGGAAAGCGGTCGCATCGTGGATCGCGCGGTCTACGGTTCACTGCTGGCCAATAATGGGGAGACGGTCCGGCGCATGGCGGTCGCGGGGCTGGGGCTCGCTCGTATCGGCGATTATCACGCGCGGAACGACCTCGCGTCTGGCGCATTGGTAGAGGTTCTGGCCGAGGCGGTGGAGAATGACATAGAGGAAGTACACGCCGTATTTCTTGGCGGCGCGCGACTGCCGCAACGGGTCCGTGTCTTCCTCGATTTTGTAGTGCCGCGTCTGCAGGCTTATCTCGCGGCTCAATAGGGTCTTTTTGCTCGAATCATTGGCAATGATCCCCGGAAACGTCGAAATTCCGGTGTAAAACGTGCGCTTCATCCAAAATAATTAGCTTTCCGATAGCCCAACGATTTCAGCTTGTTGCTGATGCGAACCCCTATGATCACGGGTTAGTGCTCCGCTTTTGTGTTGACTATTAACACTCCGTTAACCACAGTTTGTTGCAATATGTTACAAAGCGTTATCACTCAGTTGTCAGAACGAGGTGTGGATTGAGCAAAAACCGGCAGACCAGACAGCAATCCTTGCAGGCAAGGGGGAGGTCTGCCGTGGCTGACATGACGTCGTTCTGGGGGCTGATGCGCGCCTATTGGGTTTCCGACCGCTGGAAGGAAGCCTGGGTTCTCACCATCGCAATCTTCCTGATGACGGCTTTTGTGAGCAAGACCACCGTATGGGTGGCCGAAGCCTCGGGCCTGCTCATGAATTCAATTGTTAACGTCAACACTGCGCCCGTTCAGCACCCTCTCATGACCATTGCCGCCAATGCGGGCATTCTTGTTCTGCTGATGCTGGCAAAGGATGTGATGCTGGTCGGTTCCCGCCATTTCCTGTCCACGACGCTGCACCGTAAATGGCGCAAATGGCTGAACGACCAGTTCTCCACTGCGCTTTTGAACGGCAAGCATACACATTTCCATCTGCAACAGGGCAGGGGCAAGGATCAGCCCGACAATATCGATCAGCGTCTGCAGGAATCGATCAAGGGCATGACCGGTGGGGCCATCGGCCTCGTCATGGGCATTGTCGGTGTGTTCCTGTCTGCTTTCTTCATCGGCCAGAAGCTGATCGAAATGTCCACCCACGTGGAGGGGCTGGATTTCCTCGGCAGTTATGGCAGCGCCGTTTTGGCCTTTGCTGCGATCGTGATCTACGTCCCGCTCGGAACGCTGGTCGCGATCAAGATCGGCAAGCGTCTGGAGCGCCTCAATCTCGGCATCCAAAAGGCCGAAGGTTCCTATCGTGGCGAGTGGACAACGCTGCTGCGTCGCAGTTTCCAGATTTCGGCATCCGGCGGTGAGGCCGTCCAGCGGTCGGTCAACGACCGCCTCTACAAGGATGTCGATGGCACCTGGAACCGGCTCAATCGTTTCGATGCTGCCTATCTCGCCTTCTCGCAAGCCTATGGCTTTCTGTCGAACCGTATCGTTGCCTATATTCCGGGCCTTTTGCCCTATATGAGCGGTTCCGTCAGTTTTCGGAACTATGTAACGGGCGCGGAACTCGTCGCAGCAATGATCAACGATTGCTCGTGGTTCATTCAGGTGATGCCGGCGATTGCCAATCTGCGCGCCAATGCGGGCCGCGTGATCGGCCTCGCGCAGGCTATCGAGAATGTTCAGGACCCGACCGATTTCTACAGCCGCTCCGGTATCAATCGCTTCGCTTTTGCTGAACAGCATCCGCGTTTCGGCCTGTCGGTACGCAATCTCACCCTCATGCAGGGACCGGATAGCGAAGCACCGTTCCTGCGCTCTGGCGTGATCAATATTCGTTCAGGCGACTGGGTCTATATGCGCGGTGAATCCGGTTCGGGCAAAACTTCCTTCGTGAAGGCGCTGAACGGCCTGTGGCCATATGGCACCGGCGATATCATTTATCCGCAGAATGCCACCTCGTTTTATGCGACCCAGGAAGCCAAGTTCCCCTCCGTCTCCTTGAAGCAGCTTGTCAGCCTGCCCGCCGATGAGAGCCTGTTCAGCGATCTCGCTGTTGCTGCCGTCCTGCATGAGGCGGGGCTGGGTGAATTCATCGAGCGTATGAATGACGCCGATGCCGATGGCACGCCTTGGGATATGGTTCTTTCCGGCGGCCAGAAGCAGAAGATCGTGCTGGCGCGCATTCTCCTGCACAAGCCGTCGATCATCTTCCTCGACGAGGCAACCGGTGCCCTCGATCCGGCTTCCAAGATGCGGTTCCATGAGGCGCTGAAGACGCGCTGCCCGCAAGCCATCGTCATCAGCATCATGCATGAGGACAAGCTGCCGCGGCTCGAAAACGGCCAGAACGTCTATTCGCATGTGCTGGATATCCGCAACGGCTATGTCTCGCTGCTTCCGGTCCATTTCGATACAATGCCGGATGTGGCTGCCGAAACGCCCCTTATCGCCGCCGAATAAAGCCTGTCTCATCGCTCGAAACACCGTAGAGTTGCAAAAGTCCAAATTTGGACTATATTCTGATCTGGACGATCGGAGGCAATTATGGCCAGAAGCAATACGGTGTTGAAGACAATGATAGGTAAGGGGCCTGATGTTCTCGACGCGGCTCGTTTTTCTCCTCATTCGCGCAAGCGATTGAGCGGGCCGGGCCTGCGTACATTTCTGACCATTGCCGATCTGTGGGGGCTGGACGAGCAGCAGCGGCTCATGGTGCTGGGTCTGCCTTCCAGATCAACCTATTACAATTGGGTGAAGGCGGTGCGCGAACGTCGCGATATCACGCTGGATGTGGATGTGCTGATGCGCTTGTCCGCCGTGCTTGGCATTCATCAGGCGCTGGGCGTACTTTATCCAGATGGGAAAGCTGGTATCCGCTGGCTGCACACGCCCAATCAGTCCGGTGTCTTCGGCGGTCATCCGCCGTTGAGCCTGATAACAAGCGGTCTGCAGGATGGTTTGCTGACAGCTCGCCGGTTTCTGGATGCGGCGCGCGGCGGCCTTTATATGGAACCGAACGAACTGGATCGCGAGTTCCGACCTTATCGCGATGAAGACGTGGTGTTCTCGTGAAGCGCAATCCCGCGCCACAGCCAAGCTATCGCCTGATCCCGTCGCGTTTCCCGCCGATTGGTCTTTTTGACACGGTTGCCACTGCTGCCGATCTGGAAGCGGTGATGGAACTGGCAGGCTGGACGAATGATCGTCTTCTGACTGAGCGATTGCAGCGCCTTCCGCACGAGGAATGGGTGTTTGGCAGACCCAATTCCAGCATCGTCATGGCGACGTTTCTGCATGTCGCGCCGGGCGGCATGCGCTTCAATAGTCCTGAGCTTGGCGCCTGGTATGCGGCGGCGCGGCTGACCACGTCCGTCGTCGAGGTTGCGCACCACATGCGTCGCGAAACCGTTGCGACGCAGCAGGACAGTCTGGCTCGCACTTTTCGGGTCTATACGGCGAAGCTGGAAGAAGATTTCGTCGATATATGCGGCGAACAGGCAGCATTGCCTGCCATCTACGATCCGACAGATTACGCCGCGTCACAGACGTTCGGCGAGGAGATGCGCGTGAGTGGCGAATTCGGAATCCTGTTCGACAGTTTGCGCCACGAAGGCGGTATCAATGCCGTAGCATTTCGTCCGAGCCGGATCGCTGAAGTAACGCAGGGCGACCATTATGAAATCACGGTCGAAAGAGCGTCTTCGCGCATTCAGGCGAAGAAGCTCAGTGCCTGAAAAGGCAGGCGTCGCCGCCTGCCTCGGTTCGTCCGATTATGACCACCCATATTCCTCATCGAGATCCTGAAATTTCTTCAGGTCAACGATGTCGCAATATTGCTGATAGGTGATCATATCGCCGGAGCGGGCCTTCGGCGTACCGTCGCGCTTGAGGACTGACAGCGTGTCGCTCATTGCCTTCACAGCCGAGAAAAGTGTTGAAAGTGCATAGAATATGACGTTGAAGCCCATCTGTTCGAGGTCGGCGGCCGTCAGAGCCACGGTTTCGTTGCCGTCGACAATGCTGACGACCTTCGGCCCTTCGACGTGTCGGGCGACAGCTTCGACTTCCGCGATGGTCTTGATGCCGTCGACGAAAACAAGATCGACACCCGTATCCTGATACATTTTCGCGCGGCGGATGGCTTCTTCCGCACCGGCCGCAGGCATGGCGTCGGTGCGGGCGATCAGGAGCAGGTCCTTGTCGGCGCGCGCCGCAATCGCGCATTTGAGGCGGCGCACATTTTCTTCTGCGGGGATCAGCCGGATACCGGCAAGCTGGCCACAGCGTTTCGGCGCCATCTGGTCTTCCAGATGAATGGCTGCGACACCGGACTGGATATATTCCTCCACCGTACGAACGATATTGGCCGGGCCGCCATAGCCAGTATCGGCATCGGCGATGACCGGAATATCCACCACGCGGGTCATATCCCGCGCATGGGTTGTCATTTCGGTCTGTGTGAGAAGACCAAGATCGGGCGTGCCGAGGCGGCTTGCCGTCGCGCCGAACCCGGTCATGTAAATGGCCGGAAACCCTGCCTGCTGCACGAGACGAGCGGTCAACGGATCGGGTGCGCCCGGCGCCTGAATGATGTGACCGGTTTCGATGAGGCTTTTCAGGGTCTTTGCCTGCGTCATCATTGTCTCCTTATCGCCCGCCCGAAACGTCAAGCACAACACCGGTAATATAGGCCGCTCCCGGTGACAGCAGCCAGATGGTTGCGTCTGCAACTTCGTCGGCAGTTCCAAGCCGCTTCAACGGAATGAGGTCGGCCATTTTCGCGATACTGGCAGGATCGGCAAAGACGTCCTTCTGGATTTCCGTGTCGATCACGCCGGGCGCCAGCGCATTGACGCGGATTTCCGGCGCAAGCTCCTTGGCGAGTGCGTAGGTGTAGGAAGCGATTGCTCCCTTGGTCGTCGCATAGGCGATATTGCCGACCATGCCGCCGGTACGGCCGGCGATGGAAGACAGGCCGACAATCGATTTACTCGGCTTGATGCCCGGATTGTTGAGGAAAGCACTGGAAACGTAGAATACGCTTTTCAGATTGACGGCCAGCACACGGTCCAGTTCGTCCGCATCGAATTCCTTCACGGTCATGCGCTGACCGATGATGCCTGCGTTGTTGACGAGATGATCGATGCCACCCCATTTGGCGGCGATATCATGCGCTGCGCGATCAACTGCGGCCTTGTCAGAGACATCCACAATGGCCGTCAGAACCTGCTCGCCATGTTTGTCCGCCATTTCCTGCAGGCGCGCGCCGTTCACATCCCAAAGCACTACCTTGGCCTTGAGCGCGATGAGCTTTTCAGCAACGGCCTTGCCGATGCCCGATGCACCGCCGGTGACAAGCACCACCCGGTCTGCAAAAAAATCGGCTAGAAACGCTGTTGAACTTGTCGTCATGAAATACTCCTCCTCGAAGAAGGGCGTCGCTGCGCGCCCATAGGTCACCGAAGAGAATCTGCAGACTCAACCATTCGGCGACAGTGGCTTTAAAAGCCATGTGCGGACACTTCTGTCAATCTAAGGTACAAGATTTTGTATGCTACTTGTAAAGTAGTTGTTTGCACGCTAATCATTGCAGTGGGAGTGAGACGATAACGGCCGGATCAGTGCTCGTGGCCTGTCCGTGATCGGGATTGCCTATCTGTTGAAAGTGAGCCGGATTGGCCTCGGTTCGATTTCCGCTGATGAAGCTCTGAACGGGAGCGCGCATTAACGTGTGACAGCTCCCGCAAAGATTATTGCATGCCGCTCATGCTGGAACGTGAGCGGAGACCTGGGAGGACATCGTGGTCAATTCCACTCTGAGTGCGGTCGGCGCAACGCCCGACCTGCGCGACAGCACCATTCGCAAGCTCAATCTGCGGATCGTTCTGTTCTGCTTTATCTGCTTTATCGTCAACTATCTCGACCGTGTGAATATCGGCTACGCCGCGCTTCACATGAACAATGATATCGGCCTGACACCCTATATGTTTGGCATCGGTGCGGGTATTTTCTTCATTGGCTATATGCTGTTCGAAGTGCCGAGCAACATGATGCTGCACAAGCTCGGCTCGCGCGTCTGGATTGCGCGCATCATGGTCACGTGGGGGATCGTGTCCTGCGCTATGGCTTTCGTGCAGGGCCCGGTTTCGTTCTATGTTCTGCGCTTCCTGCTTGGCGTGGCAGAAGCCGGTTTTGCGCCGGGCGTTCTGCTTTATCTGACCTACTGGTTCCCGGCCAAGGAACGTGGTCGCGCAACGGCCCTGTTCATGACGGCAACCGTGCTTTCCATCGTCGTGGGCGCACCGTTTTCCGGCTGGCTGATGGATGCGGGCGAGGGGCTTTTCGGTCTGCATGGCTGGCAGGCGATGTTCATTCTTGAAGGACTTCCCGCCGTGATCCTCGGTGTCGTGACCTTCTTCTATCTGGTCGACAGTCCGGAAAAGGACAAGCGGTGGCTCACCGCCGACGAACGCGCATGGCTGATGGCCGAACTTGCCAAGGAAAATGCAGGCAAGCAGGCCGATACCCGTCACTCGCTGAAAGAAGTGTTCAGCGATTACCGCGTCTGGCTTCTGACGCTGGTTTATATGTTCAACGGTATCGCTGTTTACGGCGTGATCATGTGGTTGCCGCAGATCGTAAAGAGCCTTGGCGACTATACCGCAGCGCAGACCGGGCTCATTTCGGCCATTCCGTTCGTGTTTGCCGCGATCGGACTTGTCGTGATTTCGCGTAGTTCGGATCGTACCGGCGAGCGCAAGATCCACACGGCAATTGCCGGCCTGTTCGGCGGTGTCTTTCTTGCCGCCAGTGCGCTGGCTCCGTCGCCGATCCTGAGCCTCGTGCTCCTGTCGGTCTGCGCGTTCTTCCTGTGGTCCTATCTCGGCGTGTTCTGGACGCTGCCGACGCAATTCCTGTCCGGCGCCGCTGCCGCTGGTGGACTTGCGGCCATCAATGGCTTTGCACAGCTTGGCGGGTTCACAGGGCCCTATCTGGTCGGCTGGGTCAAATCCACGACTGACAGCTTCTCGCTGTCGCTGCTGGCTTTGTCCATCTTCCCGATCCTTGGCTTCTTCCTCTGCATGAGCCTGAAAGCCAAACGGGACTAATCAGATTGACGGGTCCGGTTTTCGGCCGGGCCCGTTATCGTTGATGGGTGTAATTTGAATGCGGTTTCAACCGCTCTATACGTCGCAATGAGGCGTCTGTAAGATTCGGACATGAGAGAGATTCGAGGCAAGAGCAAGAAGTCGCTGGCAAGCAGCATCGCCGAACGTATTCGCGGTGCCATTGTCGATGCAGAGTTTCAATTCGGAGAGAACCTCTCCGAAGACATGCTCGCTGCGGCTTTCGATGTCAGTCGCACGCCGGTGCGCGAGGCACTCAACATTCTGCAGATGCAGGAACTGGTTCACATTGTTCCGAAGTCCGGCACCTATGTTTTCACGCCGACGCAGGAAGATATAGCCGAGCTTTGCGATTTCCGCGTCGGGCTGGAAGATCAGGCCATGCGGTTGGCGCTGATCGGCAATCGCAAGAAGCTCGTCTCTCAATTGAAAAAGCAGTACGATCTTATGCGCGCGGCAATAGATGAGGACGATCTGCGCGCTTACGGGCGTTGCGACACCGAATTCCATCTGGCCTTTTTCCGCGTCTGCGGTAATCGCTATCTCGCCCGTGCCTATGACAGCATTCTGGGGCGCGTCGCAGCCTTGCGGACACATCTTGCCATCGGTGCCGAAGGCGAGCCTGCGCGATCCTTCGCCGACCATGCCACCATCATCGAGCTGGCCGATGCCGACAAGCCCGAGGAATTGCGGGAAATACTGGAGGCGCACATCATGCGCACCAAGACCAATTATTTGAATGCTTTCAATCGGCTGCCTCGTCAGCCGGGGGACAGCCGCACGATGCGGCTGCGCCGACAGTTGTCGCTGACGAACGAGTAACAACCATTCAGGTCAGACGGCCCACTCAACATCCGTCGTAAACGCGATGGTCAACCACCGGTCCGGCCCCTCACCGCCGAGTGCATCACCGATTTCGTCGCGTAACGCATCCCACTCCTCGAGCTTTCGTGGCGGAAGATCGGGCGGAACGATGAAATAGAGTTCGATCTGCTTGCCGCGACCAACCTTGGCGACATAAGCGCGGTATGACAGAAAGCCGTTGCGTTTGACGAACTCTTCCGCAACCGCATCGACATGCTGCTTAAGGTCGACAGGCGTAACAAGAAATATGTCAGCCAATGCCTGTCTGATCGTGCCGACTGGCATGGGGATGATGACAAGACAAACAACCGCGAGAACTGCCGGATCGATATAGGGCGTCAGCCAGCCGAGTTCTGTTCCTTCAATGGCATAGCCGACCGAAAAAGCGATCAGAAGCGCTGCAGTTATGCCACCAGACATGATCCAGGCTTTGGCATCGAGTGCGACGAAATCTGATTTTAGGGTTCGGTTTGCGCGCATTTCCAGGAGTGCCATGCCCAGACAGGCAATCAGGGCAACGACGGCATAGAAAATCGCGTAGCTGAATTCGAGATCGCGTCCGCCATCCATCAGGCTGCCGACTGCGTTGATGAGCGCGTAGATCGCAACGCCGGTGAGCATCATGCCGTTAAGGCCAAGCACCATCGGTTCGAGATGCCAGAAGCCCATTGTGAAGCGATCGCGCAATTTTCCGCGTGGCTGTTCCGGCAAGGCAGAAAGGGCGATGAGGCGTGAGACGAGGAGGGCGAGCCCGCTCATCGCAGCATCAGCCAGCATGTAAACACCATCGAATACGATAGAAAATGAGCCGGATAACAGGCCGAAAACGACACCGAAACCAGCAACCAGAATAGTAACCGCTATGGAAATTTGAAGAATAGATTGTTCACTACGCAATTTTTACTCCGATATAAACCGCATGCAACGCGGTTTGGTTTCGGATGCGTATTTCTACGTGCTGAACCAATTCCGCGTTGCACGACAAATCTACACCAGCGGCCTGAATCTGACAAATCGCGTCAAATCTTGAATATTACTAGGCCCATTCCGGCACGCGGGTTGCTGATTCTCGCAGGATCAGTTCGACCGGCCATAATTCATGGATGTCAGTTGCCGCGCGTCCGTCGAGTATGTCCATCAGGAGATCGGCGCAACGTTTTCCCGCAGCGCGCATCGACGAGCGGGTTGCGGTCAGGGACGGCACCATATTGTCGGCGCTCAGGAACGAGATGACATCGTCATGGGCGATGACGGAAATATCCTTGCCGATAGTCAGGCCGAAAGAGCGCGCGGCCCGGTATATGCCAAGCGCAGTCATCATAGAGCCGGCAACAAACGCGGTCGGGCGCGGATCGCGCTCCAGAAGTTTGCGCGCGAGGCGATAGCCGATCTCGTCCGTGAAGTCGCCGTGCTCGACAAGTTCCGGATCGAAGGCGATGCCTCTGCTTTCGAGAGCTTTCCGGTAGCCTTCGTCGCGATGAAGCGAAAAGGTGAAGCCGTAGCGACCGTTTATCATCGCAATGCGACGGTGGCCGAGGTCGAGCAGATGGGCAGTCGAACGGTAAACCGCGCCTTCATTGTCGATGTCGAGCCATGCATGCGGAATATCGGTTTCAGATCGTCCGTGCACGAGGAATGGCATGCCCAGTTCGTGCAGCATGCGGATGCGCTCATCATTGGGCTTTGGAGATGTCACGATGATGGCATCGACGCGATGGCTGGTGGCCAGACGTCGGCAAAGCTGCACTTCGTCGTCGGTGCCGTTGTTTGCAATCGGGCTGACGAGAATATCGACTTCATCCTGACTGAGCCGTTCTGCCATGCCGCGCATGAACTCGGCGAAGTGAAACTCGCTGTTACGGCCCATCACGACGCCGATTGCACCGGCACGCCCGGTAACCAGTCTGACCGCGTTGACGTTAGGCCGGTAACCGAGGCGCACAGCCTCGTCCATGACCCGCTTGCGCGTGCTTTCCGCCACTTCGGGATAGCCGCTCAACGCCCGGCTGACGGTCGTGGCTGAGAGGCCGAGATGTTTGGCGAATTCACGGAGCTTCATTTGGCTTTCGAATTATTCAGGCAGGCAAGGCAGCGGATTATAGCCGCTTCCTTGCGATTAACAATTGGTCGGTTGAGTTCTTTGAACTGCTGCAACATATAGGGTGCACGAAAACCAAACCGATTTCAAGTTTGTTTCAGTTTTCGCTTTGTGATGTTTGGGAAGCTAAGGCTCCAGACCGACAATCAACAATGAAACAGAATGGTAAGATATTGAAATATCACTGTTTCATGGTTGGTGTTGGATGAAGTGAAGCATGGTGCAGAATCTGCGGCTTGACAGAAATGCGGTCCTCTGCAACCTTTTCGCCATCCAAACCGTTTTCGATTTTATCAAACCGCTTACAGAATGGATGGGAGGAGGGAACAATGAAGGCTTTTCAGGGTGTGCTCGCGGCCTGCGTGGCATTTGGTATGGCGACAGTGAGCGCTCATGCGGTGGAGATTTCCATCGCAGCCAATTCAACGGGCAATAACATCAAGTTTCTGCAGGAGCAGATCGTCAAGTTCGAGAAGGATACCGGCAACAAGGTCAACATCGTCTCGATGCCATCATCAAGCAGCGAGCAGTTCAGCCAGTATCGTCTGTGGCTTGCAGCCGGTAACGCCGATATCGACGTTTACCAGACGGATGTAGTCTGGGCGCCGCAGCTGTCCGAACAGTTTGTTGATCTGACGGAAGCCACCAAGGATGTCACGGGCGCGCATTTCCCGTCCATTATCGCGTCGCAGACCGTGAATGGAAAGCTGGTTGCGTTGCCATTCTATACTGACGCTCCGGCACTTTTCTATCGCAAGGATCTCCTCGAAAAATACAACAAGCAGGTTCCCAAGACCTGGGACGAGATGACGGCGACCGCCAAGGAAATCATGGACAAGGAGCGGGCCGAGGGAAAGTCCGATCTCTGGGGCTTCGTGTTTCAGGGCAATGCCTATGAGGGCCTGACCTGTAATGCGCTCGAATGGGTAAAGTCGTCGGGTGGCGGCCAGATCGTCGAAGCCGACGGCACGATTTCCATCAACAATGAAAAGGCTGCGGCAGCGATCGATCGCGCCAAGGGCTGGATCGGTTCGATATCGCCGCAGGGCGCACTCGCCTATCAGGAAGAGGAATCGCGCGGCGTCTGGCAGACCGGCAATGCCGTCTTCATGCGCAACTGGCCTTATGCCTATGCGCTTGGCAACAGTGCCGATAGCGGCGTGAAAGGCAAGTTCGACGTTGCGCCATTGCCTGCCGGTGCGGAGGGTGACGCGCCATCCTCGACGCTTGGCGGCTGGAATCTTGCCGTTTCCAAATATTCCACCAAGCAGGATGCTGCCATCGCGCTGGTGAAATATCTGGCTTCGCCGGAAGTGCAGAAGGTGCAGGCGGTCCAGATTTCGCGCCTGCCAACCATTGAAGCGCTTTACGACGACAAGGATATCATTGCAGCGCAGCCATTCATGGCCAACTGGAAGCCGATCTTCCAGAATGCAGTGCCGCGCCCGTCGGCTGCGACAAAGGTGAAATACAACGAAGTGTCGTCGAAATTCTGGACTGCCGTGCACAAGACGCTCTCGGGCAACGGTACGGCTGCGGAGAATCTCGAAATGCTTGAGGTCGAGCTGACTGAGCTGGAAGGCTCCGGCTGGTAGGGACCGATCAAGCCGCGTCCGGGTTGTCCTCCCAAGCCCCCGAAAAGGGCAGCCCGGACGCTCCAGTTTCTCTGAGCAGGACCAAGAGTGGGATCATGACGGAGACTTCTCTCGATATGTCAGGGAGCTCGGCCACAAAAAGCCGGGTTCACTCCGATCTGCGCGCGCAGCGTATCCGGTCGGCATGGGTGTTTCTCGCACCAACACTGATCGTGCTGGCGCTGGTGGCGGGCTGGCCGCTGCTGCGGACCATCTATTTCAGTTTCACCAATGCATCGCTGACGAGCCTCGGTACGGCGGAATTCGTTGGCTTTAACAATTATCTGTCCTGGGTGACGCTCAAGAGCGGGCGTACCGTCTATCGCGGTCTTCTGGCTGATCCCGCTTGGTGGGGTGCGGTCTGGAACACGATCCGGTTCACTATTCTGTCGGTCAGCCTTGAAACGATTTTTGGATTGATCGTCGCTCTGGTGCTGAACGCGAATTTCCGGGGGCGTGGGCTCGTGCGCGCCGCAATCCTGATCCCGTGGGCAATCCCGACGATTGTTTCAGCCAAGATGTGGGGCTGGATGCTCAACGACCAGTTCGGCATCCTCAATCATATCCTGCTCAATCTGGGCCTCATCAGCCAGAAGATCGCCTGGACGGCCAATCCCGACACCGCGATGATTGCGATCCTGATTGTCGATGTCTGGAAGACGACGCCCTTCATGGCGCTGCTTATTCTGGCCGGTCTGCAAATGGTGCCATCCGACATTTACGAAGCGGCCAAGATCGATGGCGTGCATCCGGTCAAGGTGTTCTGGCGTGTGACGCTGCCGTTGATCCGTCCAGCGCTGATGGTGGCGATCATCTTCCGTATGCTGGATGCCTTGCGCATCTTCGACCTGATCTATGTGCTGACGCCGAATAATGCGCAGACCAAGACCATGTCGGTTTTCGCCCGCGAAAATCTCTTCGATTTCGACAAATTCGCCTATGGTGCGGCGGCATCGACGATGCTGTTCCTCATCATTGCGGCGATCACCGTGCTCTACATGTTCTTCGGACGCGTCAATGTCGGCAGCAGGGGGGAATAGCATGATGCACTATGTGAAAACCCTCAGCTTCTATCTGCTGGTGGCGCTCATCATTTTGATCGCGGTGTTCCCGTTCTATTATGCGATCATCACCAGTCTCAAATCCGGGACGGCACTGTTTCAGGTCGATTACTGGCCAAGCAGTTTCTCGCTCGACAATTATGCCGGTGTTCTCACGCAGGGCAGCTTCCTACGCAGTCTTGGCAATTCATTGCTGGTGGCGACCGTTGTCGTGGCAATCTCGCTGTTGCTGGCGGTGACGGCTGCCTATGCGCTGGCGCGTGTGAGTTTTCGCGGGCGGGGCTTGTTGCTTCTCACCATTCTTTCGGTGTCCATGTTTCCGCAGATCGCCGTTCTGGCGGGTCTGTTCGAGCTGATCCGTTTTCTCGGTATCTTCAACACGCCGCTGGCGCTGATCTTCTCCTATATGATCTTCACGCTGCCGTTTACGGTCTGGGTCCTCACCACCTTCATGCGTGACCTGCCAATCGAGATTGAGGAAGCGGCCATCGTGGATGGCGCATCGCCATGGGTGATTATCACGCGTGTTTTCATGCCACTGATGTGGCCGGCGCTGGTGACAACCGGATTGCTCGCTTTCATCTCGGCATGGAACGAGTTCCTGTTCGCGCTCACCTTCACCTCTTCGGGCAGCCAGCGCACCGTGCCTGTGGCTATCGCGCTTCTGTCCGGCAGCAGTCAGTTTGAAATCCCCTGGGGCAACATCATGGCGGCTTCCGTCATCGTGACGGTTCCCCTCGTCATCCTCGTGCTCATCTTCCAGCGGCGGATCGTGTCCGGTCTGACGGCAGGCGGCGTAAAGGGTTAGGTACAACCATGGCAGAACTTCAGTTGCGCGATGTGCGCAAGTCTTTCGGTAACTTCGAGGTCATCAAGGGCGTGGATATGGATATCCGACCCGGTGAGTTCATGGTCTTCGTCGGTCCATCCGGTTGCGGAAAGTCCACGCTGTTGCGCCTCATTGCAGGCTTGGAGGAAATCTCATCAGGCGATCTGTCCATCGACGGAACGGTGGTCAACAGCTTCGCACCTTCGAAGCGCGGCATCGCTATGGTGTTCCAGTCCTATGCGCTTTATCCGCATATGACCGTCTACGAGAACATGGCCTTCGGCATGCAGCTCGCGGGCAAGAGCAAGGATGAATGCAAGAGCCGCATTCACAAGGCTGCGGAGATGTTGCAGCTGACGCCTTATCTCGAGCGCCTGCCACGCCAGCTTTCCGGTGGGCAGCGGCAGCGTGTCGCGATTGGTCGTGCCATCGTGCGCGATCCGAAAGTGTTCCTCTTTGATGAACCCTTGTCCAACCTCGATGCGGCACTACGTGTGGCTACAAGGCTTGAGATCGCCAGGCTCCACCAGAGCATGGAAGACACCACCATGATCTATGTGACGCACGATCAGGTGGAGGCGATGACGCTGGCCGACCGCATCTGTGTGCTGCGCGACGGACGCGTGGAGCAGATCGGAACGCCGCTCGAGCTTTACGAAAAGCCAAATTCGCTTTTCGTCGCCGGGTTCATCGGATCACCGAAGATGAATTTCCTGACCGGCAGATATAGTGAGCCTTTTGGCGCGCATACGGTGGGTTTGCGTCCCGAACATCTCGCTATCGTACACGAAAATGGTCACTGGACCGGTCAGGTAATCCATACCGAAATTCTCGGGTCCGACACCTATGTCTATATCGATCTCGGCCTGGAGGAACCGCTGGTGGTCCGCGAAAGCGGCGTGGCGGCGCGTAAATCAGGTGAGACGCTTTCGGTTTCCCCGATGGGTGAAAACATTCATCGTTTCGATGAAAAGGGCCGCGCCGTCTGACGCTGACCTCCCAAGCATAATGACACATGAGACAAATGGGCTGTGATGCCCGCAGCAAGGAGAATACTCGTGCCTATTCGTACCATCGTCTGGGGTGAAAACATTCACGAGCAGATCAATGAAACAGTGCGTTTGGTTTATCCGGACGGCATGCACAACACTATCGCCAGGGCGCTGAGCGAGGATAGCGCCATCGAAGCGACGACTGCCACCTTGCAGGAACCGGAGCACGGCTTGACTGAAGAGCGTCTCGCCAAGACCGACGTGCTGGTCTGGTGGGGCCACAAGGATCATGGTGGCGTCAGTGACGAGGTTGTGGAACGCGTGGCCAAACGCGTCTTCGAAGGGATGGGGCTTATCGTGCTCCATTCCGGACATTTCTCCAAAATCTTCAAGCGTCTGATGGGAACGCCCTGTGCGCTCAAATGGCGTGAAGCGGGCGAGCGCGAGCGGCTCTGGGTAGTCAATCGCGGCCATCCGATCACACAGGGGTTGGACGAGAATTTCGTGCTTGAGAACGAGGAAATGTACGGTGAACAGTTTTCCGTGCCGGAACCGCTCGAAACCGTGTTCATCTCGTGGTTCGCGGGCGGTGAAGTCTTCCGCTCGGGCATGACATGGCGGCGCGGTGCGGGCAATGTGTTCTACTTCCGCCCCGGTCATGAAACCTACCCAACCTATCATGATGCGAATGTGCAGACAGTTCTGCGCAACTCGGTCAAATGGGCCTACAATCCGCAACCGGCATGGACGGGCATTCACACCGCGCCGAATGTTCCCGTCGACAAGGCGCCAGAGCCGATTGTCGAGCGTGGGCCTAAACTGCACAAGCCGGGCGAAGCCGGTTATCGTTGAGGTGCATGATGCGTCTTCTTATTCTGGGAACAGGCGGCATGGCGAAGAACCATGCCGAAGCCTTCAAGGCCATCGAGGGCGTCGAGGTGGTTGCTGCATGTGACGTTTCGGCGGAGCGTGTCGATGCCTTCTCCGAAAATCACGACATCCACAACCGCTTCACGCGGCTTGAGGATGCGCTGGAATGGGGCCGCTTCGATGCGGTTGCCAATGTGACGCCGGATGCCATCCACCATCCGACCACGCTTGCGCTGGTGGGCGCGGGAAAGCATGTCTTCTGCGAAAAGCCGCTTGCAGAAAGCTACGAAAAAGCCGCTGAAATGGCGGATGCGGCAGAGCAGACCAATGTCATCAACATGGTCAACCTGACCTATCGCAATGTCGCGCCCCTGCAAAAGGCGCGCGAAATGGTGATGGCGGGTGAGATCGGCCAGGTGCGCCATTTCGAGGCGTCCTATCTGCAAAGCTGGTTAGTCTCGAAGACATGGGGCGACTGGAAAACTGAAAGCAAATGGCTCTGGCGCCTTTCGACCAAGCATGGTTCGAACGGTGTTCTGGGCGATGTCGGCATCCATATTCTCGACTTTGCCAGCTATGCTATCGGCAGCGATGTGGAGCGGGCCTCGGCACGTCTCAAGACATTTGAAAAGGCGGATAACAACCATATCGGTGAGTATGTGCTCGATGCGAATGACAGCTTCGTCATGATGGCGGAATACGCCAATGGCGCGCTGGGTGTCATTCACGCCAGCCGTTGGGCAACGGGGCACCTGAACGAGCTGCGGCTGCGGATCCATGGCGACAAGGGTGCGCTGGAAATCCTCCACGCACCGACAGGCTCAAGCCTGCGTGGTTCCATCGGCGAGGACATTGAAACGCCAGTCTGGCGGGACATCGATGCGGGAACGGTAGAGACGAACTACCAGCGTTTTGCGCGTGCTGTGGCCGATGGTACGGAACTGGAACCGAGTTTCCGTCACGCCGCCAATCTGCAACGGGTTCTCGATCATGCGATGACAGTGGATCGACCGTTGCCTGAAGTCGTGAGTGGATAAAAACCAGAAGCCCTCCCGGTGGGACCGGGAGGGCTATCGGTCAGTTGTCTTTGGTAAAAGTGTTGTCTACTTCACCACGGAAGAAGTCACGGCCATATATCAAAAGGCAGAGGACGACACCGGTCGCAAAAGCCCAGGCTGCACCGCGAGTGGCAAGAACCGCGCCGACCACGCCGGCAATGCCAAGATCGCGTTGGGAACGTGCTTCGAGAATGCCGACGCGAACCGAAACATATCCCTGAATAAGCAAGGTGAGGGCGAGTGCGACGCCAAGGATCGGCTGCACCAGAGTGACGATCGGCATCAGAAACAAGCCGGTATTGGTGCCCCAGCGAAATGAGCCTGCGCCACCAAAGATCGAATGCATGGCCTTCTTTCCTTGCGAAAAACGCTCGGTGATGACGACGTGCATAGCCGACCAGAGCGGGCCGCACATGCATACATCCGGTCCGAGAACACTCATTGCAGCATTGCGTCCGCCAAAGATGAGATGCGCCCGGTCGGGGTTGTAGTCCACTTTTTCATCAGGACGCGCTTCATCGGCTTCCTTCAGAATGGCGCGGCTTTGCAGGACATCGCCGAACACGACGATATAGGCCGCAAGCATTGTCGGGATTGCGCTGAGGAACATCGAAAGCGGCGGCAAGCCGAGGCCGAAAACCGTATATTCGCGCCATAGCGTGGTGAAATCCGGACTTGTGATCGACCATTCAAGCTTTGGCCACTGTGCTTCACCGAAGAGGGGAGCGATAACGACAGCGAGCAGAATAATCGGGAACACACCAAGCTTTCCGACAATGGCAAGCACCGGATTACTGTTCTTGATACGCGCAAAATGGCGGGAGAAGATGACGTAGAAGCCGAGGCCAACAGCAATGGTGATCGTGAACGGGAACGTATCGAAACGTCCGCCCAGCTGGAAAACCGATATCACGGCGGCAAATCCCGCGCCGACAATGATACCTGCCTTGATGGCGGCGGGAATAAGCTGCACCACCCGATGCGCCATGCCCGTCGCGCCGATAAAGATCGAGAATATGCCGAGCATCATCTGGAATGCGACCAGAGCGTGAACGCGTTCGGGACCTTCGGGGAACGTAGAGCAATAGGCCATCAGAAGCGGGATGGCAGGCGTGATCCAGCCCGGAACGACGGGATCGCCCAGAAGATGATGCGCAAGATAGAACAAGCCGTTCAGCACGACCACAGCAAGGGCGACCTCGAAAGGCATCCCAAGAAGTTCAGTCATGAGCGGGATGGCCGACAGATCCACTGCGCACATCAGCAGCCCTTGAAAATAATCGGGCCATTCGAATTTGTAGTGAACGAAAGGCAGACGAATTTTGAATGGTCCGGCAGGCCAATAGGGCTGCTCCTGACCGTCGATACGTTCAGTGCTCAATTTATTCTCCAAAGACACAGAGACAAGCTGCGGAGAAGCAGCTGTCAGCTCGCTTCTCCGGTGTCCGGTCCGTCAGGTCGTTATGTTTGATCAGAAAGCTTCGCGATAAAGCGCCAGAGCGTCGGCCTCGGTCACATCGACCGGGTTGTTACCCAGAAGCCGTGTTTGCAGCATCGCGTCGCGCGCGAGCATTTCGAGGCTTTCTTCCGTCACGCCAACATCACGCAGGCGGCGCGGTGCGCCGGACTTGTTCATCAACTCTTCCATATAGGTGACGAATGCTGCAGAACGCTCTTCCGTCGTGCCTTCGGATTTCTCCAGCAGCAGATCGCCAAGCTCTGCATAGAGCTTGGCCGCGCCCGCCATGTTGTAACGCAGCACAGGCCCCAGCATCAGCGCATTGGAAAGACCATGCGGTACATGGTAGTGGCCGCCAAGCGGATAAGCCAACGCGTGAACAGCGCCGACGGGCGAGTTGGAGAAAGCCTGACCGGCATAATTCGCGCCGAGTAGCATGGCCTCACGGGCATGACGATCATTGCCGTTTTCGCAAGCGGCGATCAGATTGGCCGAAAGAAGCTTCAGCGCTTCGCGTGCAAATGCGTCGGACAGCGGGTTCTTCTTGATCCGGCTTGTGTAGGCCTCGATTGCGTGGACCATGGCGTCGATGCCGGTTGCGGCTGTATGCAGGGCAGGCAGGCCACAGGTCAGTTCTGCATCGAGAATAACGAAATCGGCGTAGAGCTGACGGGCAACGACGCCCATCTTCGTGGTTTCACCGGTCGTCAGAATGGTGATGTTCGTGACTTCAGATCCGGTTCCAGCTGTGGTCGGGATCTGGATCAGCGGAAGACGGCTGCCCTGCACCTTGCCGATACCATACAGTTCGGAAAGTTCCTGTTCGGAGACAAGCAGCACTGCTGCGAGCTTGGCGATATCCATGGACGAACCGCCGCCCAAACCGAGCACGATGTCGCAACCAGCGGTCTTTGCTTGCTCGACGCAGGCAAACAGCACGGATTCCGGCGGATCGGCCACCACGTCATCGAAAACGCTGATACCGAAACCAGCTTTCTCCAAAGAAGCCAGTGCATGGTCGAGAACGCCTGCCTTGTGCAGGCCTTTGTCCGTCACGATCAGAATATTGCGTTCGGAAAACCGTTCGCCGAGGATTTCGCCGAGGCGCTTCGCAGCGCTCCATTCGACGAGCATCGAACCGACGGTGTCGAACGAAAATGGCTTGATCTCTGTTGTCATCATTCCACCCTTATCACATTCACCAGCGCCGAGGTCTCTCATTTCCTCACCGGCACACAACGCTGGGCTTATCCCGGACCTGCTTCTGTCTTGGGAAGGAAGCGTATCCGTAATTCTCCGATGCAGCCGATGCACCGGTGGCTTTGAAAGAAGGCCTTGGGAGAAACCTTCGATTGTTCAATATATTGAACGATGTTCAAAACCTAAAGATCGATACAGGATGGAAAGGCAGACTGTCAATTTCTCCCTTCGGCTAAGACGCTGAAATTAAGCCCTAAAAGCTGACAAGCGAAACATGCCTGAACATAAGTGGTTGAAAATGTTTACCAGTTCTTCGACGCCAGCCACACAACTTTGTGAATGTTTTATTTAATGCAGCTTGCCGGGCACTGCCTGACGCTACAGCGCGCCATGGAAAAGTACGTTCGCGTCTCCGCCGGATGCAGGATGGACGGAGAACCTCCTGCGCGGAGATCCATGACGATGCCGCAACCGCTTCGGTGGGGCCGTGCTGAACACTTCCGCACATTTTATCAAATGAGGATTCTAAAAAGTGACGAAACAAGCAGGATTTGCACTTGACCTCAACCAAGGTTGAGGAACTAGAGAAGCATGGCCGATCATCTGGAGTATCGCCCATGCGCTTGTCGCTTCTTCTTGTTCCCCTGGCATTTCCCGCTGCGCTCTTCGTCTCAACAGCTGCCTTTGGCGCGGAGGATGACGCTAGTGCGGGAGAAAAACTCTTCAAGCGGTGCTCCGTCTGCCACACAGCCGAGGCTGACAAGAGCAAGCGTGGGCCGTCATTGAACGGTGTCGTGGGCCGAACAGCCGCATCCTATCCCGGCTACCCCTATTCGGACGCGATGCGCAAGGCCGCCGCCGAGGGGCTTGTCTGGAATGAGGATGAACTGAAGAGCTTTCTCAGGAAACCGCAGGCCAGGGTCAAAGGCACCTGGATGGTTTTTGCCGGACTGACCAAGGAAAAAGACCTCGAAAACATGATTGCCTATCTGAAACAGCATTCCGAGTAGTGCTCGTTTCAGTTCGATGTGGCCGAGCGGGTATCCCGCCGCAAGGCCATAGCCGGTCGGAAACGCTGCGGGGTGTTTCCGACCGGCGCTACACAGGTATTCAATCCGAAGGGTTTGCAAGATGATGAACAGAAACGTGCTGCACTTAGATCGCGACGCAATAGGTGCTGTTTCGAAACGAGAGTTCGCGGATGCGATGTCGCGGATGGCATCCACCGTGTCCGTGGTGACAGCGTGCGATGCAGGAGAGGCCCATGGTCGCACGGTAACCGCAGTCTTATCACTTTCAGCAGAACCGCCGATGGTTCTGGTCTCGGTGAAAAGTGACAGTGCACTGGCTACAGCAATCATGGCGGATGGCGGTTTCTCGCTTGCCATGCTCGCGGAAGGGCAGGAAATGATCGGTGATGCCTTCGCAGGCAAGGTACAGCATGCGCAACGCTTCCTCATCGGCGTATGGGGGGAATGGCCGTCTGGCAGGCCGCATCTCTTTGGCGCTTCGGCTGCCATCGATTGCGAATTGGCGGGCAGCGTTCCAATGGCGGATCACACGCTTTTTGCCGGGCTGGTAACGGACACTGATTTGCCGTTGCATTCACGCCCATTGCTATGGGCGCGCCGCAATTATCGCGCACTGAGACATGACACGGATTTATGAGATATCTTGCATTGCCATGAGGCCGCAGCCTACACAGTTTGCATGATTGAGTTTGACGATATGGAACAGTCTGGTCTCAAGAAAAGCCTGGCGGTCGGTGATGTTTCCCGGCGCGCCGGTGTGGCGGTCTCCACGGTTCATTTCTATGAAACCAAGGGCCTGATCGAAGGCTGGCGTACGGAAGGAAACCAGCGTCGCTATCACCGCGCTGTGCTGCGCCGCATCGCCATTATCAAGATCGCGCAGCGCGCGGGCATCCCTCTGGTGATCATTCGTGAGGCCTTGGCGGATCTTCCGCACGATCACGTGCCAACGGTAGAAGACTGGCGGCGGTTTTCTGAAGCCTGGAAAGATATGCTTCAGGAACGTATCGACAGTCTGATGCAGCTTCGCGACCAGATAACGAGCTGCATCGGCTGCGGTTGTCTCTCGCTTTCCGAATGTCCGTTGCGAAATCCCGATGATGTCCTTGGACAACAGGGCGCTGGTCCCAGAAGGTTGATGGTCAAGTCCGGCAACCACACCTAATCGCACAGGGCCTGCATTGAGCCTTCTTTGACCGCAAATAGAGCACGTGGTGTGCTGCATCAGGTCTTTTCGCTGCGGTCTCGGTGCCGCGAAATTCATAATCGTCGTTATAGCAGCCATTCCATCGCGCAAAGTCTAAAGTGCTAGACGCATGGATCGGCCTGCCTGTACCTTACCTGTCGTCTGATCGATAGGCAGGGAGGGCCTCGCATGGACGTGACGATCATAACGGGAGCATCGGATGGGATCGGTGCCGAAACTGCACGGCAGATTGCCCGGCGTGACCGTGCCAATGCTGCTCTGGTGCTTGCTGCGCGCAATGTTGAAAAGCTGGAAAATCTGGCCATCGAATTGCGGCAACTGGGCAGTTCTGTTCTCGTGGTACCAACCGATGTGAAAGATCGTACAGCCTGTATCGATCTTATCAATAAAACCGTTTCCGCTTTCGGTTGTATCGACACTTTGATTGTGAATGCAGGCATGTCGGCCCACGCCAATTTTGCTGAGATCAAACCAGATGATCTCAACTGGATGCATGATCTGATGGAGTTGAATTACTGGGGTAGCGTCTGGCCCATTCATGCAGCACTTCCGTATCTTGCCGCCAGCAAGGGACGGATCGTGGCTGTGTCTTCTGTTGCCGGATTGATCGGTGTGCCGGGGCGCACTGCCTATAGCGGAACGAAGTTCGCTCTTTCGGGTTTTTGCGAGGCGCTTCGCGCGGAACTGGAACCAAGCGGTATATCCATTACCATCGTCTATCCGGGCGTCGTCAAAACCGACATTCGCAAGGTGGGTTACAGCGCAAGCGGCGGTGCGCTGGGAACAAGTGGTGTGCGCGAAGATGACATGATGCCCGTCGAGGAAGCTGTGCGGCTGATGCTGGAAGGCGTGCAGGCTCGCAAGCGTGAAGTGTTGATGACACGCCAGATGCGATTCGGGCGCTGGTTGAAACTGATTGCCCCCTCAATGGTGGATCGCATGGCCCTCAAGGCCATCAAACCGGAGTTCAGACCGAAACCGATTAAGCCAGCTGGGTGAAGAACGCTTCGTTCATTCCACGCTTTGCGGCCAACTATCTATTGACGAGTTTTTAACTTCGACTACTATATATAGTGTTCTAGGTTCTTTCGATTCGTTGGGTCGAAAGCTAAGACGGGAATCCGGTGCGTTTCATCCATGACGGATGCGGCAATGCCGGAGCTGCCCCCGCAACTGTAAGCGGAGAGTTCTGTCCATCACGTCACTGGCTTTGGCTGGGAAGGCGGACAGAATGTTGATCCGTGAGCCAGGAGACCTGCCTTGAACGAGTACGTCCACGGGCGGGGTGTCCGGTTGGCGCGCAATCTTGTGTGGCAAATCGTTGCCTTACGGGTTGCTGCCCCGAACTTCCCGCTCATAGCTTCGGGGTGAAGTCCATGTCCAGTTTATTCAGTTTCGGTTCCGATCCTCCCTTCGAGGCATAGTTTGTGTGGTCAGGCTGCTTGTTCGTGCGGCTGGCCGATCCCGTATCTCATGTCTTTCGACGCGCATTTTGCGATGCGCGAACGGCTCTTTGCGTCTCCTATCGAGAGTATTCCAGTTTAAACCGGACCGTTGGAAATACTCTATCTCTTTGTTTTTATGCATGTCTTAACCCCAAAACCGGTTCCCACTTTTGGGAGACATGCTCCAGTGAGGAAAAAATGAACGTCACCGTTTACAGCAAACCCGCCTGCGTCCAGTGCACGGCCACCACGCGCGCCCTCGACCGCCAGGGTATCGAATATGAAGTCATCGATATCTCCGCCGATGCCGATGCTTTCCATCTCGTTCAAGACATGGGTTATCGCCAGGTGCCGGTGGTTGTGGCAGGTGAATCCCATTGGGCGGGCTTCCGGCCCGATATGATCAGCGCTCTCGCCTGAGGGCTATGGTCACATGAGCCTGATCGTCTATTTCTCCAGCCGGTCGGAAAATACACACCGGTTTGTCGAGCGGCTTGGAATGCGGTCGAACCGTATCCCGATGGACGGTTCAGGCGGATTGCAGGTGCGCGAGCCATTCGTGATCGTGACGCCCACATATGGTGGCGGCGGCTCCAAGGGCGCTGTCCCCAAGCCTGTGATCCGCTTTCTCAACGATGAGAGCAACCGCTCTTTCATCCGCGGCGTGATTGCCGCGGGAAACAGCAATTTCGGCGAGGCTTTCTGTATCGCCGGCAACATTATCTCCGCCAAATGTCAGGTTCCCTATCTCTACCGCTTCGAGCTTCTGGGAACCGATGAGGACATTGGCAATGTCAAGAACGGGATGGAACGATTTTGGACACGGCAGACACGACCTTGATCCGAGAGCGCGAGGCACAGCCAGTGGCGCAGGATGCGCCTCAAGCTGTAACTTCCAACAGCAGTAAACCGTCAAAATCCTTGGACGGGCTGGATTATCACGCGCTCAACGCGATGCTGAACCTTTACGATGACGAGGGAAAAATCCAGCTTGACCGCGACCGGCAGGCTGCGCGCCAATATTTCCTCCAGCACGTGAACCAGAACACGGTCTTTTTCCATAACTTGCGGGAAAAGATCGATTATCTGGTGACCGAAGGCTATTACGAGCAAGAGGTACTGGATCAGTATTCCTTCAATTTCGTGCGCGATCTTTTCGACGAAGCCTATGCGAAGAAATTCCGGTTTCCGACCTTTCTCGGCGCGTTCAAATATTACACCAGCTATACGCTGAAAACCTTCGATGGAAAGCGCTATCTGGAGCGCTATGAAGACCGTGTCTGCATGGTAGCGCTGACGCTGGCGCGCGGCAATGAACAGCTGGCACGCAATCTGATGGAGGAGATCATTGCAGGCCGCTACCAACCTGCGACGCCGACTTTCCTCAATGCAGGCAAGAAGCAGCGCGGCGAGCTCGTTTCCTGTTTTCTGCTGCGGGTTGAAGACAATATGGAGTCCATCGGGCGCTCAATCAATTCGGCGTTGCAATTGTCGAAGCGGGGCGGCGGGGTGGCCTTGAGCCTTACCAATATTCGTGAGGCGGGCGCGCCTATCAAGCAGATTCAGAACCAGTCATCCGGCATCATTCCGGTGATGAAGCTTCTTGAGGATTCCTTTTCCTACGCCAATCAGCTTGGCGCGCGACAAGGTGCGGGCGCTGTCTATCTGCATGCGCATCACCCGGATATCATGCGCTTTCTGGATACGAAGCGCGAAAACGCCGACGAGAAAATCCGCATTAAAACCTTGTCGCTTGGTGTGGTCATTCCAGACATTACCTTCGAACTCGCAAAGAACAACGAGGATATGTACCTCTTCTCGCCTTATGACGTGGAGCGGGTCTACGGTGTGCCACTGACCGAGATTTCGATCACCGAAAAATATCGGGAATTGGTCGATGATGCGCGCATTACCAAGAAGAAGATCAATGCACGCGAGTTCTTTCAGGTGCTGGCGGAAATCCAGTTCGAGTCCGGTTATCCCTATATCATGTTCGAGGACACGGTGAACCGCGCCAATCCGATTGACGGGCGCATCACCATGAGCAATCTCTGTTCGGAAATCCTCCAGGTGAGTGAGGCGAGCATCTTCGGCGAAGACCTTTCCTATGATCATCTTGGCAAAGATATTTCGTGTAATCTGGGTTCGCTCAACATTGCATCGGCAATGGACTCGTCCGATTTCGGCAAGACCATCGAAACCTCCATCCGCGCTCTGACAGCAGTTTCCGATATGAGCCAAATCGGTTCCGTGCCGTCGGTCGCCCGAGGTAATGATGAAAGCCATGCCATCGGTCTCGGTCAGATGAATCTGCATGGTTATCTCGCCCGCGAGCGGATTTATTACGGCTCGGAGGAGGGCGTCGATTTCACGAATATCTATTTCTATACGGTTACCTATCACGCGATCCGCGCATCGAACCTGATTGCAGTGGAAACGGGCAAGTCCTTTAAAGGTTTTGAGAAATCCAAATATGCAACGGGTGAATATTTCGCCAAATATACCGAGCAGCTTTGGGAACCAGCGACGCAAAAGGTTCGAGAAATTTTCGAAAAGGCTGGCATTGCGATTCCGACGCAGGATGACTGGCGCGATCTGAAAAATGCGGTGATGGAGGGCGGGCTTTATAACCAGAACCTTCAGGCCGTGCCGCCGACAGGCTCGATTTCCTACATCAATCATTCGACGTCATCGATTCATCCGATCGTGTCGAAGATTGAAATCCGCAAGGAGGGCAAGATCGGTCGCGTCTACTATCCGGCAGCGTTCATGACCAATGACAATCTCGATTACTATCAGGACGCCTATGAGATCGGGCCGGAGAAGATCATCGACACCTATGCGGCAGCAACACAGCACGTCGATCAGGGCCTGTCTCTGACATTGTTCTTCCGCGATACCGCAACGACACGCGATATCAACCGCGCACAGATCTACGCGTGGAAGAAGGGCATCAAGACCATCTACTACATTCGCCTGCGCCAGATGGCGCTCTCCGGCACGGAAGTGCAGGGTTGCGTTTCCTGCGCCCTCTGACCACTGGTGATGACCAATGAATATTCAAGTGAAAACCAAGAACCCGAAACCCGCCGCAGTGCGTGCGATCAACTGGAACCGGATAGAAGATGAGAAAGACCTTGAGGTCTGGAATCGTCTGACCGGCAATTTCTGGCTGCCGGAAAAAGTGCCGCTTTCCAATGACATTCAGTCGTGGGAAACGCTGAAACCGCAGGAAAAGCAGCTAACGATCCGCGTTTTCACCGGGCTCACACTTCTTGATACGATCCAGAACGCAGTCGGTGCCGTGAAGCTGATGGATGATGCCGCGACGCCGCATGAAGAAGCGGTGCTGTCCAATATTTCCTTCATGGAAGCGGTTCATGCACGATCCTATTCGTCGATTTTCTCGACGCTGTGCCTGACGCCGGATGTTGACGATGCCTATCGTTGGTCCGAGGAAAACGAATTCCTGCAGCGCAAGTCCGTTCTGATCCTGGACCAGTATCGCGCGGATGATCCGCTGAAAAGGAAAATCGCCAGCGTCTTTCTGGAGAGCTTTCTGTTCTATTCCGGCTTCTATCTGCCCATGTACTGGTCGAGCCGGGCAAAGCTGACGAATACAGCCGATCTTATCCGGCTCATCATTCGGGATGAGGCCGTGCATGGCTATTACATCGGTTACAAATTCCAGCGCGGACTGGAACGCTTGAACGAAGAGCAGAAGCAGGCAATCAAGGATTTTGCCTTCGAGCTTCTTCTGGAACTTTACGACAATGAGGTTCGCTACACGGAAGCGCTCTATGATGGTGTTGGCCTGACCGAAGACGTCAAGAAGTTCCTGCATTACAACGCCAACAAGGCCCTCATGAACCTCGGCTATGAGGCACTCTTCCCGGCTGAAGCGTGCAAGGTCAACCCGGCGATCCTGTCCGCTCTTTCGCCGAATGCAGACGAAAACCACGACTTTTTCTCCGGTTCCGGCTCTTCTTACGTCATCGGCAAGGCGGTCGCGACTGAGGATGAAGACTGGAGTTTCTGATGGCATCTCGGCGCCGCGTAATACCGGTGCCGAAGTTTTCTGTTCTGGAGATGACGTTGACGTTGCGGTCTTGTTTTGCGACACATGAATGATGCAGACCGCCATCACAATCGATCAGGACTATCTCGTAACACGGCTCAAGGCGCTGCTCGCCATACCGAGCCCGACCGGGTTTACCGACGAAGCCGTGCGTTATGTTGCGCGCGAGCTGGAGCATCTGGGGCTTGAGGTTATGCTGACGCGCCGGGGGGCTATTCGCGCGCGCAGGGTGGGCCTGACGGAGAGACCGGCGCGCGGGATCGTATCGCATGTCGATACACTCGGCGCACAGGTAAAATATCTGAAGGAAAACGGACGACTGGAACTGGTTTCCATCGGTAACTGGTCAGCGCGTTTCGCCGAAGGTGCCCGCGTTTCCATCTTTTCGTCCAAAGGAATTTATCGCGGTTCGATCCTGCCGCTGAAAGCTTCCGGCCATACATTCAATGACGAAGTCGATACGCAACCGGTCGGCTGGCCTTATGTCGAACTCCGCGTCGATGCGCTCGCCCGAAATCGTGATGATCTGCTGCAGCTCGGTATCGATGTCGGTGACATAGTTGCCGTCGATCCCGCGCCCGAATTCATCGATAATGGCTTTATCGTCTCGCGTCACCTTGATGACAAGGCAGGCGTTGCAATCATGCTTGCGGCCCTCGAAGCGATGCAGAGAGCCAATGTGGAAACGCCGGTCGACAGCTATTGGCTGTTCACCATCGGCGAGGAAGTTGGAGTGGGTGCCTCTGCGGTCGTTGTGCCGGATATTGCCTCGCTGGTCGCCATCGATAATGGCACGACTGCGCCGGGCCAGAATTCATCGGAGTTTGGCGTCACGCTTGCCATGGCGGACCAGACCGGACCGTTCGATTACCATTTGACGAAGAAACTCTACGAGCTTTGCGGAGAGCATGACATTCAGGTCCAGAAGGACGTGTTCCGTTATTACCGTTCCGATGCTGCGTCTGCGGTTGAGGCGGGGCATGATGTGCGCACGGCTTTGCTGACCTTCGGTGTTGATGCCTCGCATGGTTATGAGCGCATTCATCTAAGCGCTCTGACTTCCATTGCAAAACTTGCAGTTCATTATGCAATGAGCGAAGTCGAGATCAAACGCGATGCCGAGGAAACCGCCAAGGGCCTCAAGGGTTTCACGCATCAGAAATCGACCAAGGCAGAGCAGGATTTGAGACCCGAGGATACGCCTGTGGAATAGGCTTTGAACTTTTTGAGATCACGAGCGGGCTCAGGCCCGCTTTTTTTGTCTCGCAAAAATTAATTATGATAATTCATTGATGGTCGTTGATTTATGCCTATAAATTAGAGTCTGACGGATTTGACAAATGAAGGGGAACCCCATGAGAAGGTTATTCCGTGCCGTCCTGACTGCTATGGCGCTTTCGGTCGCCGGGGCGGGCACAGTCGCGCTGGCCCAAACGCCGCCCAATGTGCTGATTGTCGGGCAGATTGCAGAGCCGCAATCGCTCGATCCGCATACAGTCACGGCTACCAATGATTTCCGCATCCTCGTCAATATTTATGACGGCCTTGTGCGCTACAAGGACGGAACGCTGGAAGTAGAACCGGCACTGGCGGAAAGCTGGACGATTTCGGACGACGGCAAGACCTATACGTTCAAGCTGCGTCAAGGCGTGAAGTTCCATGACGGTTCGGATTTCAATGCCGAAGCGGTCAAATTCAACTTCGACAGAATGCTAAAGGAAGACCATCCGTTCTATAACACTGGCCCATTTCCGCTTTCGTTCAATTTCTCGTCCATCGATGCAGTCAATGTGCTCGATGAACACACTGTCGAGTTCAAGCTGAAGGAGCCTTTCGCTCCATTTCTTTCCAATCTGGCCTATCCGACCGGCCTGATCGTGTCGCCGGAAGCGGTCAAGAAATACGGTAAGGAATTTGGCCGTCATCCATCAGGAACCGGTCCGTTCAAGTTCGCGGAATGGCAATCCGGCCAGCGTGTGGTGGTGGAGCGTAATCCCGACTATTGGGACACAGCGCCAGCATTGGAAGCGGTTGTGTTTCGCCCGATCACGGATGCCAATACACGCGTCGCGGAGATGATGGCAGGCGGGCTGGATGTCATGGTGGAAGTGCCGCCGGATAATCTTGCCACCTTCAAACAGGACGCGAATTTCGCGGTTGCCGAACAGGCGGGCCCCCATGTCTGGTTTACCATCCTGAACGCGAAGAGCGGTCCATTCGCGGATAAGAAAGTGCGTCAGGCGGCGAATTATGCGGTCAACAAGCAGGGGCTTGTCGATAATGTTTTGCAGGGTTCCGCAACTGTTGCTGCGGGGCCGATCCCACCCGCCTTCAACTGGGTCGAGAACAAAGCCGAACCCTATCCTTATGATCCGGAAAAGGCCAAGGCGCTCCTTGCCGAAGCTGGTGCAAGCAATCCTGAAATCACGTTCTATGTGACCGAAGGCGGTTCTGGCATGCTTGATCCAATCACGATGGGTGCTGCAATCCAGGCCGATCTTCAGGCTGTGGGCTTCAAGGTCAAGATTGAAACCTATGAATGGAACACGTTCCTTGGCCGGGTCAATCCGGGGCTGGAGGGCAAGGCCGATATGGCCGAGATGGCATGGATGACCAATGATCCGGACACGGTGCCTTATCTGACGCTTCGCAGCGACGCACTGCCGGACAAGGGCGGTTTCAATTCCGGTTACTATTCCAACCCCAAAGTGGATGAGCTTCTGGAGAAGGCGCGGTCATCGACCGATCAAACCGAGCGCGGCAAGCTTTATGGCGAAGTGCAGAGCATCGTCCATGACGATGCACCATGGCTGTTCGTGGCGAACTGGAAGCAAAATGCAGTCACGACCGCTGCCGTCAAGGGGTTCAAGTTGCAGCCGTCCTTCCTGCTGCATTTGAAAGACGTAACCAAGCAATAAGCGGGGAGGGCATTCATGCCAGCCTATATCCTCAAGCGACTTGTCGCCGTTGTTCCTGTGTTGCTCGGGCTCTCGATCATCGTTTTTCTCGTCATGGCGATGATCCCCGGTGATACGGCGACTGCCTTGCTCGGATCATATGCGACGCCGGAAAATGTCGAGCGGATCAATCGCGATCTCGGTCTCGACAAGCCGTTGCTGCAACAATATTTCATCTGGATGGGCAATCTCCTGCATGGAGATTTCGGGCGTTCCTTCGTGCTCAATCGTCCGGTGCTGGATGAGGTTATGGAGCGCTTTCAGGCGACACTCGTGCTTGCGGGCGTAGCACTGGTACTGTGTTCAGTCTTCGGCCTGCTCGCGGGCATCGTTTCGGCGGTACGCCAGTTCGGCTGGGCAGACAGGACGATCACTTTCATCGTGCTTGCCGGAATTTCCATTCCCTCATTCTGGTTGGGGTTGCTTCTGATCTATCTCTTCGCGGTCCATTGGCGCATTCTGCCAGCGTCCGGCATGTATGCTGTTTATGGTGGCGGTGACCTGAAGGATCTGCTCTGGCATCTGATCCTGCCTGCCACGACGCTGGCCGTGGTAGCGGCAGGCGTGATCGCACGTCTGACCCGCGGCGCGATGCTGGAAGTGCTTCGTCAGGACTATATCCGGACAGCCCGGGCCAAAGGTCTCAACGAACGTCGTGTGATATACGGTCATGCGTTTCGCGCCGCACTTGTCAGCGTCATTCCTGTAATCGGTATTCAGGCGGGATTTGTGCTGGGCGGCGCCGTCTACATCGAAACCGTGTTCCAGTGGCCCGGTATTGGCGCCATGCTGGTGAAAGCCATTTCCACCCGCGATATCTTGCTGGTGCAGGGTGGCGTACTTGTGGTTGCCGCGAGTTATGTTCTTTTCAATCTGCTCGCTGATGTCATCCAGACCATGCTCGATCCAAGGATACGCTCATGAGCGCGCTTCCAGAAATTTCTGCCGCGCCAACGGCGGTCCGCATGTCATCATGGCGGCTCCTGATGAGCAATCGACTGGCGGCTTTCGGCTTTTTTATGTTGGTCCTGATCTGCCTCGTCATTCTGTTGGCCCCGATTCTCCCGCTTCCCAATCCTGACGCGACTTCTCCCGCAATGCGATTGAAACCCGTGTTCAGCGAAGGACATCTTCTTGGAACGGATCAGCTCGGGCGCGATATATTGAGTCGTGTCATATGGGGCACGCGGGTGTCTGTCGCAGTTGGCTTTGCGGCGACGCTGATCGCAGCAATCGTCGGTTCTGCCATCGGTCTCGTGGCCGGCTATGCGGGCGGGCGAACTGACAATTTGATGATGCGCGGCATCGATATGCTGATGGCATTTCCTTATATCCTACTGGCGCTGGCTATCGTGGCAGTGCTTGGGCCGGGCCTGATGAATGCGCTTTACGCGATTGCGGTGGTCAATATTCCGTTCTTCGCGCGTAATGTTCGCGGGGTTACGCTTGGTCTCGCGCATCGTGAGTTTATTGATGCTGCCCGGCTCTCCGGGAAAAGTCCGGTTTCGATCCTGTTAAGCGAAGTGCTGCCCAATGTGCTGCCGGTTATCGTCATTACCATGTCGACCACGGCGGGCTGGATGATCCTCGAAACGGCGGGCCTGAGCTTCCTCGGTCTTGGCGCACAGCCGCCGCAGGCCGATCTCGGCTCCATGCTTGGTGAGGGGCGGGCACAACTGTTCAATGCCCCGCACGTCTCCATCGTGCCCGGCTTGATGATCTTCCTTCTGGTCATCAGTCTCAACGTATTGGGAGATGGGGTGCGCGATGTTCTCGATCCACGATTACGCTCAGGTGCGCTGGGTCGGCCAGGCGCGATAACCGATATTGCCAAGGACCGGTCATCGCCCGTGATCAAGGATAGCGAAAAAGCTCTTTCTATTGCCGGTCTCGAAACGGGCTTCGTCAATGGTGGGCATTTCACCCCCGCTGTCCGCAATGTTTCACTGGAACTTGAACGCGGCGAATGTCTCGGCCTGATCGGGGAGAGCGGATCGGGCAAAAGCGTGACCGCCCTGTCAGTAATGGGCCTCGTGGCGTCCCCGCCCGGACTTATCCGCAACGGCGCGATCTATCTGGGCGACCGGGACGTTCTTTCAATGTCTGAAACCGAGTTGACGGCGGCACGGGGCGCAAGAGTTGCTTATGTGTTTCAGGACCCACTGACAACGTTGCATCCTATGTATCCGGTCGGTCGGCAGGTCGAGGAAGCAATTGCAGCGCATCGGCGGATTGGAGCCAGTGAGCGGCGGGAACAGGCGATTGTGCTTCTTGACAAGGTTGGCATTCCAGATGCAGCAGAACGGGCCAATCACTATCCGCACCAGCTTTCAGGTGGCCAGCGTCAGCGTGTCGGCATTGCCATGGCTCTGGCCAATGATCCAGACATCATCATTGCGGACGAGCCGACCACGGCGCTCGATGTTACGGTGCAGGCGCACATTCTCGAGCTGCTACGCGATCTCCAGCGCGAGCGCGGCATGGCTCTCCTGTTTATCACCCATGATTTTGGAGTGGTTTCGGAGATTTGCGACCGCGTGGCAGTGATGAAAGACGGCGAGATTGTCGAGACGGGCACGACATCGGAAGTTCTTTCCAATCCGCAGCACAGCTATACGAAACGCTTGATAGCCTGCGTTCCCGAACTTGGGCAGGGTGCCGACTTTCTGGAACGTGTGGCTGGTCTCTTCAAGCGCGAAAACGGGAAGGCGGCAGGATGAGCGGAAATGCGATCAGCGTTCGTGATCTCACCAAAACCTTCGGTGGCGGACGAACACTTCTGGGGAAAGAGCGTCACAAGGTCGAGGCGGTTAAAAATGTTTCGTTCGATCTTGGAAGCGGTGAGACACTGGCGATTGTCGGTGAAAGCGGATCGGGCAAAAGCACGCTCGCCAGAATGCTCGTCGGGCTGACAGAGCCGACGGGCGGTACGATGACGATTGCTGGACGCGATGCGCATGAACTGCGAAATTCCGGTGCTCGGGCATTCGGCAAGGTCATACAATATGTGTTTCAGGACCCTGTCGCTTCACTCAATCCCAGAAAGACGATCCGGCAGATACTGGAAACACCACTAAAGCTTCTGGGCGGGCTGGATTCAGCTCAGTGCCAGCAACGCATGATCCAGTTGCTGGACGCCGTTCAGATGCCCAAGGATACGCTGGAACGATATCCGCACGAATTCTCCGGCGGGCAGGCGCAACGTATCGCCATTGCGCGCACGCTGGCCGCTGAAGCGGAAATCGTCGTGCTCGACGAACCGGTTAGCGCGCTGGATGTCTCTGTTCAGGCGCAGGTTCTGTTGCTTCTGGATCAACTGAAGAAAGAGTTTGGTCTCTCCTATCTCTTCATCAGTCATGATCTTGCCGTGGTGGAAGCCATATCCGACAGGGTTGCGGTTATGTATTTCGGGGAAATCGTTGAGGAAGCAACCGCAAGCGCTCTTTTTGCCAGACCTGAACATGCCTATACACGACAACTCGTGGAAAGCGCGCCGCGCATCAGGAGAGAGTAGCAAGATATGGTCAGAATGGCCCGGAATTCCGATCACGAACCGCAATCGCGCGCGAGGGCGGCAAAGATCCGTCGGCGCCCGGAAGAGATTGCTGACCGTATCAAGGACGTTATCCGTTCCGATGCATTGAGGCCGGGAGATCGACTGCCACAGGAAAAGGAACTGATTGACCAGTTCAAGGCCGCCAAGGGCACTGTGCGCGAAGCGATGAAGGCGCTGGAGACGCAGGGTCTGATTTTTACGCGCAGCGGTCCCGGCGGTGGGGCTTTTGTGGCCGAACCTTCCGCCCAGCACGCAATGGAAATGCTCGGAAGCTATTTCTTTTTCGATCAGCCGAGCCTTGCCGAAGTTTACGCTATCCGTAAGCTTCTCGAACCGGAGGTTGCCGCTCTCTTGTCCGGCAGATTGACTGGTGACGACATTGCTCGGCTGGAAAATGCGATGCGGGTCTACGATCGCCCGCCGGTCGATCTTGATGATCAATATCGCCAGCGCATTGCGGAACTGGATTTCCATTCCTTGCTGGCACAGCTTTGTCCGGACCGTCTGTTGGGCTTCATCTGCGGATTGACCCACAATCTGTTGCGAAGCCTGCCAATAGCGCGCGCAATCTATGCTGATCCGACACCGGCTTCGCGCGAAGAAGGACTTATCTTCCAGCACCGATTGCTCGCAGCGCTTGTCGAAAATCGCAGCGAGGATGCGCGCCGTATAACGTTTGAGCATATGGTTTCCGCTGAAAACTATATGCTTTCCAAGGCGAATTTAGTCGGAAAAGCCACATAGCGGAAACGAAAAAGTTGGGAACAATCCCGACGCTCCCGCATTTGCAATTATGCAGGCCGCCGCCTTAACAGATGCGACGGCCTCATTTGTTTATGAATGACAATGGAGGTTTCGACCCTTTTTATGTGTGGTATTTGCGGAGAAGTCAGGTTTGACGGTGGTTCGCCGTCAGTTTCGGCAGTCTCGAAAATGGCGGATGTACTCAGTCCTCGCGGGCCCGATGCATCCGGGATTGTGATCCGGGGCAATATCGGCTTCGGGCATCGAAGATTGAGAATCCTTGATCTTTCTGAAAAATCGCAGCAACCGATGATCGACGCCGACCTCGGTTTGACGCTTGTGTTCAATGGCTGCATCTATAATTTCCGCGAATTGCGCACAGAGCTGGAACAGAAGGGCTACAAGTTCTTCTCCGACGGTGACACAGAAGTCATTCTCAAGGCATGGCATGCATGGGGCGAAAGCTGTGTAACGCGTTTTCTTGGCATGTTCGCTTTCGCCATTCACGAACGTGATACCGGCAGGGTTATCCTCGCGCGTGATCGGTTCGGCATCAAGCCGCTCTATATTGCCGAGGCGGAGGGTGCCTTGCGGTTCGCCTCTTCCTTGCCTGCTCTGGTTAAGGCAGGCGGCATCGACACCTCGATAGACCGCGCGGCCTTGCACAATTACATGAGTTTTCATGCCGTCGTGCCGCCACCGCGCACGATCTATAATGGTGTTCGAAAGCTCCCCCCGGCGACGATCCGTGTCTATGAACCGAATGGGCGTTTCGCTGACCGCATCTATTGGCAGGCGCCTTATCGCCGACTGCCCGGCGACGGCGCGTTGAGCCGCGAGGAATGGCAGGAGCAATTGCTCGCTATGCTGCGTGTCGCAGTCAAGCGCCGGATGATTTCCGACGTGCCGGTCGGCGTGCTTTTATCCGGCGGGGTGGATTCCAGCCTGATCGTCGGTCTGCTTGCTGAGGCCGGTCAATCGGGACTGATGAGTTTTTCAGTTGGCTTTGAGGAAGCAAACGGGGAAAAAGGCGACGAATTTGTCTATTCCGATCTGATCGCCGAGCATTTCGGCACCGAACATCATAAGATCTTTGTGCCCTCGGCAGACCTCATGGACGCCTTGCCGGGAACGATCGCGGCAATGTCCGAACCAATGGTGTCCTATGATAATGTCGGCTTCTACCTCCTTTCCAAGGAGGTTTCGAAGCATATCAAGGTTGTCCAGTCGGGACAGGGGGCAGATGAAGTTTTCGGCGGCTATCACTGGTATCCACCGCTAGTCGATTCCAACGATGTCGTCAGCGACTATGCCAAAGGGTTCCGTGACCGCTCGCATGACGTTCTCGCCACGCAGCTATCGCCGGAATGGATGCCGGAACGTGATTACAGTCAGGACCTTCTGGAAGAACATCTGCTGCAGGATGGAGCGGATACGCCTGTCGACCGTGCGCTGCGGCTCGATACGAATGTGATGCTCGTGGACGATCCGGTCAAGCGCGTGGACAACATGACGATGGCTTGGGGGCTTGAAGCGCGGGTGCCATTTCTGGATCATGAATTGGTCGAGCTTGCCGCCCGCATTCCGCCGGAGGAAAAACTGCGTGACGGCGGCAAGGGTATCCTAAAGGATGTGGCGAGAAAGGTCGTTCCAAGCGAAGTGATTGATCGCAAGAAGGGATATTTCCCGGTTCCGCAGCTCAAATATATCGATGGCCCTTATCTCGATATGTTGCGAGACGCCCTCTCTTCACAAAAGGCGAGGGAGCGCGGGCTTTTCCAGCGCGATTATCTTGAACGCCTGTTTGCAAAACCGTCCGAACACATAACGCCGTTGCGCGGTTCTGAGCTTTGGCAGGCCGGCCTCCTTGAAATGTGGCTGCAAACGCAGGAGGCATGAAATGCGGAAAACCGGTGAGGTGGATATGACCCGGCAGAAAGCGAAAGGTCGCAAAGCCTTTTCGCACCGTCTTACGCGCTTGCGTACACCTGAAAGCGCAGGCTTTTATCAGGAACATGCGCACGGCCATGACAAGGCGGGAAGCGAAGATCGCAAGCAGGATGTGGTTGTCGATTGCGGCTGGGGCCGACTACTCTTCGCGCAGACCTTCGAGACCAATGAAGCCATAGTGGAAGCATTGCGGGGGGAAGCGCCAGCGAGCCGCGATATCGTCTTTTACGTCAGCGATCCTCACGTACTGCTGTCACTCGCACCACATGAGATATTTCTCGATCCGTCGCATACATACCGGATTGAACTTGCGACCTATCGACCGGGCGGGCGACGGATGCGTGGCATCACCATACGTCGCGCAGTCTCCGAAGTGGACGCGGAAGGCATCAACGCTGTTTACGCGGCCTGTGGGATGGTTCAACTGCGTCCCGACTTTTTCTCATCGGAACGAGACAATCGTGCTGTTACCTATTTCGTGGCTCAGGACGATGCTACCGGCGAAATTGTTGGCACCGTAACTGGCATCGACCATCAGCGCCTTTTCGATGATCCTGATCGCAGTGCTTCGCTTTGGTGTCTTGCAGTTCATCCTCAAGCGCGGCAGCCGGGTATTGGTGAAAAACTGGTGCGTAAACTTGCCGAGCATTTTCAGGCTCGCGGCTTGAGCCATATCGATCTCTCGGTTCTGCACGATAATGAGAATGCCATAAGGCTCTATGAAAAGCTGAAGTTTCGTCGCGTTCCGCTCTTCGCGATAAAGCGTAAGAACGCAATCAACGAGAAATTTTTCGCCTCGCATCTGGAAACCTTCGATGCGCTCAATCCCTATGCTCGCATAATCGTGGATGAAGCGGTGCGTCGTGGTATTCAGGTTGAAATAACCGATGCTGAAGGCGGCTTTTTCCGCCTCTCCTATGGCGGGCGTTCCGTCCATTGCCGTGAGAGCTTGTCTGAAATGACATCGGGTGTAGCGATGTCAATCTGCGACGACAAGGCCGTGACGCGGCGCGTCGTCGAGAAGGCTGGTCTGATAGTGCCGGAGCAGATTGCCGCCGAAGCGGACGATGATGCGCTGGAAGCTTTTCTAAAACGTCACAGCAAGCTGGTGGTGAAACCAGCCCGGGGCGAACAGGGAAGAGGAATTTCCGTCGGCATATCGACCATGAAAGACCTGCGAACGGCGATCAAACAGGCGCGAACCGTGTGCGACCGCGTGCTGCTGGAGGCGTGTTTTGAAGGTGAGGACCTTCGGCTGGTGGTTATCGACTACCAGCTCGTTGCCGCTGCGGTTCGTCGCCCGCCACGTGTTGTCGGTGACGGCAAGGCAACCATCCGCAAGCTTATCGAGATACAATCGCGCAGACGCGCTGCGGCGACTGGCGGAGAAAGCCGCATACCGGTCGATACGGAAACGAAAAGGTGTCTTGAGGAACAAGGCCTGTCGCTCGATTCCGTTCTGGAAGATCATCGTGAAATCACAGTGCGCAAGGCGGCCAATCTACATACAGGCGGTACGATCCACGACGTGACAGCGACTGTTCATAGAAACCTTGTCGATGCTGCCTGTAAGGCTGCGCGTGCAATCGGCATTCCCGTTGTCGGGATCGATTTCATGGTCAAGCAGCCCGAAAAGCCGGACTATATTTTCATCGAAGCCAATGAGCGTCCCGGCCTTGCCAACCACGAACCGCAACCGACAGCAGGCAAGTTTGTCGACTTGCTTTTTCCGGGCTCAAGATAATGATAGTTTAGAGATATCTAAACTATGGAATGTTCGCCGGAAAGTCTCTCCGGCGAACTTGAAACTATGCAACCCGCAAACAATATGCTGTATTTTAGCTATTGAGGAAATTTTAAGCAGAAACTGTACTCAGCAAATCAATTCTCGATTGTAACGGAAAAATTCATTTTTCATTTGGTTTCTGCCTCTATCCCTTTACGACAGGGGGCTCGGGCGGAAAAGGTTGATCGAACCGCATTCACGCCTGAGCGGAAAAGGGCTGAAAATGGATACGCGGGGGCAAAGCAGCAAGAATGTGCCGCTGGCAGTCGATCTGGACGGAACTCTGGTTTCGACCGATCTGCTGTGGGAGGGTATTTTTCTTCTTTTGAAGAGGAACATCCTGTTCGTCATCATGCTGCCGGTGTGGCTGTTCTCAGGCAAGGCATATCTCAAGCGACAGGTGGCTGAGCGCGTAACGCTCGATGCATCGCGACTTCCCTACCGAACCGAGTTTCTGGAGTTTCTGCGTAGCGAACATGGGTCGGGGCGGACTTTGGTGCTGGCAACAGCTGCTGCTGAACCGATGGCCAAGGCTGTTGCGTCTGAGCTTGGGATTTTCAGCGCTGTCTATTCAACATCCGGTACGACCAATCTTTCGGCACAGCGCAAGGCTGATCTGCTTGTCGAGCACTATGGGCGACAGGGATTCGACTATGCCGGAAATGATCGTGATGACCTGCCTGTTTTCGACGCAGCCCGACAGGCGATCGTTGTCGCACCTGATCGTGCAGCGGCACATTTCCAGAAGCAAACTGGTTGTGAACTTTTCAGTGCCGAAAAACCAACTATTCGAACCTATGCTCGTATGCTCCGCGTTCATCAGTGGCTAAAGAATCTGCTCGTCTTTGTCCCGGCCATTCTGGCGCATGACATAATGAAGCCAGACGTGTTGATTGCGACTTGCTTGGCATTCGTGGCCTTTTCTGCGGCATCGTCTGCGATCTATATCGTCAATGATATTGTCGATCTTCCGGTGGATCGAAGACATGTGCGAAAAAATCAGCGACCTTTTGCACACGGAAAGATATCCATTCCCTTTGGCCTAAGCGTTGCGGCCCTGTTGTTGCTTCTGACGGCTTTTATCTGCTTTTTCCTTCCGCCCGCCTTTACGCTTGCAATCGTCACCTATCTGTTTTTCACGACCGCCTATACCTTCGCCTTGAAACGCATGTTGTTGGGAGACGTGATTTGCCTCGCGGGACTTTACAGCCTGCGGCTATTGGGAGGGTCGGCGGCTTCCTATATCCCGCCATCGTTCTGGCTGATGGCCTTTGCCATGTTTTTCTTTCTGTCGCTGGCGCTGGTGAAGCGTTATGTCGAACTGCAGGGCGCTACCGTGACAGAAAAGGACCGGATTTTGGGGCGAGGTTACCGTCCGGAAGATCGCGATATTGTCGGACAGTGTGGGGTCGCAGCCGCGTTTACCGCAGCGCTGGTTTTGGCACTCTATATTAATAGCGATGCCGTCAAGACGCTCTACACCTATCCCTGGCTGATATGGCCGCTCGGTCCGATCGTGCTCTATATCAACGTGCGTGTGTGGATACTGGCGCATCGCGGCGACATGGATGACGACCCGGTCCTCTTCATTGCCAGGGATTGGCGCAGTCAGGTCGTCATCGCGCTTGGCGCGGTGCTGCTTCTTGTGGCTGGTATGCGCTGATGGAACAATCCTTCGACAGTTTCGGACGTATTAACCGGCGAAGGCGGCAATACCTTCCGCTGGAGAGACTGGAGACTGATTTCACGCGAGCCTTGCCCGGCGATGCGAGCCTTTTGCCATTCGGAAATGGTCGCTCCTACGGCGATAGCTGCCATAATGATATGGGCTTTCTCGTGCCCATGCAGGCGCGGAAAAAGATACTACACTTCGATCCAGATACGGGATTGCTGACGGCTGAAAGCGGCGTGTTTTTGAGTGAAATCGTCGCCCATGTTGCTCCGCATGGCTATTTTCTGCCTGTCACGCCGGGCACGCAGTTTGTGACGCTCGGCGGCGCCATTGCCAATGACGTGCATGGTAAAAACCATCACCGGCAGGGTACTTTCGGGTGTCATGTTGAAAGGCTGGAACTGCTTCGCTCGGACGGCGTCTACTACAGATGTTCCGATACGGAGAACATCGATCTGTTTCGGGCAACCATCGGTGGAATGGGACTAACCGGATTAATTCTTCGCGCAACGATCCGGCTCAAGCGGGTCGGCGGTCTCGATGTCGAGGAAAAGGTTCTGCCCTTCGCCAACCTCGATGCTTATTTTGATATGGCCGAGGTGGCCGATCATGAAAATGAATATGCTGTTGCCTGGGTCGATCAACTCTCCGATGGCCGGGGCTTGCTGATGGTCGGTAATCATGTTGCCGCGCCGAATGGCTCTATTTCGATCGCTGGGCGGTTTGGCGTGCCGATTGAATTGCCATTCTCGCTGTTGAACGAGACAAGCTTGTCGCTTTTCAATGCGGCCTATTTCCAGCGCAAGAGGCGGCTGAAAACAGCGCGTAGAGTGCCGTATCAAAGCTTCTTTTATCCACTTGACGGAGTGAGAAACTGGAACAGGCTTTACGGCTCGGCAGGGCTCTACCAGCATCAAAGTGTAATTCCGTTCGAAGCAGCCCGAAAGATCATTCCAGCGATGCTTGAGGCAAGTCGCAATGCAGGACAGGTCTCCTTTCTGACGGTACTCAAGCGTTTCGGTTCGATGAAGCCTCCCGGTCTCATGTCATTTCCGATGCCGGGATATACGCTGACGATGGATTTCCCCAATCGTGGCCACACAACGCTGGAATTGCTGAACCGTCTGGACCAGATGACTGTTGAGGCCGGTGGCCGGATCAATCCGTATAAGGACCAAAGGATGAGCGCAGAGGTTTTTGCTGCAAGCTATCCGCGCTGGCGCGATTTCGAGGCCTTTCGCGACAAGGCTTTCAATTCCAATTTCTGGCGCCGGACCGCATTGATGCTCGGCGCTGCAGGTTAGGAAACGTGATGAAATATATTCCCTTCATCCTGTTCACAGTCATGACCAATGCGGCCGCGCAGTTGATGTTGAAATATGGCATGCTGACGCTCGGGCCGATCAGCTTTTCAGCCGAAACATTGATCCAGCGCATATTCCAGATTGTCTTCAACCCCTGGATTTTTGCCGGTTTGCTCACCTTCGTGATCTCGATGGCGTCGCATCTTTACGTGCTGTCGAAAGTGGACCTTTCCTTTGCCTATCCGTTCCTCAGTCTTGCCTATGTCGCGGTCGCTCTGTTCGCCTGGCTTTTGTTCAAGGAGGAACTTGGCGCCTACAAGATTGCGGGAATTGCGTTCATCTGCATCGGGACGGTGCTGATCGCACAAAGCGGCAAGCCGTCCGAACCGCAGGCGGAGACGCAGGTGAGTCAGCAGACGCATAGTTGAACGGGGGCAGTACGATGAGACATGTAATCTTCGGTGGCGACGGTTTTGTCGGGCGCTATCTTGCTCCAAAGCTACTTGCTGATGGTCAGGAGGTCATTGTCGCGGATATCGTGAAAAGCGATCTGCCACACTATGCTGATACCGCTTTCGTCGCGACTGATGTGACCGATCCGGAAGCAATCCGCAGGCTTGGTATCCGCGCAGACGACATGGTCTACAATCTATCCGCCAAGATGCTTTCACCAATTCAGGTCCGGGCGAAGCGTCATGATTTTTTCTTTCCCGTCAACTATTACGGGACGGAAAACATCATCAAGGCAATGGATGCGGTTGGTGCGAACAAGCTCGTCCATTTCACCACCGATATGGTGTACGGGCACACCTATGTCTGGCCGCAGAAAGAAGATCATCCGTGCAAGCCGCTCGGTGAGTACGGCCTGTCAAAACTGAAAACCGAAGAACTCGCCATTGAATGGCGCGTGCGGGGCATGAATATCTCCCTTTTTCGTCCTCGTCTTATCATTGGACCGGGCCGTCTCGGCATTCTGGAAAAGCTGTTCAAGCTGATTGATTACAATTTGCCGGTGCCGATGATCGGCTCGGGCAGGAACCCTTACCAGTTCATTTCGGTGTTCGACTGTGCGGAGGTGGCACGTGCCGCTTTCAAGGCTGGTGTTCCAAACGAGGCCTATAATCTCGGCTCGCTCAATCCGCCTCCTGTCCGCAAACTGCTTGGTGATCTGATCAGCCATGCAGGTTCGAAATCTATTTTGTTGCCAACACCCGCCTGGGCGGTGAAACGCACGCTGGATCTGCTGGACTGGATGAACATGCCGATCATGGACCCGGAGCAATATCTGATTGCCGACGAAATGTGTGTTCTCGATGTCTCGAAGGGCGAGCGCGAACTTGGCTGGATACCGCAATATCGTGATGAGGATATGCTGATCGCGGCTTACAGCGAATATCGCAAGAAAATCGGCGCTGCATCGTCGGATGTGCGGGCTTCCGAAACGGCATAGGGGCAGAAATGAACAAGACGAACATAACGCCAAAGCCGAAGCTGTTAACGGTTGCCGAGGCGAAAGCGCTCGATCTGCCGAGGATGACGGAGCTGTTTACCGCTCATCTTAATCCCGGCCAGCTTCACTTCATGAAGCTGCTCGGCTTTCATAAGGTGAAGATCGAGCGTGCTGAAGGCATGTATTATTATGACCAGAATGGGCGCCCCATTCTCGATTTTTTCGGTGGTTTCGGATCGCTGGCTTTCGGCCATAATCATCTACGTATTCTCGAAGCACGGCGTCAGTTTCAGGAAGAAATGCGCCACGAGATTGCAATCGCCTTCATGTCGCAATATGCGGCCGCTCTTGCTTATGACATTGCGGCTTGCTCGCCGGGCGATCTCGACATGGTGTTTCTGGGGTCTTCCGGTTCTGAGGCGATGGAAGCCGCGATCAAGGTCGCAGAGCGCGCCGCGGGGCCGAAAAAGCCCAAGATCGTCTATGCGGAAAATTCGTTCCACGGCAAAACGAAGGGTGTTCTGTCCATCACTGATGGTGGGCTATATCGTGGCGAATTCAAGCTGGTCGATAACACCGTTCGGGTTCCCTTCGGTGACATTGCAGCCATTGAAAATGCGTTTCGCTCTGACCCCGAGATCGGGGTGATTGTGCTTGAAACGGTGCAAGGTGGCGGCGGTATCATTCAGGCTGACGCACAGTTCTGGCAAAAGTTGCGAAACCTTTGCGACCAGTATGGTGTGATCTGGGTTGCCGATGAAGTGCAATGTGGACTGGGGCGAACCGGGAAATTCTATGCTTTCGAGCATTATGGCGTCATACCGGACGTCACCGCGCTGGCGAAGTCGCTTGGCGGTGGAAAGACCGCAATGGCCGCCATGATCGCGCGCCGCGACGTCTACATGAAGGCTTACGGCACGCCCAAGACGGCGATGATCCATGCGATGGCGACTTTTGGCGGGATTGGCGAAGCCTGCGTCACGTCGATTGAAGCTCTGAACGTTCTTTACGACGAGCATCTGATCGACAATGCAGCCGATGTCGGAGAATATCTTCTGGATCGTCTGCATGAGCTGCAGAGCCGCTATCCTGCGCTTTTGAAAGACGTGCGCGGGAAGGGGATGATGGTGGGGCTGGAGTTCCATGATTTCTCACAAACGATGCCGGTCGTGTTGCGACCTGTCCTGGCGATGCTTGATGAGAAGCTGAAAGGTTCGCTTCCCGGCTTTATTGGCAGCCATCTGCTGCGCGATCATGGGGTTCTGGTCGCCTTTACTGAATATAATCGAAACGTCATCCGCCTTGAGCCGCCGCTGATCTGCGGGCGCGAGCATGTGGACGCGTTCATCAAGGCGCTGGATGAGGTTCTTTCACGCGGCATCGTCCGAATTGTGCGGGATTTCGTCAAGGCTCAGATCAAATGAGCCATTTCTGATTACGGGATCAGACCGGGGCGAAGCAGCAAATCCCAACAGGGGTTCAAAGCGACGACGGCGCGATCCTGCAGTGCTTCGGCATATATTTTCTGTAAGGCAAGACGATTGGTCGTCGTCGGACATTTCGGACGCAATATGCCGTCGGTTGCTTCTACGGTAGCCTTCGTTTCCTTGGATAACGCCGGGACGGTGCGGAAGGGATCGGCGCCGATCTGGATATGCCGTGTCGCATCGCGATCCAATATCCATGCAAACGGATTGACGAAGTCGAGCGACATGACGCTTTGCAGGCGAACGTTGTTCCGGGTCTCGAAGGATTTCAGATCCTTCACCATCCGGTTTGCAGAAACGAGCCAATAGACCTGGAAATCGATTTCCGAATAAAGCTGCCAGCTAGGTAGTTGGCCTTGAGCTGCCAGCGCGTCATAGGCTGCATTGTTTTCCGGGTAGTGGGTTTCGAAAAGCTCTGCCCGTTGCAGGAAATCGGGCCGGGTCAACACCTGCCCGAGGTTCTTCAATTCCGGGAAGGACGGTTGCACATAAGTCGGGGCTACGGCAACGGCGCGCAGGGTACGGTGCGCAACCTTGGTAAATGTCGGGAGGACACAGAAGGCAGCGAGCACGACGAAGGCGATTTTGAGCTTCTCGGTGCCGGCTTTTATCCGCTGAAAAATCATAAGCAGGATGGGCCAAAGGAATATGAATTCCTGGCTTCCGGTGTTCTGTGTCTCAAGGATGATGCCACCCAGAAGCCCAACGGCGAGCCAGACCGAACTCCGGTCGAAAAAGCGATTGTGTTTGCCGGAATGGAACTGTTCATTCCAGAAAAGAATGAGAACAAGGATCGCCGCTGGCAGAATGACGTCCAGCTTCAACGATATGACGGTCAGGAAACGCGGGAGCAGGGCTTCTTCGTTCAGGGCGATCAATGAGGCGATATCGTGAACATATCCGCCGATAATCCCGTTGTACAATTCAAGGACGAGCAGAAATGCAACGGTAACGGCGGCGGCCAGCAGAATGTTGCGTATAGAGATTCTTCCAGCGAGAAGTGCCACAAGCCCGAACAGTCCACCTGCAAGAAAGCCCGTGACCTTCATCAAGAACAAGGCGAGCATCACTGCCGCACAAAACAGCGCGAGCTTTGCGCCGTTTCGCATAAACAGCAATCCGCACATCAGCACGTAGAGCAAAAGCGATGTATGGCGGTTATAAATGCCAAACCCATCCAGTCCGGGATAGGGATAAAAGCTTTGTGTATTGGCCGGAAAGATTGCGAAAACTAGAAATGGAACAAGGATCAGAAATCCGGTTATTCGATTATGGGGGGGAAGCTCTGTCAGTACCCATGCCATCAGAGGGGCTGCAACGACCAATATTGACCATTGAACGAGCAAAAGCGGTTGTGCCTGTGGGAGCAGGGAGTGTCCCCATGCAAAAAGATAGTAGCCAAGCGGTCCGACAGGCGTGGAAAAGTCTACACCGGGAATCTGGTCCATTCTTATGCGCTGGGCTGCGTCGAAGTAGATGTAGCTGTCCCAGTACATTGGCCCAATGGGGGCATTGAGCCTGAATGACAGAAGCGCGATCAGCAGAACGAGAACAAAACCTAGCCAGAGCATAGGCGCGCATAGCAGCGTCGGTCTGGCCGATTTGAAGGTCGTGCTGAAGAACATGGAACCCCGCTCCCTCGTGCATCACGCGCAGAAATTACCTGCAAACCCTTAAAACTACTGAAATAGCCACAGGGTCACCTGATTGGGCACAAATTTCCGATATGTGTGAAGAGTTTTCCAGAAAAGAGAGCGCCCACTGCACTGGGAGGAGGAATGTGCAGTGGGCGGATCTATAAAGCGCGATTGGGAGGAGGAGTATCGCGCTTTGGGTTCGGTTTTTGGGAGGAGGAGTAAAACCGAACAAGCCCAAGATAGGAATAAGGGCCGCTGCTTACAAGGGGCAACGCTGCAATGCAGATATGCATTTTTGGGTAGCTAAAAAAGAAACCGCCCCGCAGCGGTCTAGCGCGCTGGGGCGGTACTCCCTCCTCCAAGTGAGAGGAACAATAACCGTGCTCATGGAGAAAGCAACCCCTTAATAGAACTCTATAATTTTCAGAAAATACTGAAATTTGTGTAGGGTTATTGGTGATAGTCATTCAGGTTCCACCCGGTACAAGAGCATTTTAATTGCACTGCAGGACTGAACTATACCCGATCTTTAATAGTGTTTAGTCGAACGGTTGCAGACGCGGAAAAGTTCGTTGAGATAGGTTTCTCAACCATTGGCTGATATTGTTCACCAGATTTTCAAGTGTGCGTGCAGATTGTCTATTTATTTTCGTCAAAGCTGTGGGTAAGTTCCTCTATCTTCTTCGATTGGGGGCTTTCGGGGGAGATATGCCGCCTCAGCGCGTTCATTCGCTGCGAGGCGGTTTTCATTTGGATCTGTTGAAAGTGCATATCAGCAATGCAAGCTTGTTGATTGAGTAGGCCGGCCGGACGGGTTATTAAAAAAAACGTCCGGTTCACTCCTCCTCCCAAGAACCGGACCCAAAGCGCGATACTCCTCCTCCCAATCGCGCTTACAGATTAAGCCCACAACGTTCTCCTCCTCCCGAGCGTTGTGGGCTTTTCTATATTCTACTCACGTAATTTTTCAGGCTGGAACGTATTGTTAGTTCCAGAATCGGAGCTAACGTTCCATTTTCCCTGTGCGTGCACTCCTGAGAGCTCGCCCGCCTCGCGCCCCTAAGCCCCCCGCCCAAACGCGAGGCGGTTCCTTTGAGCGGAACCTTCCAGAAGATTTATATTTCAGTGTTTCCGTCAGGGATTACTCCCACTGAATAAAGCTGTGTTCGAAGAGGAATGAAAGCGATCAGAAAGATCGCTGTTGCTTCGTTGGGTTATACTCATTTGCTGCGTCGGCTAGATTGGCTGATAGGGCGTGTGAAGATTCTTCATGGCGCAGATTGTTCATGGAATTCTTGACGCAGTGTCGACAATACCAGAAACTGATTTAGTTGATCTGCAATCTCGGAAAAATTAGAAGAAATATACCTTAAAAAGAATCGGATAAGGTTCGGCAGCTTTCTAATTGCTACAAGTTATTCTGATTTTTGGCCAAATAAAAATATATTATAAAATTATAATACATTACGTAGCGTCATATTTGATTGGAAATTAAGTTTATATTTTCTGCGCTGTCTTCTGTGGATGGGTGAAGAAACGATGATTATCGATCCTGATATCCGTTTACAATCAAGAATAGGCTGAGTCGTTTCCAGGCTGGAGGCGCTTTCGGCTGTTCAGGTGGGCACAATGTTGCGTTCTGTGTCTGGAGGCTAATGCCTCGTCGATAGTTATGCTTTGATCGTCAAAAGAGACCGGCCGCTCCAGCAATGGGGGCGTTCTGGCTTCAGAAATTAACCATCTGTTAACCATTGCGCATATAGACCGGATAAACCGTTTTTTAACCAAGATGAATCAAGTGCTAACACAGTCTCGTCCAATCCGTTTGAAAGGGAGATCCTTTCTTGCGCTGGTACTCTCGCCTGAACTGCCGCTCGATGGCTGGCTCGACAAGCTGGACGATCTTGCAGCCCGTTCCGTGGGTTTCTTTCTGAACCGCCCGATCGTTCTCGATCTGGAGAACGTTTCGATCGAGCGTCCGCAATTGGTTCAATTGCTTGAGGATTTGGTTAAACGTGGTGTCTGGATCACGGGCTTTGAAAATGCGCGGCCCTCTCTGCTGGGGCCAGGCATGCCGCCAGCGATGCGTGGCGGACAACCTGCCGCAGATTTCGACCCGGAGATCACAGAACCGAAGTCGCAGGAGCGCACTCCGGTGGCACCCGCATCGGTACAACTCGTCAAGGCCGTTCCGTCCATGGTGGTTACCGAGCCGGTACGGTCTGGTCAGTCGGTCTACTTTCCGGACGGCGATGTAACGATTGTTGGTTCTGTAGCGTCCGGTGCGGAAGTGGTGGCTGGTGGCTCGATCCACGTTTATGGCGCGCTGCGCGGTCGTGCGATGGCTGGGACAGCCGGAAATGCCGATGCGCGCATTTTCTGTCGCAAGATGGAGGCAGAACTCGTTGCCATCGACGGTCTTTACAAGACGGCCGAAGACATGGAGAGCCGATTGCGCGGACAGGCAGTCCAGCTCTGGCTCGACGGCGATTACATGATGGCCGAAACGCTAAACTAGCATGTTTCCCAAACGGCCGAGCAGCCTTGGGAAAATGCTGGTCCAGACAAATTGTCAGGGCACTTTTGAGTGCTGAAAAAGAAAAGCAGAGCATTTCATATCCCGGGTAACGAATGCTCTGGAGGCGCGCGGGAGATACAGGAGACAAATATGGCAAAAGTGATTGTTGTAACTTCCGGTAAGGGTGGCGTTGGCAAAACGACATCAACCGCTGCAATCGGCGCTGCGCTGGCGCAACGCGGCGAGAAGACAGTCGTTATCGACTTCGATGTTGGTCTGCGTAACCTTGACCTGGTCATGGGAGCAGAACGTCGCGTCGTATTCGATCTGGTCAATGTCATTCAGGGTGATGCAAAGCTTCCGCAGGCTTTGATCCGCGACAAGCGCCTTGAGACACTGTATCTGCTGCCTGCCTCCCAGACGCGCGATAAGGATAACCTGACCACTGATGGCGTCGACCGCGTCATGGAAGATCTCAAGAAAGAGTTCGACTGGATCATTTGCGATAGCCCCGCCGGGATCGAACGCGGTGCCACACTCGCCATGCGTCATGCGGATATGGCTGTGGTTGTCACGAATCCTGAAGTGTCGTCTGTGCGCGATTCCGACCGTATCATCGGTCTGCTGGATGCCAAGACACTCAAGGCCGAACGTGGCGAGCGTGTGGAAAAGCATCTCTTGCTGACCCGTTATGACCCGGTACGCGCCGAGCGCGGCGACATGCTGAAGGTTGATGACGTTCTCGAAATTCTGTCCATTCCGCTTCTGGGTATTATTCCGGAAAGCCAGGACGTTCTGCGGGCATCCAATATTGGTTCCCCCGTAACGCTCGCCGATCAGCGCAGTGCGCCTGCATTGGCTTATCTCGACGCAGCCCGCCGCCTCGCCGGCGAAGAAGTGCCGATGACTGTTCCATCCGAAAAGCGCGGCCTTCTGGGTAAACTTTTCGGAAGGAGAGCGGCATGAGCCTGTTTCGTTTCTTCAGCAAACCTGCTTCCGCGCCGCAAGCGCGAGAACGGTTGCAGGTTCTGCTCGCCCATGAAAGGGCGTCACACGAACATTCCGATCTTGTTGCGGTATTGCGGGAGGAAATTCTCGCCGTTATCGCCAAGCATATCCAGATTGATCGCGACAAGGTCAGCGTGAAAATGGATCGAGGTGACCAGATGTCGACGCTCGAAGTCGATATCGAGCTTCCGTTGAAAACAAAAGCGAAGGTGCGGGCAGCCTGATTAAAGCACAATCCGACCGGAGTGAAACGAAGGTCGATAAGATTATGCTTACAATAGAAAAGGTTAGAGCGCCGATCTGATTTAATCGGATCGAAATGCATTCTAACACCAGTCTTGCGGATAGCCAGAAAGATGGAGGGAAAACCATGAACCGCGGTGCACTTCTCACCAGATTGAAGGAGCTTCAGGAGCTTCCAAAGTTTCAGAAGCGGGATATCTGTACCATAAGCGCTTTCCTGCAGCTTGAGGCACTGGCTGAACATGTCAGAGTCTGCGAAGAGGCAGCGGGCGTTGCACAAACGGGGCAGGATCATTGATCCTGCCTTTTCCTTGTAGGATTGAGCTTTCCTGAACACTCATAGCGTGTGTTCTCGGCAGATCAAGATTGTTGCGTGTTTACGGCACGGCAAAAAACATCTGCAAATAGCAGCCGAGAAAGGCAAGGGCGATCAGCGCCACGATGAGGAACAGGAGCTTCATGCATCATGCATCGCTTAATCGCTGTTCACGTTCAAGAAAACAGATGGTGATTGACGGCAATGGTACAGAAAATATTGCTTCATCCCATTGTTTCCATGTGTTTTTCGAATTGGCGGCTTTCCTCATTTGTTTGAGATAGGCGCAAGCTCCTGTCGTGCCGTCGTCAAAACCGTCTGTGTGAGGCTTGCGAGCCTGTCGGCCGCAAGGCGGTTGACCTGCCAGAACAGGGGAATATCCAGCGGCGTATCCGGGATGAGTTCCACCAGTTTGCCCGACTGCAAATGGTCACCGACCAACTGCACCGGATTCATCCCCCATCCCATGCCTGACAGGCTTGCCTCGACAAAAGCCTGTGTCGAGGGAAGCCAATGTGTCGGGCATGCTATATCGGTTCGGAGGGCAGTGCGCACCCACTGATCCTGCAATCTGTCCTTTTGGTTGAACGTCAGTGCCGGCGCTTTGGCAATAGCATCGTGGGTTATTCCGTCTGGAAAGTGGCGAGCGATGAATTCCGGTGATGCCGTGGCGCGATATTGAAGGATACCAAGCGGGGTTAGACGACAGCCTTGAACTGGTTTTGATAAAGAAGTCACGGCGGCTACGACACGCCCGCGCTGCAGCCATTCGGCAGTGTGATCCTGATCGTCGACCGCAATGTTGAAAAGATATTCCGCTGTCGTGCTGAAATGCGAGATTGCTTTCAGAAACCACGTGCCCAGACTATCAGCGTTGGTCGCTATATGAAGCGTTACGCGCTGTGCAGTATTTTCGCTTCCGGACAGTCCAGGCAACTCTGCCAGAAGTTCGCGTTCGAGCATGCCTACCTGCTCGATATGCCGGCACAACCAGTCTCCTTTTTCGGTCGCCGTGCAAGGAGAGCCTCGCTCAATGAGTACTGCGCCAAGCCGCTCTTCGAGATGTTTGACACGTTGCGAGATTGCTGACGGAGTGACGTTCAACGCTCGTGCGGCTTTCTCAAAACTGCCCGTCTGCACCACCATCGCCACTGCTCTCAAGGCGGAATAGTCGATCATTAGAATTCCTAAACTGGAGTTATTAAGTTTAATTATTCTAATCCTTTAGCATTTGGTATCCAAGTGCCAACTTACTCCCAGATGGCGACCATTTATGAACACTTCAATCTACGTAACCGGCTTTACCATGGGCCTCACCCTCATTGTCGCGATTGGTGCACAAAACGCTTTCGTTCTGCGGCAGGGTTTACGCGATGAGCATGTGTTCGCCGTCAGCCTGGCTTGTGCCGTATCGGATGCCATCCTGATCCTGATAGGTGTGACAAGCTTCCAGAAGATCGCTGCCATCATGCCTGCGCTTGATCCCATCATGCGATATGGCGGTGCAGCTTTTCTGATCTGGTATGGTGCGCGAAGCCTTTACTCCGCTTTCACCTCGTCAGCGGTTCTGGCCACTGCGAACGGGGCGTCCGTGAGCCTTACCAAGACGCTTGCAACCTGTCTGGCACTGACATGGCTCAATCCGCATGTCTATCTGGATACTGTCGTGCTGCTCGGAACGATTTCTACGCAGTTTCCCGGTTTGGAAACGTCGTTCGCGGCGGGGGCTATCACCGCATCCTTCGTGTTTTTCTTTTCGCTTGGCTTCGGTGCCCGCTGGCTGCGCCCGATCTTTGCCCGCCCGTCGTCATGGCGCATTCTTGAAGGCGTCATTGCCGTTACGATGTGGTCTATCGCGCTGAAGCTCGTGACCGGCGTGTAACGATCTCAGGCTATCCAAACTAAAAAGCCGGATGCGTTTACTGCATCCGGCTTTTTAGTTTTTGGAAGAACACACCTAGAGGCCCATAGCCTTCAATTCCTGAAGCGGAGGGATCGTTTCGTACATAACAGGATCGAGGCGGTCCCATATGATTCCGCAGGTTGGCTTGTGCGGGTCCTTCACCTCTATTGTGCGGGTGGGTGTGAAAATCACGTCCGCGACGGTGTCATAGACATCCGGCGTGAGCTTTTCGCTCAGAACCTGACAGTCGTGTACGACAGCGGCAGCAGGCGTCGCTGCAGTGATGCGGCCCAGACGGTAAAGCATACCCCATTCGGCATCGAAGAAGCCATGCCCTTTGCCGAAGCGTACGCCCTCGAGATTGATCGCGCCGGTGCCGGTGACCATGTAATCGACGACTGGCATAGCCGAGATATCTTTCAGCGTGACCGGCTGTCCCACACGCTCCATGCCGTCGAGCGTCGAGGCGTAAAGATAATAATCCGGCGAAATCAGCTTCGGATCGAGAACCCAGAAGCCGCGCTTGATGGAATATGTGGTTATCAGAACGGTCTTGCCGTCTTTCAAAGCCTGAAGACGCAGGCGGTCGAGACAATTATCGGGCGTAATGAAGATGAAATCTGCATTCTGATAATAATGATGGCTTGTCAGCCGGGCTACCGCATCCTCTCCACCTTCAAAATCTGCGATGAACTCGCCGAAGTCGAAATGGAAACGGCTATCCGGGACAGCAACCTTGCGCAACTCGCTCCACACACGTTCGCGAACGGAAGCTTTGTGATCGGTGATTTCCATGGGGACTCCTTGCATTTTAGTCTGCCGGGCTCATGCCGCGGCGTGCGAGCACCTGGCGCTCGCAGAGGGCTACGATTTGATAGAAAATGACGGACAGCATCACGGACACCACGGCAACGGCCCAGATCATGCCGTAGTCGAGATAGCCGCGTGACTGGTTGAGAAGGTTTCCGAGCCCCGTACCCGTTGCCAGCCATTCTGCAATCATGACGCCAAGCAAAGCGCGCGGTACGGCAAGGCGAATGGCAGCGAAGAGATAGGGCAGGGAGGCGGGCACGGATACCAGATGGATTTGTGTCCAGATGCTGGCGCCATAGGCGCGGGGCACATCCAGTGCGGCACGAGGAACCAGTGCCATACCCTGAGCCATAGTCACGAAGGCAGGGAAGAATGTGACTGAGACCGTAATCCAGAGGATGACGGACGGGCCGCGTCCCAATAACAGAACGAGTAGGGGTGTCAGGGCAACGAGTGGCATTGTCTGCGTGACAAGGGCGACAGGCATGAAGCCGCGCACGATGGCAGGCTTGGCGACTGAGGCGATGGCGAGCGCAAAGGCGAAAAGGATGCCTGCTGCCATGCCAAGAAAAGTAAGCGGTAAAGTTTGCGAAAGCGCTGTCAGCAATTTTGCCTGTGCGGGAGCTGCAGACGGAGCGAGGAAAAGATAGTCGAACAGTCCGGCTGGTGTCTTGGCAATCATGGCCGGTGTTCCCATGAAAACGAGCAGCAGCCACCATAAGACGAACGGAAGCGCGATCGAACAAATGACGAGAATAAAGTTTAGGCCGCGAGAGTCGCGCGGGGCAGTGTTTGGAGCGTTGGCTGGGACGGTGATGGCCTTGGTGCTGCCAGTCAGCATTTTTGCAAGAATGGAAAAGAGCGCATAGGCCAATCCTGCGAGCAAGGTAGCGCACAGACCGATACCCCAGAGCCGGGTCGGTTCTGCTCGCCCGAGAGAACCGATCAGATAGGCGCCGAGACCGAAACGCCCACCGCCACCAAACTCAGCCAGAATGGAGCCTAGAACCGCATTGGGAGCGGCAATACGCAGACCGGCAAGGATTGACGGCAGAGCGGATCGCAATTGGGCCAGACGCAGCACTTTCCATCGGTTGCCACCATAGGCACGAACAATATCCACCATACGGCGGTCCGTCTGGCTGATGCCAGTCATGGTGGCGGCCATGGTGATGAAATAACAACCAAGTGCCGCCAGCGTGATACGCGGCGTCATTCCTGAAAAAGTCAGAACCAGAATAGGCGAGATGGCAATTGGAGGCAGTGCAAAAATCGCGATGTTGACGCCCCGACCCAGTTTCGCGGCAGCTGGAAAGAGGGCGAACAGAATGCCTGCAGCTACGGCAACAAGGTTTCCGATGACAAAGCCAGCACCAGCGCCCTGAAGTGTCGCTAGTATATGAGCTGGATAATCGGCACGGTCGATCCACAGACGGGCCAGGACCGCCGAAGGTGCTGGCAAGGCGCCGCCTGCAATCAGGGAAAAGCGGCCACAAATCTCCCAGACTGCAAGAAGAATAACCCAGTTGCGCAAGGTGGAGAGATGGGTTGATGGCTTCATGTCAGCCATGCAAAGCCTCCGCGACAGCGTCCTCCAGCGCATGGAATTGCGACGTGCTGAATATTTCGGGGCTGCGTGGGCGTTCCAGCGGAATATTGATGATCTTCGCGATGCGTCCGGGGCGACTGTGCATCACCACGATCCGGTCGGCGAGGAAAACCGCTTCGTCTATGCCATGGGTGACAAGTAGGGTGGTGGCCTTGCTTTCAAGCCATATGCGTTGAAGCTCAATGTTCATCTGGCGGCGCAATATCTGGTCGAGTGCGCCGAAAGGCTCGTCGAGAAACAGAACGCGCGGATCGGTGACCAGAGAGCGGGCAATTGCCACACGCTGGCGCATGCCGCCGGAAAGCTCACCCGGAAGTGCTTTTTCGAAGCCTTTGAGGCCAACAAGGGCGATCAATTCGGCAATCCGGTCGGTCTTTGCTGAACGAGACAGGCCAAGCACATCCAACGGTAAGGCAATATTGTCTTCGACATTGCGCCAAGGCATGAGCGCCGCATCCTGAAAAGCCACACCGGTCAGTCCGGCCTTTGCGGCCTCTACAGGGCTTTTGCCCATGACTGAAATCGAGCCGTTATCAGGCTGATCGAGACCGAGTGCCAACCGCAACATGGTCGACTTGCCACAACCGGACGGTCCGATGAGTGCAGTGAACGAGCCGGTGGGGCATTCGAGCGAGACATCGGATAGCGCAACTACATTCGTGCCGCGCCCCGAAAAGGAGCGCGTCACATTTTCAAGTTTGATACCGGACATATCAGGCATCAAATCTCTTCAAGAAGCGTTGTGTCGAAATGATCGCGCTTGGCGGCGATGCCAATCGTACCGAGCGCCTTGATCGTGTTCTCGATGGCTTCTTCGCTCATGGAGAATACACCATTCGGTGTCTCGATCAGCGGCTTCTGCGCCGTGTTGAAATAGACTTCGTTTTCGATCGAGCGGCCGGTGCCCTTGAACCAGCTGTCGGCAAATTTTGGTGGGTAGGCTGCTGGGTCCTTGAGGTTTTCATCCCAGCCCTTGCGGCTTGCGCGAAGGAAAGCAACGAGATCCTTGCGCTTTGTCTTGAGTGTTTCTTCCGTAACGACAACCGTATCGTTGAAGATCGTAAAGCCAAAATCATAGAGCAGGAAGGAAACTGCCTCTTCGCCAGCCTGCTTGATGGTGAAAGGAACATTGGTCGTAAAATCGAGTGAAGCGTCGATTTCACCCTTGATGAGCGGCGTCGGATCATAGGCGTAAGGAACGATGTTGACTTGAGAAGGCTCTATGCCCGAAATCTTCAGCATGGCTTCAACCGAGATGACGTTGACCGGCGGCACAGCCAGCGTTTTGCCGATCAGGTCCTTTGGCTCCCTGATCGGGTTCTTGGCCAGCGAAATAATACCGATTGGGTTCTTCTGATACTGGGCGCCGATGATTTTGAAAGGCGCACCCTGTTCGACGATGGCCTTGATCGTCGTGTCGGGGGTGGTGAGGGTCAGATCGGCCTTGCCCGCAATGATCGTGCTTTCCGGAATGACGTCGGGACCACCGGAGATATAGTTCAGGTCGAGGCCTTCTTCGCGATAGAAGCCCTTGTCGACTGCAATGAAATAGCCGCTGAATTCCGCATCATTGATCCAGGAAGCCTGAAAGTTGAATGGTGTATCCGCAGAGGCAAAACGGCTCATGGCTGGCAGAGCGGCTGCGGCGCCCATCAGTCCGAGAAAACGACGGCGATCCAGGGCAATATTCATTGAATTTTCCTTTTGGTGCTGAACTGTCAGGCAATGCCGCGCATGCGCGCAAGCTCACGCAGCGGGGGGATGGACTGGATTTCTTCGGCTGAAACGTCGTTCCAGCGAATACCACGCGGCCTGCGACGGTTGCGCGTTATCTCGATCAGGCGGCTGGGCGTGGCAATGAAGTCGAGAGCAATATCGTTCTCCGATACGTTGAGGCGCTCTTCCACGATCTGTACGTCATGCACGGCTGCCACAATCAGAGACTGCTCGTCGGCAAGTCCCAGATCGGTGAACATGCCCCATTCCAGATCGAAGAACGCATGGCCTTTGCCAAAACGGACTCCATCGATGGAAACAGCGGATGCGCCAGTCGCAATGACATCAAAACGACCGATATGGGTCAGGTCTTCTAGACTGACCGATCGACCGAAATGTTCCATTCCGTCAAGCCAGGCTGCGGCTTTCTCCAACCCCGGGGGAACGGATCCCGGTTCGAGCAGGAGAAAGCCGCGCTGCATGCCGTAGGTCGGCATGATGAATGGTGTACCCGACATGATCAGGCGACGGCGCAACTCGATCATGGAATTATCTGGCGTCACAAAAACCAATTTGGCTTTCGCAATCCCTTCAATCGCCAGCAAGCGATCCGTAGCTGCCTCTACTCCTTCAAAGTCCGGTATGAATTCCGAGAATTTGAAGTGGAAGCGTGCATCAGGGCGCGCGACGTCTTTCAGCCGATCCCAGATGCGCTGCCGTGTATTGCGGGAATACGCCATGGAGAATCCATGAATTTCAATGTTTCACTATCAATGAAACAAATGTTTCAGTATTGCAAGAGGCGATGATAAGCTTTTTTAGTGCACAGAGAGATTCGGAATAAACGCACATGGCTTCACGTCTGGTACTGCGCATACAGGAGCGCTACGCAAAGCTCACGGCAGGCGAGCAGAAAATCGCGCAGCTCGTTCTCGAGCGCGAGGACGACATTCTGATTCATTCCGCTACCGAAATCGCGGAGATGGCCGGCGTATCCAAGGCTACCACAGCTCGCTTCTTTCAGCATCTGGGCTATGCCGATTTCAATGAAGTGAAACTTCAGGCGCGTGAAGAGCGCAATCGCACTGAACCTTTTGAATATTCGAGTACGGTTGACGAAGAGGTGCCGCTGGTGCGTACCATCAGCGCACATCTCGATCTGGAGATCGCCAATATAACCCGAACATTCGAGGCGCTTCGCTCCGACAAGATGCGCGAAGCTGCCGAACTTATTGCAGAAGCGCCGCGTGTCTGGGTGATCGGGCTTGGTGACGAGGAAGGGTTTGCGCGCTACGCGCGGCTTCTGTTTTCAAGGCTGCGCCACAGCGTGATGCTCCTGGGCATCAACCAGGGGTCATGGGCTGAGGACCTGGCCATGACTGGTCCGAAGGATGTGTTGCTGCTGATCACATTGCCGCCGCATCGGGCATTGCTGAAACAAATTCTGGGCTACGCCGCAACGAGCCGGTTGAATATCGTGACTATTACAGATCGTGGATCAGTTTTTGAGGCACAGCGTTACGCGCGTGTTGTTCTCCCATGTCATGTAGACAGTATCGCATTGGGCGCATCTTATACCGCCGTCAGCAGCGCCATCCGGCTTTTGGCGCTGACCTATGCTTCATATGCGGGGAAATCGGCGCAACAGCGGCTGGAAATCGTCGCCGGTATTCACGACGAACTTGACGATATGGACTGAAACTCAGCCGTTCAGTTGTTTCTGACATGTTCCGGGCGGAAGCCGACACCGATCAACCTGCCCGCAAGATGTGCAAGAATGGGCCAGCGTGCGAGGTGACGCATAAAGGTGGGTGGCCCATCGCGTCTGGTATTGTTTGTTTCACGCTTGCGACGATCACTGCGCATCATCAGTTGCAGTTTCTGCGTTGCCTTTGTGGGAAAGCGACGTCGGGCTTCGACTGCTTGGAGATACGGTTCCAAAGTTTGGTTATCCTTAAGCGGTGCGGCCAGAATATTGGCTGCTGCAACGGCATCCTGAATGGCGAGATTGACCCCAAAGCCACCAATTGGCGACATGGCATGGGCGGCATCGCCGATACACAGAAGCCCCGGTTTCCACCACGTTTTAAGTCGGTCGATGCGTACGCTCAAGAGATGAATGTCATCCCATGTGCCTATTTCGTTCATTCGGTCAGGAGGCAATGGAGAGACTTCTGCAACTGCCTTGCGGAATGCATCGAGTCCTCCCTGCCTGACTTCGGCAAAGGTCTGTTTGCGGAGTACATAACCGCATTGCCAGTAGTCACCGCGATCAATCATGACGAAACCTTGTCGAGGGCCGCCATGGCCCATCGTATAGGGTGGGTCATTGGGAGCGTGCGACAGCTTCATCCAGAGAATTTCGCTTGGCGAGCCAAAACTTTCGACCTCCAGACCGGCTTTTGCGCGCACCACGGAGTTTCTTCCGTCCGCACCCACAACAAGTTTGGCATTGATATTTATGGTTTCAACTGGTGTTGTCGCGACGAGGCCGGTAACACTTCCGTCCCTCTCGGTCAGATTGATCACACTTGCAGGCATAAGGAGCCTGAAGTTTGAATATTTCGCAGTTTCGCGTGCAATGTAATCCAGAAATTCCCATTGCGGCATGAAAGCGATGAAACGACACTGAGCGGGAATTCTCGAAAAATCGGCTATCGTGATGTCCTTGCCGCCGATTTCCGCATGTAGCCGATGCGCCTTGGTATGGGGCAAGTCAAGAAGACCGTCCAGCAAGCCGAGTTCATGCATGACTTGAAGCGTGGACGGGTGAATTGTGTCCCCGCGAAAATCACGCAGAAAATCTGGATGCTTTTCGAGAACGGTCACGTTCACACCAGCGCGTGCAAGCAAAAGTCCCAGCATCATTCCTGCTGGCCCACCACCCGCTATCGCGCAATCGGTTTCGATATAGCTTATTGGCTGCGTCATGACTGTTCCACTCGACCGCGCTTGTTTTGCACAAGACATAAAAAGACCGGCGCTCTCAATAGGTCAAGCGCCGGCTGGAAGTCTACGCGACCAGTAGAGGTCAAAACATGAATTAAATTATCAAGTTTAATTTGTCAAGCCGGTGAGCCCTGTCGTTGGGTCAGTGATTGGAGCTGATTTGACGGAAAGTACTCGAAACCTCTGACTCGTCGGTATATCAGGCATTGAGAATTGAAACCTATCCAAGCGCGGGTGGATTTCTTTTGCCAAGCTGCCGCTCGCGGAAGACCGAGAACAATCCGGCGCTGACGACGATGACCGCACCGGCAATGATGTTCCATGTCAATTGCTCGTGGAACACTGTGACTGCGATACACGCGCCGATAACGAGCTGCAGATAGGTAAGCGGTTGTACTTCTCCTGCCTCCAGAATGTTGTAGGCACGGATGAGGAAATAATGGCTTGCTATACCGCAGGCACAAAGGGCTGCCATCCAAAACCAGTCGCTTCTGGCAATAGGCATGAGATAGAAACTGCCGACAAATGTGAGGGCAACAGCACCTGCTATGCCAGTGTAGAAGAAGCTGGTCATGGCATCGTCGCTCTTGCTGACGGCGCGTGTCGCAACCGCGTAAACGGCGAACATGACCATCGCCGCCACGGGTAGAAGCAGGCTTGCGTCGAATGTCGCGTTCACTGGATTGATAATCAGCAGAACACCGATCAACCCGACAATAATTGCAGTCCAACGTCTCCAGCCAACCTTTTCGCCAAGGAAGGGCACCGAGAGCATGGTCACCAATAGCGGCGCGCCCTGAAAAATCGATTGTGCCGTTGCCATGCCCGCGCGACTGAGGGCGAATATGAATGTAACGATTTCAGCAGCAAGCAGGATGCCGCGAAAAACCTGCAAAAAGGGACGTTTCGTTGCTGCGGCCTTGGCAATGCCTCCGGAGCGGATTGCAAGCAGGAGAACGAAGGCAGCAAAGACCCAATAGCGGATCATCGTTATGAGGATCGGCGAATAATGGGTGCCAAGATACTTCGAGATACCATCCTGCGTTGCAAAAATGGTAACCGCGAGAAGTGTGAAGAGATAGCCCTGGCCTTTGCGTGTCATGGCGCACTCATATCGACACAGCTTTGGTGCTGCCACCCATAAAATCCGAAATGCCCACATTGTATGAGCATTCCATCGTTATCGACGGAAGATTTTCAGTCGATGTACTTTGATGGATTGACACCTCCAAGTTCTCGGTTATTCTTTTATAAAAGCCTATATAACATAATTGTGGAACAAATCAAAAATGGGGGTTCTGCCTTGCGGATCAAATTAGCACTCCTTCTGGCTTCTGCCATGATCTTCAGTCCCGGCGTTTCGCTGGCTCAGGACAAGGGTGGTGTCATCAATGTCGCGACCATTGGCGAGCCGCCGACGCTCGACCCGATGGTATCCACTGCCGATCTTGTGGGTATCGTCACGCAGCATATCTTCGAAACGCTCTATACCTTCGACAAGGAATGGAAGCCGACGCCATTGCTGGCAGAAAGCCTGCCTGAAATCAGCGCGGATGGAAAAACCTATACGATCAAGCTGCGTTCCGGCATCAAGTTCCATGACGGTAGCGACATGACGTCGGAAGACGTGGTTGCGTCGCTGGAGCGCTGGACGAAGCTGGCTTCGCGCGGAAAGCAGGCGTCAGCCTTCATCGAAAACATTGCCGCTACCGATCCGGCTACGGTGACCATAACGCTCAAACAGCCTTATGCGCCATTGACCTCTTTGCTTGCCTTCAACAATTCTGCGGCGATCATCATACCGTCAGAAAAGCAGGCTGAGCCGATGAATGAATTTATCGGTACCGGTCCCTATATGCTCAAGGAACGAAAGGCAGACCAGTATATTCAGCTCGTGCGTTTCGATGGTTACAAGTCGCGCGACGGTGAGAGTGATGGTTACGGTGGCGCACGCCATCAATATCTAGACGAAATCCGTTTCGTGTCAGTCCCGGATGCTAACACCCGTGTCGAGGCAGCGGTTTCCGGACAGTATGATTATGTCGATTCCATTCCGGTTGAATCATTTGACAAGATCAAATCTTCCACAGCTTCCCAGCCATTGCTTCTCAAGCCCTTCGGCTATCCTGTCTTTGTTTTTAACACCAAAGAAGGTGTGGCGTCGAAACTGCCGGTCCGAAAGGCCGTGACACATGCGTTGAGCATGGAAGACATGCTTGCAGCGGCACTTGGCAGCACGGAATTCTATGCATTGGACGGCGCTTTCTATCCGTCCAATTTTGTCTGGAATACAGAAGCTGGCGTCGAAGGGAACTACAATGTGGCCCAGCCGGAAGCTGCGGCGGAAGAATTGAAGGCGACCGGCTACAACGGCGAGCCGCTGCGTATTCTGACCAGCCGCCAGTACGAGTTCCATTACAAGATGGCACAGGTGGCTGCCGAATATCTGAAACTTGCCGGTTTTACAGTGGATTTGCAGGTTGTCGATTGGGCGACACTGACACAGCGCCGCGCAGATCCCAAGCTCTGGGATATCTACATAACGCACAGCCCCTTCCTGCCCGAGCCTGCTTTGATGGGCTCTCTGTCGACCAGCTCGCCGGGTTGGTGGGACACGCCAGCGCGTAAAACCGTAGTCGATGCTTTCACGTCCGAATCCAATCCGGAAAAGCGCGTTGCGCTGTGGGCGGACGTTCAGAAGACCATCTATGACGAACTGCCCCTGATCAAGATCGGCGACTTCAATGCCGTTGCAGCGATGTCCACCAAGCTGGAGGGCGTCGAGCCAGCGCCGTGGCCTTACTTCTGGAATGCTTCGTTGAAGAAGTAACTTCCAGCAAGGCGAATGCCGTCCGTCTGGTCGGCATTTGCTGAATTGTTCAATCTGGAGAATCTGATCGCATGGTGCGCTACATCCTTCAGCGGTTTGTCGGCATGGCTGTCGTCATGTTTCTGGTCGTAACGATCGTATTTGTGATCGTTCGTGTGACGCCCGGCGATCCTGCCGCCGTCATGCTTGGGCCGGACGCATCGGCGCAGGACATTGCCGATCTGCGCGCTCGGCTCGGACTCGATCAGTCGCTGGTCATCCAATACTTCTACTACATCGGTCAGCTACTGAAGGGCGATCTCGGTCAGTCGATCTTCCTCAACATGCCGGTTGGTGCAGCATTGCTCGACCGGGCTGAGCCGACCTTCTTTCTGACCGTTCTTTCGCTTCTGATTGCCTGCATCATTGCGCTACCGGTTGGAGTTTATGCAGCTTATCGGCGTGGTTCTTTTGTCGATCAGGCGGCGACAACGGTCGCTATGCTTGCAGCGAGCATACCGAGCTTCTGGCTCGGTCTCATCCTCATGCAGTTTTTTGCCGTCCGGCTGAACCTGTTTCCGGTATCCGGCTATGGCGGGCCGGGTTCGAGCTTCATCGATCGAATGTACCATCTGATCCTGCCAGCCATCGCGCTGGGGCTGGTTTCCTCCGCTCTGATCCTGCGTTTCACGCGCGCCTCAATGCTTGATGTTCTTGGTGACGATTACATCCGCACGGCGCGCGCAAAGGGGTTGATCGAGCGGCGCGTGATCATGAAGCACGCATTGAAGAATGCGCTTATCCCTATCCTCACAGTCGTCGGTCTCACTGCTGCTGTTCTGATCTCCGGCGCTGTGGTGACGGAGACTGTGTTCGGCCTGCCGGGGGTTGGCAATCTTGTCGTGTCTGCGGTCCTCCGACGGGATTATCCGGTAATTCAGGGCGCGCTGCTCGTCATCGCGGGGCTCTATGTCCTGATCAATTTCATCATCGACATGCTCTATCTGTTCGTAGATCCGAGGGTTCGTTACTGATGGCCGATCTTGTTACGACCACGCAAAAAGCCCCTTCGGAACGCGCTTTGTTCATCCGTCGGCTGTTCAAACGCAAGACGGTGGCGGCAGGCATCATTGTGCTTGCCGTCTTCGCTATCCTCGCGCTGCTGGCACCCTGGATCGCGCCTTATTCACCGTCGAAGCTTTCTATCGTCAACCGGCTCAAGCCACCAAGCGAGATGTTCTGGTTCGGTACGGATGAGTTCGGGCGCGATGTCTTTTCACGCACGATCTATGCCGGGAGGCTGTCACTTATGGTGGGCGCGGCGGTCGTTGTCCTGTCGGCGATCATAGGGGTTACGCTCGGATTGCTCGCAGGCTTCTTTCATCGTCTGGATACACCGATCGCTCGCCTGATCGATGCGATGATGGCATTCCCCGACATTCTGCTGGCCATTGCGCTGGTCGCGGCGCTCGGCCCGTCGCTGGCGACGGTCATCGTTGCGCTGTCTGTTGTTTATGCACCGAGGCTGGCGCGCATTGTGCGCGCCTCAACGCTGGTCATCCGTGAGCTGCCCTATGTCGAAGCGGCCCAATCGCTTGGAATTTCGACATTCCACATCATGACGCGGCACGTGCTGAGAAATCTAATCTCACCGATCATCGTGCAGTGCACTTTCCTTTTTGCGAGCGCAATGCTCGCCGAAGCGGGGCTCTCCTTCCTCGGTCTCGGCGTTAGCCCCGAGATTCCAACCTGGGGAACCATGATTGCGGCAGGACGCCAATATATCGGTCAGGCCGACTGGATGACCTATTTCCCCGGCTTCGCCATCATTCTTTCCGTCCTCTCGCTCCAGATGGTGGGGGATGGACTACGCGACATGCTCGATCCAAGACTGCGAAGGGATTTGTAATATGATTTCCGGTGAACAGGCGAAGCCGCTTCTTATCACCAATGTCAAACCGGTAGCCTTCGGGGTGGAACACTCCGACGCGACGACCGATATTCTGGTCGGAAAAGACGGTAGTATCAGCGCCATCGGCAAGTCGTTGAACGCACCAGCCGATGTGGAGCGTGTCGATGGCAAAGGAGCCTGGATTTCGCCGGGTTGGGTCGACCTGCATGTCCATATCTGGCATGGCGGTACGGATATTTCGATACGCCCTTCAGAGTGCGGCGCTGAACGAGGAGTGACGACGCTCGTCGATGCCGGTTCGGCAGGAGAGGCCAATTTCCATGGCTTCCGGGAGTATATCATCGAGCCGTCCAAGGAACGGATCAAAGCCTTCCTCAACCTCGGCTCAATCGGCCTTGTTGCCTGCAACCGGGTTCCGGAACTGCGAGACATCAAGGACATTGATCTCGACCGTATTCTCGAATGCTACGCAGCCAACAGCGAGCATATTGTTGGGATCAAGGTTAGGGCCAGTCACGTCATAACCGGGTCATGGGGCGTTACACCGGTCAAGCTTGGCAAGAAGATCGCCAAGATACTCAAAGTGCCCATGATGGTGCATGTGGGCGAACCGCCGGCGCTCTATGACGAAGTTCTGGAAATCCTTGGGCCAGGCGATGTGGTCACGCATTGCTTCAACGGCAAATCCGGCTCCAGCATCATGGAAGACGAAGATCTCTTCAATCTCGCGGAACGCTGCTCAGGCGAGGGCATCCGGCTGGATATCGGCCATGGTGGGGCATCCTTCTCGTTCAAGGTCGCCGAAGCGGCAATTGAACGCGGTCTCCTTCCATTTTCGATCTCGACGGACCTGCATGGCCATTCGATGAACTTCCCTGTTTGGGATCTGGCGACAACCATGTCCAAACTGCTGTCGGTCAACATGCCGTTTGAAAATGTCATCGAAGCCGTCACACATAATCCGGCGTCGGTGATCAAGCTCTCGATGGAAAACCGGCTGTCGGTTGGGCAACGTGCTGATTTCACGATCTTTGATCTGGTTGACGCCGACTTGGAAGCGACGGATTCCAATGGCGATGTGTCTCGCCTGAACAGGCTATTTGAACCCCGCTACGCCGTCATCGGTGCCGAGGCCATTACGGCCAGCCGCTATATACCGCGTGCGCGCAAACTCGTTCGCCATAGCCATGGCTATTCGTGGCGCTGAAACTGTCGGCGCAGCATTGAATTTGCGGGAACGTCCCGTGACGAAATGATGAGGAAAATTCGTGTCTCATTCTCCCCAAACGACCGAAGTACAGCATTCTCCCTACGACCGGCTGGCTTCACTTGGCATAACTTTGCCGCCACCGCCGCCGCCTATCGCGAATTTTGTCACGCATGTTCGGGAAGGCAATATCCTCTATCTTTCCGGGCAAGGGCCGCGGGAAGAGAGCGGATATTTGCGTGCGGGTAAAGTCGGTGGCGACATCGGCGTGGATCAGGCTTATCAGGATGCACGTCTGACGGGTATCAATCTGCTGGCCGTCATGCACGAGGCGCTTGGTGACCTTTCCCGTGTCAAGCGGGTCGTGAAGCTATTGGGTATGGTCAATGCCGTGCCAGATTTCGAACTGCACCCCAATGTCATCAATGGCTGCTCCGATCTTTTCATCGAAGTATTTGGCGCTGCCGGCCAACATGCGCGTTCAGCCGTCGGCTTCGGTTCATTGCCGGGCAATATCACGGTTGAAATCGAAGCGATCGTCGCCCTGAACGACTAGGACAGCGTCAATGATTGCGCCAGCCCATCAGCTTTTCGATCTTCGCTGCCGAAGCACGCACCTGACTGGTGTAGCGGCTTTCGTCGGAAAGCACCTTCTGTTCGGGAAGCACGATGGAAATGGTCGCAACGCATTGTCCATCGCGGTCGCAGATCGGGGAAGCAATACAGGCCACCGCATAGTCGGATTCCGCAATCTGGATCGAGAGCCGCTCATCGAAGGCTTTCGCTGCAGCCTCCGAGAGACTTGTGGCGTCGATTTCGGCCCGACCGGTTGGAGAAGTCCGGGCGCAGCGCTTGAAAAGCTCGATCCGTTCATTCGCAGCCAAATGACCGACCAGAAGGCGTCCGGACGCGGTCCAGTTCAAAGGCACTCTTGTGCCGACACGCGAGGCAACCTGAAACGGGCTTGGTCCGTCCGCCATGGCCAGAACGAGCATATGATCTCCGTCCCGGCCGCAAAGCTGCACCGCTTCGTTTGCTTCGCGGCAGAGATCATGCATCTCGTGCGTAGCGACGCTCATGAAATCAAGCGACCGCGCATAGGCAAGACCGTAGTGGTAGAGCCGCGCGCCGAGCCAGATTGCACCATCCGCGTTGCGGGCGAGCATGTTCTTTTCAACGAGATCGTCGATGGTCACATAGACTGTCGACAAAGGCGCCTTGATCGCTTTTGCAATCGCATAGGGACCAGCTGGAGCGCCGGTTTCATAAAGATAATCAATCACTTGCAGTGCGCGGTCTATGCCGCTCACGCGCGAGCGGCGTGTCGACTTGTTTTCAAGGTCGTCCGCAGGGGACGTTTCGGCGGGGACGGTGGGTGATGATGTGCTCACTCAAGTGCTCCATGTGAAACTCAAGAAGTTATTACATTATTATGGCATATTCGTCTATGCCCGAGGCAGTGAAAGAAATGGGAGAAATGAAATGACCGATGATATTCGCCGCAAGATCGGGCTTCGACCGGTCATCAATGTTTCTGGTACGATGACATCACTTGGTGCATCCATCGTTGTGCCCGAGGCAGTAGAGGCGATGGCGGCCATCTTGCCACAATTCGTCGAGGTCAATGATCTGCAGCGTAAGGCGAGCGAAGTGATCGCACGATTGACAGGTGGCGAAGCTGGCTTCGTCACCGCGTCCTGCTCATCAGGCATTACGCTTGCCGTTGCCGGAGCTATGACAGGCAACAACCTCCTAGCGATTGAACGATTGCCGGATATCACGTCGGAAAAGAACGAAGTTCTGGTGCAGACCGGTCACGTGGTCAGCTACGGCGCGCCGGTCGATCAGGCAATCCGGCTTGCGGGAGGCAAAGTCGTCCTGATCGGACAGGCAACATCGACCCACCGTTATCACATGGAACATGCGATTACCGAAAAGACGGCTGCGGCGGTTTATGTCGTATCGCATCATGTCGTGGACTACGGCCTTCTCCATCTCAGCGAGTTTGTCGAGATCGCACATGCCAAGGGCGTGCCGGTGATCGTGGACGCTGCATCTGAATATGACCTGAAGCTGTTTCTGGAAAAGGGCGCAGATATCGCAATCTATTCGGGACACAAGTTTCTGGGCGGCCCGACCTCTGGCATCGTTGCAGGCAGGAAGGAACTTGTCCGTAATGCTTTCCTGCAGAATCTTGGCATCGGGCGAGGCATGAAAGTCGGCAAAGAGAGCATTTACGGCGTCATGGCAGCGCTGGAAGCGTGGGAAAAGCGTGACCATGCTGGAATTCGCGAGAGGGAAACCGGATATCTGGAACTGTGGAAGAAGACGCTGGATGGTCGCCCCGGTATCACGGCTCTGATCGAACCAGATCCGACCAACAATCCGCTCGACCGCCTGCGAGTAATTGTATCAGCTGCTGATGCCCACATCACGGCCTGGGATTTGGTAACCGCTCTTGCGCGAGGGAACCCACCGATCATCACACGTGACCATGAGGTAGAGCACAACTATTTCTATCTCGATCCCTGTAATCTTCATCCCGGTCAGGAAACCGTTGTTGCGCAGCGTCTTGGTGAGGAGCTCGATAAAGCCCGGGCGTCTAATGAGATTATCGCCACTCCTTTTGAGGACCGAAGCAGACATCGTTTCGACGGTTTGCTGCGTTGGCCGGATTGATACTCGGAAGAGCCTGAGTAAAGCGGAGGAACATCATGACGTCTGAGAAAATAGCGACGGTTGGAAAACACGAACCTGTTTTATCCGTTCTAGGACTAACCACTTCTTTTCTGGTCGATGGTGTCTGGAAGCCTGTTGTCGATGATGTTTCCTTCGATGTCCACCCCGGAGAAACGGTGGCAATCGTCGGGGAATCCGGCTCGGGCAAGAGCGTAACCTCGCTGTCGATCATGCGGCTTCTGCAGAAGGATACGAGCCGCACCGAAGGCAGTATCAGGTTGGGAGATCGGGAGCTTCTGACGCTCCCGGAAGAGGAAATGCGCCGGATACGCGGCAATGAAATCTCCATGATCTTTCAGGAGCCGATGACCAGCCTCAACCCGCTCTTCACAATCGGAGACCAGATTTCGGAAGCATTGCTCTGCCATTCGCAAATGTCGAAGGCAGATGCGCGCGCTGAGACGATCCGCTTGCTTGAAAAGGTCCGTATCCCGTCGGCTGCTTCCCGCTTCGATGAATATCCGCATCGCTTTTCAGGCGGTATGCGTCAGCGTGTCATGATCGCGATGGCTCTGGCGTCGAGACCCAAACTGCTGATCGCCGACGAACCGACAACGGCATTGGATGTGACCATTCAGGGGCAGATACTCGATCTTATCAAGACATTGCAGGAAGAAGAGGGCACGTCCGTTCTTTTCATCACGCATGACATGGGCGTGGTGGCCGAAATATCGGATCGCACAGTCGTCATGTTTCGGGGAAAGCAGGTTGAGACAGGGCAGACTGCCGATATTTTCCGGCAGAGCCAGCATCCTTATACGCGAGCACTTTTGTCGGCGGTTCCTGTACTGGGTTCAATGCAGGGCTATCAACGTCCTCTGCGGTTTCCGATAGTAGACAATGCTACTGGCCTTTCGGAAACGCCGGTCGAGGTGGCGGATACGGTCGACAAGATCGATGTACCCGTGTTGGAAGTGAAAGGGCTTACCAAGCGCTTCGAGATTTATTCGGGCTTTATGTCTCGCCTGAGCGGGCGTGTTCATGCCGTGGAAAACGTGTCCTTCGATCTTCGCAAGGGTGAAACCCTTTCGCTGGTTGGTGAGAGTGGGTGTGGGAAATCGACGACCGGGCGCGCCATCATGCGGCTGAGCGAACCGGATTCCGGTGAAGTTCTGGTTGAAGGCCGAAACATTCTGTCCCTTGACAAACAGGCTATGCGCGAGATGCGACGGTCGGTTCAGATGATCTTTCAGGATCCCTATGCATCGTTGAACCCGCGCATGACAGTGGGTGCCGCGATCGCGGAACCCTACATTGAACACCGGCTGGGGAGTGTGCGGGACGCGAAGGATGTTGTCGCCGATATGCTGGAGAAAGTTGGCCTCACGCCTGATATGGCAAAGCGCTATCCGCATGAATTCTCTGGCGGGCAAAGGCAGCGTGTCTGTATCGCCCGCGCGCTTGCCTTGAAACCTAAAGTCATCGTGGCAGATGAGAGTGTGTCGGCGCTCGACGTCTCGATCAAGGCGCAGGTCATCAATCTCATGCTCGATCTTCAACAAAGTCTCGATCTAGCGTTTCTGTTCATCTCACACGATATGGCCGTCGTCGAGCGTGTAAGCCATCGTGTGGCCGTCATGTATCTGGGCGAGATCGTAGAAATCGGACCGAGATCGGCGGTATTTGAGAACCCTCAACATGATTACACACGCAAGCTGATGGCGGCTGTTCCTGTTCCTGATCCTGATCGACGCGGGGTGAAGCTTTCAAGCGAAACGGGAGAACTCAAGAGCCCAATCCGTCCTGCGGATTTCGTTGTGCCTTTGCGCGAATATCGAGAGGTATCGCCGCAGCACTTCGTGGCGTTGTAGAGAATGCAATTCATTATGGTGCGCCGAGACGATCCAGTGCAGTGCGAAGCGGAGTTTCGGAAATGTGGATCAGTCCGGCATAGGGGCTCGCCATATCTGAAATCACGAAAATCGCGCCGGCAACGGACAATGAGCATACGATTATTATCAGTATGACAGTGCTGTTTAGCGGGGCCTGTAGGCCAAAAGTTGCGAATAAAAGCGCCAGCCATGAAATCAGCACGATGAGAAATGGGACAGGCAGCCCTTCATCTGTCGTTTCCACTAATTGCCAGTGACCTTCTGCAATCATGCCGCTGACTTCAAGCGCGCGTGTTTGGAGAGAGCCTTGCGCGGCGTCCTTCGGGTTCAACGCGCGCAGACTGTCCTGAATATCCTCAATATCCTTGAACTCCGGCAAAGCTCCATTGGAGAGCTCATCGGCCCGCTCGGCATTCCATGCCCGATCGAGACGTTTCTGGATTATTTGCTTGAGTACGGTACGTGGATGCTCCGTTTCAGGACCATAGCGGGCCATGATCCGGTCCAGGAGAACAATACGGGCCGCCGATGTCTTCATCTCGGCTTGCGCATTGTCATAATCGGATTTTGCTGAAGCAATCAGAAGTCCGAGAGCGAGAGCGGAAAGTGTCCCGACAACAGCGGTGGCAAGGCGTATGACATCCTTGGACTCGGAGTTGAGATGATGCTCGGGCAAACGCGATCGAGCGAACATGCCAAGCATAGTCGCCAATATCAGGATGAAGAATACCAGTGCGCCAAGCAATAAAGAGTTCAACTTCGCCTTCCGCGACTTGCTCTCGAATGATCGCTCATTGAAACTTAGTATATCATCTGTGAGTTGAGATGCAGCTTCACCAAAAGGGTGGTGTTTTCGGCTCGATATGGCCCGGTATGCGAAGAAAGTGCATTCAATAAATTACGCTGCGATCAGATGAAAAAGGTCGGCACATATGGCCGACCCTTTGTTATCAAAACTGCTTTCAATCAGTTCTCTGTATGTTGCTGCTTGGCGAGGTCCTCAACGCTCATGTCCGGTTCGTTACGGGTTTTATACAGCGAATAAAGCACACCGCTTGCGAGGATAGCCAGCGTTACGACAAGCGACAGCAGCGTGTTGATGTGAACGCCCAGCGGTACAAGGAAAATCTTGATGCCGATCAGTACGAGAATGATAGCAAGCGAAACCTGTAGATAGCGGAACCGGTTCATCGCCGCAGCCAGCGCAAAATAGAGCGCGCGCAAGCCCAGAACGGCAAAGATGTTCGAAGTGTAGACGATAAACGTGTCCTGAGTGACTGCGAAGACGGCGGGGACAGAGTCGACTGCAAAGATCAGATCGACAGTTTCCACCATGATGAGCGCGACCGCCAAAGGGGTCAACCAGGTGACCATCTTGCCAGTTTTGGGATGTGGCTGTTTGACCGTGAAGTTGCGACCATGCAATTCGCGGGTGATATTGAACCGGCGACGAAGGAACTTGAAGACAGCGTTCTGCTCGATGTCGGGTGTCTCGTCCTGATGGCCGAACATCTTGAAGCCGGTGAAAACGAGAAACGCGCCAAAGAGGAACAGAATCCAGTTGAACTCGTGCACAAGGGCTGCACCAAGTCCGATCAGGATTGCCCGGAAGGCGATAACGCCGAGAATACCCCAGAACAAAACACGATGCTGGTAAAGACGAGGAATGCCAAGAAAGCCGAAGATCGTTGCGATAACAAACATGTTGTCCATCGCAAGACTCTGTTCGATCAGATAGCCGGTATAAAATTCCAGGCCGGATTCCGCTCCGCGCTGCCACCACACCCAGCCACCGAAGGCGAGTGCGATCAGAACATAAAAGCCATAAAGCAGGAGGCTTTCCTTGGCTTCGATCTCGTGTTCGTCACGATGGAGAATGCCGAGGTCGAAGACAAGCAAGCCAACGACGACGACGATAAACGCCGCCCAGAAATATACAGGTGTGCCAAGAAAATCGCCCGAAAGGGCTACAATAAGCGAATCCATCGCCGGACCATCTCCATTTGAACAAGTGGAGCAGCCCCGACATCGCCATAGCGGTAGCCATGACCAGAGGGGCCCGGCGCTGCATTTCTTCAAATGTGTATGGTTTTGCCAAGTTCAAGAGTGGAACCTGAATTTTTTGTAATGTTCGATCCGGTATGTGTCCCGTTTTGAAAACTCTTAATGCGGGTTACGATATCTAAGTTGGGTACTGGAAGTTGGTTGCCGCTAAACGCGACATGAAAAAAGCCAGGAAGTATCCGGGCTTGTTGTCTATAACATTGATTTTCTTGAAGAAAGTATTGGCTGGGGAACCTGGATTCGAACCAAGACTAGCGGAGTCAGAGTCCGCTGTTCTACCCTTAAACTATTCCCCAGCAGGAATATGCAAATGCCTTCGATCTAGAGGCCTGCAAGCGCGATAAAGCGTCAGCTCATTCGCGACGGCTTCCATCTAGCGAACTCAAACACCGAACGCAATACTTTTCTTCGAAAAAAATCAAAGCGATTTAAGTTATCCAGCAATTGCTGATTTCATGCGATAGGGTCGCTGCAAATTGATGCGCTGAGGAATGGTTTCT